>JAFEFZ010000265.1 GCA_018240325.1 Pseudomonadota bacterium
CAGCTCCAGTCGGCCAGCGGGTTGAGCTTGATGCGGCCGGCGCCGTCGCGCTCGCTGAACGGCACGGCGCCGCGGTTCGACGACTGCTGGCGGCGCAGCCCGGTGACCCAGGCCGTGCGCCCGGCGAGCATGCGCGCCAACGGCTGCATCTTGCGCAGATCGCAGCAGGCCTTGCGCAGCTCGACGCTGCGGTACATCGGCTCCTCGCCTTGCTCGCGCACGAAGTGCAGCACCGCCTGCTGCACCGGCGTGTGGCGTTCCACCGCCAGCCCGTAGCGCTGCTCGATGCGCGGGATCAGCGCCAGCGTCTGCGCATGCAGCAGGCCGGTGTCCAGCGTGGCCACGGCGATCGGCAGCTGGTGGCGCGCGATCAGGTCGGTCAGCACCATGTCTTCGGCGCCCAGGCTGGTGGCCTGCACGATGGCGCCGGCGTGCTCGACTGCGGCCGACTGCAGCGCCGCCACCGCATGCGCGACGCGCTCGTCGAACTGCGCGCCGGCGCGCGCATACAGCGCGATGGCCGAGGCGGCGCCGGCGCCGGCGCCGGGCAGGGGGCTGCTCACCGCGTTCATGCCGCCTCCCGCGCCTGCTCGCGCACGAAGTGCGGCCGCGGCTCGAGCACGTCGCCCTGGTAGAAGGCGGCGTAGCGTTCGAACTGGCGCTGCGCGGCGCCGGCGTTCACGCCCTCGGCCAGCACGGCGCTGCTGAAGCCGCTGCGCTGCATCTGCACCAGCTGGTCGATCAGCACGTCGCCGGTGGCGCGGATGTCGCCGGCGAAGCGGTAGCGGCGGCGCAGCAGCACCGCCTGGCTGAAGGCGCGGCCGTCGGTGAACTTGGGGAAGTCCAGCTCGATGCGCGCGACGCCTTGGAGCGCGCCCTCGGCCGCCAGCTCGCCCAGATCGGCGTCGTTGGCGATGCGCAGGGTCCTAGCGTCCTCGCTGGTTGCGGCGGTGTTGCGGGGAATCAGTTTCAACATGGTTCGTTCCATTGACGGGATCAGGCGGCGGCTTCCTCGGCCACGCGCGCTGTGCGGTGGCCGCTGCCGTGGCGGGCCGCGTTGGCGGCCTGCTTGAAAGGCTCGTGGCCGACGCGGCGCAGCGTGTCGATGAAGTGTTCGGCGGCGCTGCGGCGCAGCGCGCGGTAGGTGTCGAGCACCGCCTCGACCACGCCCGGCACCTCGGCGGCGCTGAACGCGGGGCCGACCACCTTGCCCGGCGCGGCCGGGCCCGACAGCGCCGAGCCGTCGGAGCCGCCCAGCGTGACCTGGTACCACTCCTTGCCGTCCTTGTCGACGCCCAGGATGCCGATGTGGCCGCTGTGGTGGTGGCCGCAGGAATTGATGCAGCCGCTCATGTGCAGGTCGATCGGGCCGAGGTCGGTGACTTCGTCGATGTCCTCGAACAGCTCGGTCAGCGCCGCGGCGATGGGCAGCGAGCGCGCATTGGCCAGCGAGCAGAAGTCGCCGCCGGGGCAGACGATCATGTCGCTGATCAGGCCGATGTTGGGCCGCGCCAGCCCCAGCGCGCGCGCGGCCTCGTACAGCGCCGGCAGGTCGCTCGCATGCACCCACGGCAGCATCAGGTTCTGCTCGTGCGTCACGCGCGCCTCGCCGGCGCTGAAGGCGTCGGCCAGTTGCGCCAGCGCGTCCAGCGTGGCCGCGTCGGCATCACCCGGCGCGAAGCCGGCGCGCTTGAACGACAGCGTCACGGCGCGCAGCTGCGGCAGGCGGTGGCCGCGCACGTTCTGGCGCAACCAGCGCTGGTACATCTGGCCGCCGGTATCGACGCCGGCCGGCCGGTCGGCCGCCTTCAGCTCGGGCACCACGAAGTTGGATTGCACGCGCTGCAGCTCGGCGCGGGTGATGGTGTGCGGCGCGCCGTCCAGCTCGACGATCTCGCGGTACTCGGCCTCGACGTCGTCGATGAACTTCTGGCCCTCGGCCTTGACCAGGATCTTGATGCGCGCCTTCCACTTGTTGTCGCGCCGGCCCCAGCGGTTGTAGACGCGCACGATGGCCTCGATGAAGTTGAGCAGCTGGTCCCAGGGCAGGAACTCGCGCACCACGGTGCCGATCACCGGCGTGCGGCCCATGCCGCCGCCGGCCATGACGGTGAAGCCCACCTCGCCGGCCTCGTTGCGCCGCGCCTGCACGCCGATGTCGTACCAGCCGGTGGCGGCGCGGTCCTCGGCGGCGCCGTTGAAGGCGATCTTGAACTTGCGCGGCAGGAAGGCGAACTCCGGGTGCAGCGAGCTCCACTGGCGCGTGATCTCGGCGAAGGGCCGGGTGTCGACGATCTCGTCCTCGGCGATGCCGGCGTAGGCTTCGCAGGTGATGTTGCGGATGGCGTTGCCGCTGGTCTGGATGCCGTGCATGTGCACGCTGGCGAGCAGCTCCATCACGTCGGCGGCCCGGGTGATGGGGATCCAGTTGAACTGCACGTTGGTGCGGGTGGTGAAGTGGCCGTAGCCGTAGCGCAGCGGCGGCGCGGCCAGCGTCAGGCCGGGCTGGGCGGCCTGCAGCGCGTCCTGCGTGGCCTGGGCGTGGGCCAGCAGTTCGGGCTCGGGCTTGTCGTAGTCGCGGGCGATGCGCGCCAGCATGCGCAGCTGGGCGCTGCTGATCTCGCCATAGGGCACGGCGATGCGCGCCATCGGCGCGTAGCGCTGGATGTACCAGCCGTTCTGCAGGCGCAGCGGCAGCAACTGCTCGTCGCTGAGCTCGCCGCGCTGCCAGCGTTCGAGCTGGTCGCGGAACTGCGCCGCGCGGGTGCGCACGAACTGGCGGTCGAATTCGGTGTACTGGTACATGACGCTGGATGCGATCTCGCGCCGGCTGCACTCGCGTCCAAACTGCGGTGCCGTCGGCCGTTGAGCCCTGAACAGCCCCCAGGGCCAGGCTGCTCCCAGCCCGCCCCCTTGGGGGTCAAGGAAACTCGGGGCGGCCCGGCGTTTCCTCGAGGCGGGAGTCTAGGAATGCGTCATATAGTTTGGAACTACAGAAAAGTTGATTGCATATGATCGGTTGGAATGAAATGACGGTCTGCGTGCGTCGGCTGGGTGCCGCGCTGCTGGTGCTGCCGGTTCTGCTGGTCGGCTGTCAGAGCCCTCCCAAGCCTGCGCCGGCGCCACCGCCGCCGGAGCCCGCCGCTCCTGCCGCGCCACAGGCGCGCCCCGCGCCCAAGCCTGCGGTCGTCGGCCTGGCGCTGGGCGGCGGCGCGGCGCGCGGCTTTGCCCACATCGGCGTGATCCAGGTGCTGGAAGAAGCCGGCATCCGCCCCGACCTGGTGGTCGGCACGTCGGCCGGCAGCCTGGTGGCGGCGCTCTACGCGTCCGGCAAGAACGGGCGCGAGCTGGCGGCGGTGGCGTTGGCGATGGACGAGGGGGCGATCACCGACTGGTCATTCCCGGGCCGCGGCCTGATCCGGGGCGAAGCGCTGGCGCGCTGGGTGCGCGAGCACACCGGCGCGAAGCGCATCGAGCAGATGCCGCTGCCGCTGGGCATCGTCGCCACCGACCTCGACAACGGCCAGGGCATCCTGTTCCGCGTCGGCGACCCGGGCGTCGCGGTGCGCGCGTCGAGCGCGGTGCCGGCGGTGTTCCAGCCGGTGCGCATCGGGCAGCGCGAATACGTGGACGGCGGCCTGGTGGCGCCGGTGCCGGTGAGCTACGCGCGGCAGATGGGGGCGCAGCGGGTGATCGCCGTGGACATCAGCACCCCGCCCGAGGGCGGGGCCACCGGCGACCTGATGCGCGTGCTGCTGCAGACCTTCTCGATCATGGGGCGCAGCATCAACCACTTCGAACTGCGCGAAGCCGACGTCGTGCTGCGGCCGCGCCTGAACGGCGTGTCCAGCGCCGACTTCGCGGCGCGCAGCCGCGCGATCCAGGCCGGGCGCGAGGCGGCGACGGCCGCGTTGCCCGAGATCAGGCGCCGGCTGGCGCCGGCTGCGGCGCCCTGAGCGCACCAAACAAAACGGCCCGGTGTTGCCACCGGGCCGGAAGGTACCTCTCCAAGGGGCGAACGGAGGGTACCGAGGAGACAACCATCCACAACTGCCGCAGCCTCCTCGGCCGCAGCAACCGCTTCTGATTCCCCGGTACGCCGGAAAGTTCCGTCCGGTTCGGATCCGTTCGCCGCGGGCGGCGTTGTGCGGGCGCCGCCCGGTTCAGCTTCAGGCGCGCTTGCGGGCGGCCGGCTCGACGGCCTTGACCGCCGTGCTCGCCACGGCCTGGAAGTTGGCTTCGGCGACGCTGGCGGCCTGCTTGGCGGCCTTGCTCACGCTTTCGTACGCGTTGTTGGCGGCGGCCACGGCCGACTTCACGAGCGCGACGGCGTTCTCGCTGCCGGCCGGCGCGTTCTTGGCGGCGACTTCGACGGCGGCGGCGAACTTCTGCTGCACCTCGGCGAATTGCGCTTCGGCGACGCGGGTCACTTCGGCACTGGTCGCGGCAGCGATTTCGTACACCTGACGGCTGTACGACGCGGCCTTCTCGGCCGACGGCTGCAGCATCGCGGCTTGCAGGGCGAGCAGTTCCTGCGCGTCCTTGACCGACAGCACGGCACGGGTGTTGTCGGCGGCTTCCTCGAGCGCGGTGCGCGCCACTTGCAGGTTCAGCTCGACGAGCTTCTCGACGCCTTCGAAGGCCTTGTTGGTCAGGCCGAAGAGGGTCTCGACATTGGCCTTCTGGGCGGCCAGCACTTGTTCAGCGGTCAGCATGGTTCAATCTCCTGGGTTGCAGACGGGTGGGGGTTCTCGGTGTTGCCGCCTTCAGCATTTGCTGCGCTGCAACATGAGTCACAGTATAAGGGTCCACCCGGGTGTTGACAAATCTTTTTTGCTGCAATGCAACAAAACTAGGGATCGCAGCCTAGCCACGGGCCGCCAACCAGCGCCATGCAGGCCTTCCACGCCGACAGCTTCACGATCGAACTGCCCCCGGGGCATTCCTTTCCGATGCCCAAGTACCGGCTGCTGCGCGAGGCGATCGCGCTGGCCGAACCGGGCATCCGGGTGCGCGAGGCGCCTGCCGCGAGCGCGGGCGAGCTGGCGCTGGTGCACGAGCCCGCCTACATCGCGGCCGTGGCCGAGGGGGCGTTGTCGCCGGCGCAGCAGCGCGAGATCGGCCTGCCGTGGTCGCCGCGGCTGGCCGAACGGGCGCGGCGCTCGGTGGGCGCGACCATCGCCGCCGGCCGCGCCGCGCTCGGCGAAGGCGTGGCTGCCAACCTGGCCGGCGGCACGCACCATGCCTTTCCCGGCCGGGGCTCGGGCTACTGCGTGTTCAACGATGTCGCGGTCGCGACCCGGCTGATGCAGGCCGAAGCGCACCGCTGCCGGCGCGGGCTGCTGCGGGTGCTGGTGATCGACCTGGACGTGCACCAGGGCAACGGCACCGCGGCGATCTTCCGCGACGACCCGACGGTGTTCACCTTGTCGCTGCACGGCGCGCGCAATTTCCCCGCACGCAAGGAGCCGGGCGACCTGGACGTGGATCTGCCCGACGGCTGCGGCGATGCCGACTACCTGGCCGCGCTCGACGCGGCGCTGGCCGAGACCTGGCGCCGCCACGGCGATCGGCTGCCGGCGCTGGCCTTCTACCTGGCCGGCGCCGATCCGCACGAGGGCGACCGCCTCGGGCGGCTGAAGCTCAGCTTCGACGGCCTGGCGGCGCGCGACCGCCGCGTGTTCGACGCGCTGCACGCGCGGCGCATCCCGGTGGCGGTGGCCATGGCCGGCGGCTACGGCCGCGTGATCACCGACACCGTTGCGGTGCACCAGCGCACGCTGTGCGAGGCGCTGCGCAGCTGGCGCGCCTGGACGGCGCAGACGCCCGCCGGCGGCTGCGGTACGTGAGCGGCACCTGAGCGGCACCCGAGCGGCACCGACCTGGATCGGCCGCGGGGCCGGCGCCGCACGTTGCCGGCCGGTACGGCCGCGCCCAGCCGGGCACGGCGGCTACGAGCGGATCATCGTCAGCAACATCTTCCAGCGCCCGCCGGGCATCAGCGCGTGGGGCACGTTGGCCGGCATCACGATCATCCCGCCGGCCGCCAGGCGGTAGGGCGTGCCCGCGATCCTGACCTCGGCCTCGCCGTCGAGCACCTGGATCAGCGCGTCGAAGGGGGCGGTGTGCTCGCTCAGCCCTTGTCCCGGCGCGAACGCGAACAGCGTCACCGTGCCGGTCTTCTTGTCGACGAGGGTCTTGCTCACGACCGCGCCGTCCTGGTAGGCGATCATGTCGAGCAGGGTGCCTGCGAGGATCTCGCTCATCGGGGCCTTCCTTCGGGGTCGTGTGGAGTCGGGGTGGGGCGCGGCGACGCCCATGCCGGCGGCGCGCGGGCGATGGCCCGGTTTTCCTGCCCCCGCGGGTGCCGGCCGGGGGCTCTCACGCCTGCAACGCCCGCCGCAGCCCGGCCAGCACCGCATCCGGCGCCTCGGCCATCAGGTGGTGGCCGGTGGGCACGGTGACCACGTCGGCCTTCAGCGCCGCGGCCAGCTCTCGGGTGGCCTTGGGCGGGGTCATCTGGTCGCGCGCGCCGGTGATCAGCGTGGCCGGGCACTGCACCTTCGCCATCGCCTGCGCGCCGCCGGCGTAGGCGTCGCAGATGCGGAAGTCGTGCTCGAACAGGTTGATCTCGCCCGACAGCGCCTGCTGGTTGCGCATCAGCGCGCGGTTCGCGCCGTGCAGCCACATGCCCGGCGCGGGATAGCTCGGCTTGGCCGCCAGCGTGCCGATCGACAGCGCGTTGACCATGTCGATCGCGCGCAGCGGCGCCTCGCGCGCGGTGGCGAGCAGCGCGTCGCTGACCTTCATCGGGTAGGCGGCGCCCAGCAGCACCAGCCGCGCGACACGCCCGGGTGCACGTGCCGCAGCTTCCAGCGCCACCAGCGTGCCCATGCTGTGGCCCACCAGCGTGGCCTGCTGCACGCCGGCGGCGCCCATCAGCGCCAGCGTCCAGTCGGCCAGCGCCTCGACGCTGGGCAGCGGCGCACCCGCGCTGCGGCCGTGGCCCGGCTGGTCGGGCGCCAGCACACAGCAGCCGTGGTGCGCGCACCAGCGCGCCAGCAGCGTCCACACGCTGTGGTCGCCCATCGCGCCGTGGATGAACACCACGCAGGGCAGCGTGGCATCGAAGGGCTTGCCGCCGGTGTAGGCGAAGGCTTCGTGCGTGTCGACGTCGAGCTTCATGCCGCCTTCTCCGCCGCGCGCAGCGCGCGCTTGAGGTCGTCGATCAGGTCGTCGGCGTCTTCCAGCCCGATGCTCAGCCGGATCGTGCCGGGGCCGATGCCGGCCGCGCGCAGCGCCGCGTCGTCCATGCGCAAGTGGGTGGTGCTGGCCGGGTGGATCACCAGCGAGCGGCAGTCGCCGACGTTGGCCAGATGGCTGAAGAGCTTCAGTGCGTCGATGAAGGCCACGCCCTGGCGGCGGCTGCCCTTCAGGTCGAAGCTGAACACCGCGCCGCAGCCGCGCGGCAGCAGCCGCTTCGCCAGCGCCTGGCTCGGGTGGCCGTCGAGCTCGGGGTAGCCGACGCCGGCGACCATCGGGTGGCCGGCCAGGAACTGCGCCACCCGGCGCGTGTTGGCCACGTGCCGCTCCATGCGCAGCGGCAGCGTCTCGATGCCCTGCAGGATCAGCCAGGCGGAATGCGGGCTCATGCAGGCGCCGAAGTCGCGCAGGCCCTCGCGGCGCGCGCGCAGCAAGAAGGCGCCGACGCTGCTCTCGTCCTGGAACACCATGCCGTGGAAGCCGTCGTAGGGCTCGGTCAGCTCGGGGAAGCGCCCCGATGCGCTCCAGTCGAAGCGGCCGCTGTCCACCAGCAGCCCGCCCATCACGGTGCCGTGGCCGCACAGGAACTTGGTGGCCGCGTGGTAGACGAGGTCGGCGCCGTGGTCGATCGGCTTCATCAGCCACGGCGTGGTGAAGGTCGAATCCACCAGCAGCGGCAGCCCGGCGTCGTGCGCGACCGCGCTGACCGACGGGATGTCGAGCACCTCCAACCCCGGGTTGCCCAGCGTCTCGCCGAACAGCAGCTTCGTCTCGGGGCGGATCGCCGCGCGCCAGGCGTCGATGTCGCCCGGCCTGACGAAGGTGGTCCGGATGCCGAAGCGGCGCAGCGTGTAGTGCAGCAGGTTGTGGCTGCCGCCGTACAGCGCGCTGCTGGCGACGATGTGCGTGCCGGCGCCGGCCAGCGTCGCGATCGCCAGGTGCAGCGCCGCCTGGCCGCTGGCGGTGGCGACGGCGCCGCTGCCGCCTTCGAGCGCGGCGATGCGCTCTTCCAGCACCGCGTTGGTCGGGTTGCTGATGCGGCTGTACACATGGCCCGAGCGCTCCATGTTGAACAGGCTCGCCGCGTGCTCGGAGCTGTCGAACACGAAGCTCGTCGTCAGGTACAGCGGCACCGCGCGCGCGCCGGTGGCGGGGTCGGGCGCGGCGCCGGCGTGCAGCGCCAGCGTGTCGAAACCGGGGTCGGCGTATCCGGCCATCGTGTCGGCCTTTCGGTGGGTGGCGATGCGGGCATTGTCGCGCGCGGCCTGCCGCCTTCGCCGGTGCCCGCGGCGTTGACCTAAGCTCGGCCCCGATGGGCAAGTTCGGCTGGATGACGGGGTGGCTGAGGACAGGCCTGCGTGTGCGGCGCGCGCGGCGATGCCCGGCCGCGCCGGCCGCGCGCCGGCCGCTGCTCGGCGGGCTGGGGCTGCTGGGCATGGCGGCGGCCGGGTGGTCGGGCATCGGACTCTGGTCGCGCCCGGGCCGCGCCGCGCCGCTGCCGCCGGCGGCGCCGGGCGATGCGGCCGCGGCGCGCGCGCGGGTCGAGCAGTACCAGGCCGAGTCGTCGCTGAGCCGCACCCGCGCAGTGCGGCGGGCGCCGCGCGTCGATTGGGGCGATGCGTTGCCGCCGTTCAAGACCGTGGCCGGCGACCGCACGCTCGATCTGCCGGCGCCGCGGCACGAATCGCGGCTGGCGCGGGTGCTGGATGCCGCGGCGCTCGGCGACCTGCTCTGGCACACCGCCGGCGTGAGCCTGGAGCTCGGCGGCATCCACTACCGCGCCGCACCGTCGGCGGGGGCGCTGTTTGCGACCGAGCTGTACGTCGCAATCCGCCAGGTGGCCGGCGTCGAGCCCGGGCTGTGGCACTACGGCGCGCGGCATCACCGCCTGCAGCGGCTGGACGCGGCTTCACCCGCCGCAGCGGCGATCGGCCGGCCCGGCGCCCCTTGGCCCGACGGCGCGGCGGCGGCGCTGGTCGCGACGGCGGTCTTGCGCCGCACCGGCCGCAAGTACGGCGACCGCGCCTACCGCTGCATGCTGGCCGACCTCGGCCATGCGCTGGAGAACCTGCGCGCTGCCGCTGCGGCGCTGGGCCTCGCGCTGCAGCTGCAGCCCCGATTCGACGGCGCTGCAGCGGCCGCCGCGCTGCGCATCGACGAGGCCGAGGAGGGCGTGCTGATGGTCGCGCTGCTGGGCGATGCGGCTGCGGTGTCGCCGGCGTGGCTGCCGCCCGTGCGCGGCTGGCAGCCGGCGGCGCCGTTGCCGGCGGGCACGACCGCGCGCCTCGGCATCACCGATGCAGTGCACCGCGCGACTTCGCTGCGCTGGGCCGGCGAGGCCGGCGCGGCAGCCGGCAGCGCAGCGCTGCCGCGGCGCAGCGCCGACGCGAGGGCGCGAGCGACCGCTGGCGCGAAGCCCGCCGCACTGCCGCGTGCGGGCAGCGGGCGGCTGCCGCCGCCGGCGCTGCCGCGGCAGGCCGACACGTTCGCGCTGATCGCGCAGCGCCGCTCGCGGCGCCGCTTCAGCGGCGCGCCGCTGGCGCCGGCCGACATCGGCGCGGTGCTGGCGGCGATGATGGCAGCACCGCCGCAGCTGTCGGCCGCGGTGCGCGCCGACCTGCTGAGCCTGCGGGTCGCGGGCCTGGCCGCCGGCGCCTGGCGCTACCGCAGCGACGGCCACGCGCTGCAGCCGCTGCCGGTGGCGGGCGAGGGGCTGCGCCTGCGCGCCCGCGCCGCCGCGCTGGACCAGGACGTGGTCGGCGATGCCGCGGCGGTGCTGCTGCTGTCGATCGATCGGCAGGCATTGGCCGCCGACCCCGACGGCTTCGCGCGCGCCTGGCGCCACGCCTTCCTCGAGGTCGGGCTGGCCGGCGAGCGCGCCTACCTCGAGGCGGGCGCGCGCGGCCTGGCGGTGTGCGCGGTCGGCGCGTTCCACGACGACGAGGCGGCGCGCCTGGTCGCGGCCGATCCGGCGCGCGAATGGGTCGCGCATTTCGTCGCGCTGGGCCTGCCGGGCTGAAGCCGTGCCGCCGACGCATGCTGCGCGCGGCGGCATTTGCGGGGCACGACGGCGATGGCGAAGACGCCGGTGTTCATCAGCCGCATCTCGGCCGGGACGGCGCTTGCCCAGGCGCTGAAGGAGCGGCTGCAGCGCGACTTCCTCGGGCTGCTCGACATCTTCGTGTCGTCCGACCAGACGACGATCCGCGCCGGGTCGAAGTGGCTCGACGGGCGGGGCTTCGACATCGTGCACCTGGTGCTGCCGGTGCATCCGCGCACCGGCGAGATGGTCTTCAGCGGCGTCGACCCCCGCAGCAACCTGCCGGCGCCCGGGCCGGCCGATGCGATGCCGCCGGCGGCCTTCGTGCGCCTGCTGGTCGAGGCCAAGGTCCGGCTGGTGGTCCTAGTGCAGTGTTCCACTCTGTGCAGCACTGAAGAAAACCGATGGATTTGTCGTCCTGGCTAGGCGCAAACCGCAGCGATGCCCAGTGGCATCGCGAGGATTGGCAACGACGCCAGGGCGGCAAAGGCGCGGTTTTATGTGCTGCATAGCGTGGAACACTGCACTAGCCACCTGCCGCGTGCCGCTGGTGGTGGCGCAGGAGGTGCAGCGGGTGGCGCATGTCGCGGCGAGCGACGACGACATCAGCGGCGAGCAGGTGCGCGAATGGGCCGAGTGCTTCTACGGCCTGCTCGCGCAGGGGCGATCGGTGCACCAGGCCTTCGACCTGACGAAGACGCAGGTCGAGGTGCCGATGCGCAGCTTCGAGGCGGCGCGCGATGTCGCCTTCGCCGCAGCGCGGCCCTGAGGGCGATTGAATCGAGCCGCTTGCCCGAATGTCGGGTCGCAGGGCGCGTCGCCGGCGATGCGGCTGCCTAGAATGACGCGATCATGTCCGGCTCCACCCTCGGCACGCTGTTTTGCGTCACCAACTTCGGCGAAAGCCACGGCCCGGCGATCGGCTGCGTGATCGACGGCTGCCCGCCGGGCCTGGCGCTGAGCGAAGCCGACATCCAGCACGACCTCGACCGCCGCCGCCCCGGCACCAGCCGCCACGTGACCCAGCGGCGCGAGGCCGACGCGGTGCAGATCCTGTCGGGCGTGTTCGAGGGGCTGACCACGGGCACGCCGATCGCGCTGCTGATCGCCAACACCGACCAGCGCAGCGGCGACTACGCCGACCTGCTCGACACCTTCCGCCCCGGCCACGCCGACTACGCGTACTGGCGCAAGTACGGCCACCGCGACCCGCGCGGCGGCGGGCGCGCGTCGGCGCGGCTGACGGCGCCCACGGTGGCCGCCGGCGCGGTGGCCAAGAAGTGGTTGCGCGAGCAGTACGGCACCACCTTCGCCGGCTGGATGGCGCAGCTCGGGCCGATCGCGATTCCCTTCGTCGACGAAGCGCAGATCGCGCACAACCCCTTCTTCGCGCCCAACGCGGGCGTCGTACCCGAGCTGGAAGCGCACATGGACGCGCTGCGCCGCGCGGGCGACTCCTGCGGCGCGCGCGTGAACGTGGTCGCGCGCGGCATGCCGGCGGGGCTGGGCGAGCCGCTGTACGACCGCATCGACGCCGACATCGCCTACGTGATGATGGGCCTGAACGCGGTCAAGGGCGTCGAGATCGGCGCGGGCTTTCGCTGCGTCACCCAGAAGGGCAGCGAGCACGGCGACGAACTGACGCCGCAGGGCTTTCGCAGCAACCACGCCGGCGGCATGCTCGGCGGCGTGTCCACCGGGCAGGACCTGGTCGTGTCGATCGCCGTCAAGCCCACCAGCTCGATCCGGCTGCCGCGCGCGTCGATCGACCGCGCCGGCAACCCGACCGTGGTGCAGACGCTCGGCCGGCACGACCCCTGCGTGGGCATCCGCGCGGTGCCGATCGCCGAGGCGCTGCTGGCGATCGTGGTGATGGACCACGCGCTGCGCCAGCGCGCGCAGTGCGCCGACGTGCGCCACGCGGTGCCGCCGATCCCCGGTTCGGTCGGCGGCGCGTGAGCCCGCCGGCGCCGCCACGCCGGCCCCCGGCCGGTGCCGCGTGTGCGGCCGGGCGGCGGGCGGCTGCCGATAATCGCGCGCCATGAAGATCCTGATCGTCGGCGCCGGCCGCGTGGGCGAAAGCGTCGCCGAGAGCCTGGCGTCGGAGAAGAACGACATCACGGTGATCGACACCGCGCCGCAACGCCTGGCCGCGCTGCAGGACCGGCTCGATCTGCGCGGCGTGGTCGGCAACGCGGTGCAGCCGTCGGTGCTGAAGGCCGCCGGCGCCGAGGACGCCGACATGCTGATCGCCTGCGCGCCCATGGACGAGACCAACCTGGTCGCGTGCAAGCTGGCGCACGACCTGTTCGGCATCCAGACGCGGATCGCGCGCGTGCGCAGCCCCGAGTACGCCGAGGGCAGCCCGCTGATGGGCAAGCAGGGCTTCGCGGTCGACGCGGTGATCTGCCCCGAGCAGAGCCTGACCACCTACATCGGCAAGCTGATCGAGTACCCCGAAGCGCTGCAGGTGCTGGAGTTCGCGCGCGGCCGGGTCAGCCTGATCTCGGTGCGCACGGTGGTCGGCGGGCCGCTGGTCGGGCACGTGATCTCCGACCTGCCGAACCTGGTGCCGGCGCTGCCGATGCGCATCGTCGCGATCTACCGGCGCGACGCCGCCGGCCGCGACCGCGCGGTGGTCTGCGACGGCGCGACCCGCATCGAGCCCGGCGACGAGCTGTTCGTGCTCGCCGCGAGCGAACACATCCGCGGCGTGCTGGTCGGCCTGCACCGGCGCAGCAACCCGGTGCGCCGGGTGATCATCGCCGGCGGCGGCCGCGTGGGGCTGCGGCTGGCGCGGCAGCTCGCCGGCAGCTGCCGCGTGAAGATCATCGAAGCCGACGCCGCGCGCTGCGAGTACCTGAGCACCGAGCTGCCCGGCGAAGCGCTGGTGCTGCATGGCGACGCCACCGACGAAGACCTGCTCGCCGCCGAGAACGTGCAGGAGACCGACCTGTACCTGGCGCTGACCAGCGACGACGAGGACAACATCATGTCCTGCCTGCTGGCCAAGCGCATGGGTGCGCGCCGGGTGCTGGCGCTGATCAACCGCCGCGCCTACGCCGACCTGGTGCAGGGCGAGGGCACGCAGATCGACATCGCGATCTCGCCGGCGCAGACCGTGATCGGCGAGCTGCTGGCCTACGTGCGCCGCGGCGACGTGGCCGCGGTGTACAGCCTGCGCCGCGGCGCGGCCGAGGCGCTGGAGGCGGTGGCGCGCGGCGACCGCAAGCACTCGCAGGTGGTGGGCCGGCGCATCGAGGAGTTGAAGCTGCCCGACGGCGCGCAGATCGGCGCGATCGTGCGCGGCGTGGACGAAGACGGCGATCCGCAGTTGATCATCCCGCACCACGACACCGTGATCGCCGGCGGCGACCACGTGGTCGTCTTCCTGCCGCGCAAGCGCATGGTGCGGCAGATCGAGAAACTGTTCCAACCCAGCGCCACCTTCTTCTTCTGATGCGCATGCCGGCCGCAGTGCTGCCGCCGAAGCGGCTTCCGTCAGGAGCTCGGCGATGATGCTCGCCGCGGCCGCGCTGGTCGGCCGGATGGTGATGCTGTTCGCGCTGCTGATGGCCGTGCCGCTGGCCTTCGCGGTGGCGCGCCACGATGCGGCCGAGACGGCGTTCTGGACCGCAGGCGGCGTCACGCTGGGCGTCGGGCTGGGCTTGAGCCTGGCGACGCGGCGCTTCAAGCGCGAGCTCAAGCCGCACGACGGCTTCCTGCTGGTCGGGCTGACCTGGATCACGCTGCCGCTGTTCGCCGCGCTGCCGCTGCTGCTGGCGCTGCCGGGGCTGTCGTTCACCGATGCGTACTTCGAGGCGGTGTCGGGCTTTACCGCCACCGGCGCGACGGTGCTCACCGACCTGGACGCGATGCCGCTGTCGGTCAACGTGTGGCGCTGCTTCCTGATGTGGATCGGCGGGCTGGGCATCGTGGTGCTGGCGGTGGCGATCCTGCCGCTGCTCGGCGTGGGCGGCACGCAGCTGTTCAAGACCGAGGTCGCCGGGCCGATGAAGGACGCCAAGCTGACGCCGCGCATCGCCCAGACCGCGCGCGGCCTGTGGGGCGTGTACTTCGGCTTCTCGGTCGCCTGCTTCTTCGCGTTCGCCTGGGCCGGCATGAGCTGGGAAGACGCGTTCATGCACATGTGCTCGACGATGGGGCTGGGCGGCTTCTCGTCGCACGACGCGAGCTTCGGCTACTGGAAATCGGCGCGCATCGAGGCGGTGGCGGTGGTGTTCATGCTGCTGGCCGGCATCAACATCGCGCTGTACTTCGCCGCCTGGCACCATCGCTCTGCGCGCGCGCTGCTGACCAACGTCGAGGCGCGTGCCTATCTGGCGGCGATGGCGTTGACGACCGCGGTCGTGTCGCTGTACATCTGGTTCAACGGGCAGTACGCGAGCTACCTCGAGGCGCTGCGCCACACCGCGTTCCATGTCGTGTCGGTGGGCACGACCACCGGCTTCGCATCGCAGGACTATGCGCTGTGGCCGGCCTTTGCCTCGCTCGCGATGATCCTGCTCGGCTGCTTCGCCACCTGCGCCGGCTCCACCGGCGGCGGCATCAAGATGGTGCGCCTGCTGCTGCTGCTGAAGCAGGCGCAGCACGAGCTGGTGCGCATCGTCCACCCCAACGTCGTCAACCCGGTGGTGCTCGGCGGCCAGCCGATCCCGCAGCGCGTGATGCAGAACGTGATCGCCTTCATGATGATGTACGGCGCGACGCTGGTGGTGCTGACGATGCTGCTGCTGTTCAGCGGGCTGGACGTGGTCACCGCCTTCACGGCGGTGATCGCCTGCGTCAACAACATCGGCCCCGGGCTCGGCGAGGTGGGCCCCGCCGTCAACTACCAGGGCCTGAGCGACTTCCAGACCTGGGTCTGCGCCGCGGGCATGCTGCTCGGCCGGCTCGAGCTGCTGTCGGTGCTGGTGCTGCTGACGCCGCAGTTCTGGCGGCGCTGAAGCCCGCGCGCAGGCTTCAGCGCGGCGCCGTTTCGCGCGCGACGTCGGCTTCGAAGTCGGCGTCGCGCACCGCGAAGCTGTCCATGTAGACCTTCGGATAGAAGGCCGCGAAGTCGTCGAGGATGCGCTGCAGCGGCACGTCGTCGAAGGCGCCGTGCTGGCGCACGTACTCCATGTGGCGGTTGCCGGCGCGGTCGAAGGCGTGATAGACGGAATCGGCGACGCCGTCGAACTCCAGCGGCAGCAGGCCGAAGCGGTCGCACAGCTCGATGTTGAAGGCCGGGGTTGCCTTGCGCCAGGCGTCGTCGAGCCAGATGTCGGTGTAGCCGTGCCACACGAACAGGTCGGTGCCCATGTCGCGGCGCATGCGCTCGGTGCTCAGGTGGTTGCGCACGTCGGCGTAGCCCACCCGCGCCGGGATGCCGGCGGCGCGGCAGGCGGCGGCCAGCAGCGCCGCCTTGGGCACGCACCAGCCGTATCCGTTGGACAGCACGGTGCTGGCGCGCAGGCCGTGCACCGTCATCTCGATGCGGTACGGGTCGTAGCGGAAGCCGTCGCGCACCGCGTAGTACAGCGCCACCGCGCGCTCGCGGTCGGTGGCGCCGCGCGCATGCGCGTGCGCGTAGGCGATCACCGCCGGGTGGCCGCTGTCGACGATCTGGGCGGGGCTCAGCGCGGCGGCGCGTTCGGACGGGGTCATTGCGTTTCCTTCGGTGGTCGGGCTGCGGCGCACGGCGCCGCGGCGCGCGGTCATTCTGGCACGCGCGCCTGTGCCGCCTTGGGCAGCAGCGCGAAGGCCACCGCGCCGGCCACGAGCATCGCGGCGATCGTCAGCAGCACCGCGGTGTAGGTGTCGGCGCCGCGCGCCGCCGCCTGCGACGCGACGAAGCCGGTGAACCACTGCATCAGCGCCACGCCCATGAACATCGCCATCGTGAACAGTGCCAGCGCGCGCCCGACGATCGCCGCCGGATAGCCGGCGCGCACCTCGCTGTACTGCAGCACCATGTAGCCCGACATCACCCCCATCACGACCGGCAGCGCGACGTCGAGCACCGCCGAACTCGTCAGCGCCAGCACGGCGAACATCGCCGCGAGCAGGAACGAGCAGCCGACCAGCACGCGCCGGCGCGCGCTGCCGCCCGGGTCGAAGCGGCCGAACAGCGCCGGGCCGAACAGCGAGGTGGCCGACACCGCCAGCACCACGTTGCCGCTGGCCACCAGCGAGAAGCCGTGGCGCTCGATCAGCAGCGGGCCCAGCCACAGGCCGCGCAGCGACAGGAAGGACGCATAGCACACGAAGGCCAGCGCCATGATGCCGGCCGTCCACGGCAGGCGCAGCAGCGCCGCGAAGGCGAGCAGCGCCTGCGCCAGCGATTCGCGCGGCGCATCGGCCGCCTGCGGCAGCGCCGGCTCGTGCACCCGCCAGGCGATCAGGCCCCAGGCCGCGGCCGAGCAGGCGGCCAGCACGAAGAAGGCGGCACGCCACGACGAGGCCTCGACCAGCCACGCCAGCGGCGTGCCGGTGGCGAGCAGGCCGATGCCGCCGACGCTCATCACCAGGCCCGAGACGGCGGCGAAGCGCTCGGGCGGGAAGTGGCGCGCGACGAACACGGTGCACACCAGGAAGGCGGGCGCGCAGCCGATGCCGATCAGCACCTGGCCGAGCACCAGCGTGGCGTAGCCCGGCGCCAGCGCCGACAGCAGCGCGCCGGCGATCGTCAGCGGGAACGCGGTGAGCACGGTGCGGCGCACGCCGTGCAGGTCGATGCCCACGCCCATGAACACCTGCAGCGTGCCGAAGGCGAAGTGAAAGGCGCCGGCGAAGGTGCCGAGCTGCTGCGGCGACAGCCCGAATTCGGCCTGCAGCGGCGCGGCCAGGATCGCGCCGACGGTGCGGTAGGCCTGGCTCAGCGTGAACGCGGCCGCCAGCGCGAACAGCATCGCCCAGGGCAGCGCGGCGCGCGCCGGGGCGGCGGCGCCGGCCTCAGGCACCGGGCGGCACCGGCGGCGCGGCGGCGTCCTCGGCCGCTTCGGCGTCGAGCCGGCGGCGCAGCTCGGCCTTGGCGATCTTCTCGAGCGTCGCGCGCGGGAAGTCGCGGACGATGCGCAGCTCGTGCGGCTGCTTGAAATCGGCCAGTTGCGCCGCGCAGGCGGCGCGCACGCGGTCGAGCAGGTCGCCCTCGGCATGCGCGGCGGGCAGCACGAACAGCACCGGCACCTCGTCGAGCATCGGGTGGCGCCGGCCGACCACTGCGCACTCGTGCACGCCGGCCACCTGCAGCACCACGCGCTCGATCTCGCTGGCGGCGACGTTCTCGCCGCCCACCTTCAGCATGTCCTTGGCACGGTCGCCGAAGCGCAGGCTGCCGTCGTCGAGCACGTCGATGCGGTCGCCGGTGCGGAACCAGCCGTCGGGGTCGAAGGCCTCGGCGGTGGCGCGCGGGTTGCCCAGGTACTCGTGGAACAGCGACAGCCCGCGCACGCCGCGGACCAGCAGCAGGCCGCTGCCGCCCGGGCCCACGTGGCGCGCGTCGCGCACCGGCACGGCGTCGTCCTCGACGACGGCGATGCCGTACTCGGGCGCCGGCCGGCCGATCGTCAGCGGCCGGTTCGGCAGCTGCGGGCTGCCGACGATGCCGTGGGAGATGGTCTCGGTCATGCCCCACCAGCCGATCGTCTTGACGCGGAAATGCGCATCGGCCGGCGGCTCGCTGACGGCGCTGCCCCACAGCCGGTAGTGGTGCGCCGGCACCTCCTGGTCCATCAGGGCCTTCACGCAGAAAGGCACCAGCGAAGTCCAGGTGCAGCGCTGCGCGAGCGACACCGGCCAGAACCGGCTGGCCGAAAAGCGCGGCAGCACCACCGCGGTGGCGCCGACCCACAGGCAGGCCAGCACCGAGTAGGCCTGCGCGTTGGTGTGGAACAGCGGCAGGTGCACCAGGTGCACGTCGTCGGCGCGCAGGTCCTCGTGCAGCGCGTTGACGCGCGCGCCCCACAGCGCGTTGGCGTGCGTCCACAGCACGCCCTTGGGCCGCGCCGTAGTGCCCGAGGTGTACTGCACGCTGCAGGCGGCAAGCGGATCGGGCGCGCGCCGCGGCAGCGGATCGGCGTCGATCGCGTCGAAGTGCGTGGCGCGCTCGGGCGCGAAGGCCGGCTCGTCGCCGCCGTCGGTGGCGGTGACCGCGAGCCACTGCAGCCCCGGGCAGTGGCGTGCCGCCAGCTCGGCCAGCCGCGGCTGGGTGATGCCGGCCACGGCCTCGCTGTGTTCGGCGTAGTAGGCGAGCTCGTCGCCGGCGGCACGCGCGTTGGTGGTGACCGCGACCGCGCCCAGCCACGCGCACGCATACCAGGCCAGCAGCGCCTCGGCGCAATTGTCCAGGTGGATCAGGATCCGGTCGCCGCGCTTGACGCCGCGCCGCTGCATCCCGCCGGCGATGCGCTGCACGCGCGCGAGGAACTCGCCGTAGGTCCAGCGCTGTTCGGGCCCTTCGAAGGGCACCCAGACGATGAACGGGTGGTCGCGGCGGGCGAGCGCGCGCTGCTCGAGCAGCCACGGCAGATCCTGGCCGAGAAACGGGTGGGCGTCGTGGGTGCCGAGCGGCTGGATCATGGGCTGTCCTCGCTTCCCAGGCTCTCAGCCTCTCAGTCTTCCGGCTCTTGCGGCGGCCGTTTGGCGGTGCGCAGCCGCGCCTGGCCGAAATCGGCCGAATCGTCGAACAGCGCGCCGATCTTGAAGATGCCGCTGGCGCGGGCGACGGTGGCGCCGTCGGCGCTGACCAGGCCCTGCAGGAACACCAGGCTGCGGGTGGTGCGCAGCAGCTGCGCGTCGCCCTGCACCCAGGCGCCCAGCGGGCTCGGGCCCAGGTAGTCGACCTGCAGCTGGATCGTCGGCAGCATGCGCCGCGCCAGGTCGGCCGACAGGTAGTGTGCCGAGATCGGCAGCAGCATGTCGCAGAAGGTGGCCATCATGCCGCCGTGCAGGACGCCCATCGGGTTGCAGTGGCGCGGCTCGACGCGAAAGCCCAGCTGCACGCCGCCGCCTTCGACCTTGCGCAGGTACAGCGGGCCGTTGGCGCCGATGAAGCCGCTGCCGCCGTACTGGCGCGGCTGGAAGCCTTCGGGAACGTCGGGGCTGGGGGAGTCGGCGGTGGCGGTCATCGGCAGGGCGAGGTCGGCGGCAAGGCGATGGCCCCGATTCTGCGCGAAGGCGTTCGCGCCGATGCTGCGACCGGACTTGCCCGCCCGAGCCCGGCGATGCCGGACACCACCGCCGCGCCGTTCGGGAAGGCTTCTGGCTGGCGCGCGACATCGCGGTCGAGCGTCGCACCGGCGGCTGCATCGTGCTGCGCGCGCATCCCGCTGCAGGCCTGTGCGCCGCACCTGCGGTCGCTGCTGCGGCGCTGGGCGGGGCGCAGCGCCCCGAGCACAGCCGGCTCGCGCAGCTTGTGCTTCATCGGCTGGGCCCTGACCTCGGGCTGCCGCCGCCGGTTGGAGCCGAGCGCCACGGGCGCGGTCGCGATCTCGATCGACTGACCGGCCGCGCGCGGGATCCAGGGCTACTTGCCGAACACCGACTTCAGCAGGTCGGTGGTGCGCGCCGCCGGGTTGCGGCGGATCTGCTTTTCTTCCTCGCCGACCATGTGGAACAGGCCGTCGAGCGCCTTTTCAGTGACGTAGTGGTCGAGGTCCAGCGACTGCTTGCCCGCCATCGGCACTGCGCTGTAGCTGCCCATCATCGACTTGTAGGCGCGCGTCGCGCCGACTTCGTCGACCTTCTTCGACACCACCGGCTTGAAGGCGGCATACAGCGGGTCGTGCGTCTTGCGCCTGAAGAAGTCGGTCGCCGCGGTGTCGCCGCCGGTCAGGATCGCGCGCACGTCGTCGAGCGTCATCGCGCGGATCGCGTCGCCGAAGATCTTGCCTGCCTGCGGCGCCGCCGCCTCGGCCGCGCGGTTCATGCTGAGGATGAATTCGTCGACCTGCTGCTGGTAACCGGCCAAACGGGCGACATCCGCCACCTTCTGCAGGCTCGACGGCAACAGGATCTTCACCGCCGCGTTGCCGAAGTAGCCGTCCTTGCGCCCGAGGCTCGCCACCGCGCGCTCGGTGCCCACTGCCAGCGCCTCCTTGATGCCGGCTGCGTCGGTCTTGGCGTCGCCGCTGCCGGCTGCAGCCGCCGCGGCGGGCGTCTTGGACAGCTTGCCCAGCTGCCGGCTCAGGTCCTCCGGCTTGGGCAGTTGTGCGTACGTGGCCGGGGCGAGCACCGCCGCCGGGATGATGCCGACGATCCATGGCCTGCGCCTCATGCGTCGCTCCCTTGTCGATCCCTTGTCGAACCCTTGGATCAGCACTCGACGATGTTCACCGCCAGGCCGCCGCGCGCCGTTTCCTTGTACTTGGTCATCATGTCGGCGCCGGTCTCGCGCATCGTCTTGATCACCTGGTCCAGGCTGACGTGGTGGGTGCCGTCGCCGTGCAGCGCCATGCGCGCGGCGTTGATCGCCTTGACCGACGCGATCGCGTTGCGCTCGATGCAGGGGATCTGCACGAGGCCGCCGACCGGGTCGCAGGTCAGCCCGAGGTGGTGCTCCATGCCGATCTCGGCCGCGTTCTCCACCTGCGCGGGCGTGCCGCCGAGTACCGCGCACAGCGCACCGGCGGCCATGCTGCAGGCCACGCCGACCTCGCCCTGGCAGCCGACTTCGGCGCCGCTGATGCTGGCGTTCTCCTTGTACAGCAGGCCGATCGCGCCGGCGGTGAGCAGGAAGTCGACGACGCCGGTGTCGGTCGCGCCCAGGCCGGCGCCGGGCCGCCCCAAGCCGGCCGTGCCCCCCTCGGGGCTGCCGGCGCTTGCCGCCGGAGGGGGCGGGTTCACGAAGCGCGTGTAGTAGTGCAGCACCGCCGGCACGATGCCGGCCGCGCCGTTGGTGGGCGCGGTGACGACGCGGCCGCCGGCGGCGTTCTCCTCGTTGACCGCGAGCGCGTACAGGTTCACCCAGTCGAGCACCTGCAGCGGGTCGCGCAGCGCGGCTTCGGGGTTGGCGGTCAGGTCGCGGTACAGCGCGGCCGCGCGCCGGCGCACCTTGAAGCCGCCGGGCAGCGTGCCGTCGTGCGTCAAGCCCCGCTTCATGCAGTCCTGCATCGTCTGCCAGATGCGCAGCAGGCCGGCGTCGATCTCGGCGTCGCTGCGCCAGTGGCGCTCGTTCGCGCGCATCACGCCGGCGATCGTCAGGCGCTCGCGCTGCGTGATCGCGAGCAGTTCGTCGCCGCTGTGGAAGGGCAGCGGCAGCACCGTGGTGTCGGGGGCGATCGCCGCGCGCCGGCTGCCGTCGGCGGCCACTTCGTCGGTGATCACGAAGCCGCCGCCGACCGAGTAGTACACCCGGTTCGCCAGTTCGGCGCCGCCGGCGTCGAAGGCGGCAAAGCGCATGCCGTTGGCGTGCAGCGGCAGCGATTCGCGCCGGCGGAACTGCAGGTCGCGCTTCTCGGCGAACTCGATCGCCTGCAGCCCGGCGAGCTTGATGCGGCCGCTGTCGCGCACCGCCTTCAGCAGTGCGGGGATCGCGTCGACCTCGACGGTGTCGGGCTCGTGGCCGGCCAGCCCCAGCAGCACCGCCTTGTCGCTGCCGTGTCCCTTGCCGGTGGCGCCGAGCGAGCCGTACAGGCCGCAGTGCACGCGCGCGGTGCGCGGCAGCAGGCCGTCGTGCTGCAGCCGCAGCGCGAACAGCCGCGCCGCGCGCATCGGCCCGACGGTGTGCGAGCTGCTCGGCCCGATGCCGATCTTGAACAGGTCGAAGACGGAGACGGCCATCGCGCGGCCCTCAGGTGTAGGCCTCGAGCGGCGGGCAGCTGCAGAACAGGTGGCGGTCGCCGTGCACGTTGTCCACGCGCGCCACCGGGCTCCAGTACTTGGCGCCGCGCAGCGCCGGCACCGGGTAGGCCGCTTCCTCGCGCGAATAGGCGTGCGGCCAGTCGGCCGCGAGCAGCATCTCGGCGGTGTGCGGCGCGTGCTTCAGCGGGTTGTCGTCGCGCGGCCACCCGCCCTGATCCGGGCCGGCTTCGACCTTGGCGATCTCGGCGCGGATCGCGATCATCGCGTCGCAGAAGCGGTCCAGCTCGGCCAGCGGTTCGCTCTCGGTGGGCTCGACCATCAGCGTGCCCGCCACCGGGAAGCTCAGCGTGGGCGCGTGAAAGCCGTAGTCGATCAGCCGCTTGGCCACGTCCTCGGCGCCGACGCCGCTGGTCTTGGCCAGCGGCCGCAGGTCGAGGATGCACTCGTGCGCGACGCCGCCGCCGCGCACGCCGGCGATCTCGCCGCTGAAGTGGATGTCGTAGTGGTCGGCCAGGCGCGCGGCCACGTAGTTGGCGGCCAGGATCGCGGTCTCGGTCGCGTGCTGCAGCCCGGCGGCGCCCATCATGCGGATGTACATCCAGCTGATCGGCAGCACGGCGGCGTTGCCCCAGGGCGCCGCGCTGATCGCGCCGACCGGCGCCTGCGCTGGCGCGCCCGGCAGCGCCGGCAGGAAGGGTGCCAGGTCCTGCACCACGCACACCGGGCCGACGCCAGGGCCGCCGCCGCCGTGCGGGATGCTGAAGGTCTTGTGCAGGTTCAGGTGGCTGACGTCGCCGCCGAACTCGCCCGGCGCCGCCAGGCCGACCAGCGCGTTCAGGTTGGCGCCGTCCACGTAGACGCGGCCGCCGTGCGCGTGCACCAGCGCGCACAGCTCCTTCACGTGCGCCTCGAACACGCCGTAGGTGGACGGGTAGGTGATCATCATCGCCGCCAGCTCCGCGCGGTGCTTCTCGCACTTGGCGCGCAGGTCGTCCAGGTCGACGTTGCCCATCGCGTCGCACTTGACCACCACCACCTGCATGCCGACCATGCCGGCGCTGGCCGGGTTGGTGCCGTGCGCCGATTCGGGGATCAGGCACACGGTGCGCGCGTGGTCGCCGCGGCTCGCGTGCCAGGCGCGGATCGCCAGCAGCCCCGCGTACTCGCCCTGCGAGCCGGCGTTGGGCTGCAGGCTGACGGCGGCGTAGCCGGTGATCTCGGCCAGCCACGCGCACAGCTGGTCGTTGAGCTGCTGATAGCCGGCGAGCTGGTCGCGCGGTGCGTACGGGTGCACGTGCGCGAACTCGGGCCAGGTGATCGGGATCATCTCGGCCGTGGCGTTGAGCTTCATCGTGCAGCTGCCCAGCGGGATCATGCTGCGATCGAGCGCCAGGTCCTTGTCGCTCAGGGAGCGGATGTAGCGCAGCATCTCGGTTTCGCTGCGGTGCGCGTTGAACACCGGATGCGTGAGGAAGGGCGACGTGCGCCGCAACGCGGCCGGGATCATCGGCTCGACGCCGGCCTCGAACTCGGCCACGCGCGGCAGCGCGGCGCCGTCGGCGGCGAACACCCGCCACAGCGCCTCGATGTCGGCGCGCGTGGTGGTTTCGTCGAGCGCGATGCCGAGCATCGTGTCGCCCCACTCGGGGTAGCGGCGCAGGTTCATGCCGGCGGCCAGCGCGCGCGCGGCGAATTCGGCGGTGCGCGCGCCGGTGTCGAGCGTGATCGCGTCGAAGGCCGCTTCGGTGCGCACCGCCACGCCGAGCCGGCGCAGCCCGGCGGCCAGGATCGCGGTGTAGGCGGCCACGCGCCGCGCGATCCGCGTCAGGCCCTCGGGGCCGTGGTAGACGGCGTACATGCTCGCGAGCACCGCCAGCAGCACCTGCGCGGTGCAGATGTTGCTGGTGGCCTTCTCGCGCCGGATGTGCTGCTCGCGCGTCTGCAGCGCCAGCCGGTACGCGGTGCGGCCCTGCGCATCGACGCTGACGCCCACCAGCCGCCCCGGCAGGCTGCGCTTCCACTCGTCGCGGCAGGCCAGGTACGCGGCGTGCGGGCCGCCGCCGCCCATCGGCACGCCGAAGCGCTGGGTGTTGCCGTAGGCGATGTCGGCGCCGAATTCGCCCGGCGGCTTGATCAGCGCCAGCGCCAGCAGGTCGGCGCCGACGATGAAGGCGGCGCCGTGCGCGTGGATGCGCTCGGCCTGGCCGTGCAGGTCGTGCAGATCGCCCGAGGTGGCGGGCAGCTGGTCGAGCGCGGCGAAGTAGTCGCCGCCGGCGATCAGCGCATCCCATTCGGCCGCCGAATTCGCGGGCACGACCTGCAGCCCCAGCGGCTCGGCGCGGGTGCGCAGCACGTCCAGCGTCTGCGGGTGCACGTCGCCGGCGACGACGATCTTGTGGCTCGGGCTCTTTGCGCTGCGCCGCGCCAGCGTCATCGCCTCGGCCGCGGCGGTGGCCTCGTCGAGCATCGACGCGTTGGCGATCGCCATGCCGGTCAGGTCGCACACCATCGTCTGGAAGTTGACCAGCGCCTCGAGCCGGCCCTGGCTGATCTCGGCCTGGTAGGGCGTGTAGGCGGTGTACCAGGCCGGGTTCTCGAGGATGTTGCGCTGGATGACGCCGGGCATGTGGGTGCCGTGGTAGCCCTGGCCGATGAAGCTCTTGAGCACGCGGTTGCCGGCGGCCAGCGCCTTGAGCTCGGCCAGCGCCTGCGCCTCGGTGGCCGGCGGCGGCAGGTTCAGCGGCCGCCGGCGCGCGATGCTCGCCGGCACCAGCGCCTCGACCAGCGCGGCGCGCGACGCCGCGCCGATCGCCGCCAGCATGCGCGGCTCGTCGGCAGCGCCGGGGCCGATGTGGCGGGCGGTGAATTCGCGCGGGTTCTCGAGTTCGGACAGCGGATGTGCGGGCATGGCGGTTGGCAGGTGACGGATGGCAGGAAGGGGCAACCCGGCGGCGGCGCAGCCCCGGGCGCCGGCCTCGGCGCGCGCATCGCCGGCGTGCCGGCGATGCGCGTGCGGGTGCGCGGCTACAGCGTCTTGAGCAGTGCGTCGTAGCCGGGCGGGTCCATCAGCTGCTCGAACTCGGCCATGTCGGTGACATGGATCTTGAAGAACCAGCCTTCGCCCATCGGGTCGCGGTTGGCCAGCGCCGGGTCGGCGCGCAGCGCGTCGTTGACCTCGACCACTTCGCCGCTGACCGGCATGTACAGGTCGGCCGCGGCCTTGACGCTTTCGACCACGCCCGCGATCTCGCCCTTCTTCAGCGTCCGGCCCACCGCGGGCAGGTCGACGAACACGATGTCGCCCAGCGCTTCCTGCGCGTGCAGCGTGATGCCGACCACGGCGGCTTCGTGATCCTCGATGTTGATCCATTCGTGGTCGGGCGTGAACATGGTCGTCACAGGCGTGCTCCTCGGGGTCGGGTGGGGGTGGGTGGGAACGGATCAGCCGCGGTGGTAGCGGTGCGGCACGAAGGGCATCGGCGTCACGCGCATCGGCACGCGTTGCAGGCGCACTTCGGCGTAGACCTCGGCCGCCGGGCGCGCATAGTCGCTGACCACGTAGGCCATCGCGATCGGCTTGTCGACGGTGGGCGTGATCGTGCCGCTGGTGACCTTGCCGATCCTGTGGCCGCGGCTGTCGACGACGTTCATGCCTTCGCGCACCGGCACGCGCTCGAGCGCCACCAGGCCCACGCGCTTGTGCGGCGCGCCCTGGGTCATCTGCAGCGCGATCACCTCCGCGCCCGGGTAGCGGCCTTCGCGCTCGCCGCCCGAGCGCCGGACCTTGGGGATCGCCCAGGTCAGCCCGGCATGGACCGGGTTGGTGCGGTCGTTGATGTCGTGGCCGTACAGGCACAGGCCGGCCTCGAGCCGCAGCGTGTCGCGCGCCCCCAGGCCCGCGGGCTTGACCTCGCGCATTTGCGTGAGTGCGCGCGCCAGCGGCTCGGCGGCGTCGGCGGGCATCGAGATCTCGAAGCCGTCCTCGCCGGTGTAGCCCGAGCGCGTGACGTAGCACTCCACGCCGGTGAGCGTGAAGCTGCCGCCGGTCATGAAGACCAGGCCGGCCACGTCGGGGTTCAGCCGCGCGAGCGCGGCGACCGCCTTGGGCCCTTGCAGCGCCAGCAGCGCACGGTCGGGCAGCGGCACGATCTGGCAGCGGCCGCCGAGGTTGGTGACCAGGTGCTGGGTGTCGAAGGCCTTGCGGTCGGCATTGACCACGAGCAGCAGGTCGTGGTCGCGGCGCGTGACCATCAGGTCGTCGAGGATGCCGCCGGCGGGGTTGGTGAAGAAGCCGTAGCGCTGCTGGTTCAGGCCCAGGCCGATCAGGTCGATCGGCATCAGGCTCTCGAGCGCGCGGTCGGCGCCGTCGCCGATCAGCCGGATCTGGCCCATGTGCGACACGTCGAACAGCGCCGCCGACTCGCGGCACTGCTTGTGCTCGGCGACGATGCCGGCCGGGTAGCTGACCGGCATCTCGTAGCCGGCGAAGGGCACCATCTTGGCGCCGTGTTCGACGTGGAAGGCGTGCAGCGGGGTCTTCAGCAGCTCGGCAGACATGGCGTTCTCCCAGGTTGGCGCAACCATCGCATTCTGGTCGCATTTTGGCCCGTGCAGCGCCCGGCGGCGCCGGTTGAAGCGGCCGCCCCGGCGCCGCGTGCACCGCGCATGCGAGGCGGCTGGGGTCGGGTCAGCCCGATAATGGGCTGGCACGGGCCGTGGGGCCCGACGCGGAAATGGAGAAGCGATGCTCAACCGACGCCACAGCCTGGCAGCCCTGATCGCGATGGGGGCCGCCGCCGGTGCGGCTGCCAAGGACCGCTGCGAGGCCTTCACGCCCGAGCGGCAACAGGCCAAGACCCCGGAAGAAGCGCTGCAGCGGCTGAAGGACGGCAACGTCCGCTTCGCTTCGGGCCAGGCGCTGCACTGCGACCTGCTCGAGCAGGTGCGCAGCACCGCGCAGCAGCAGGCGCCGTTCTGCGCGATCCTGGGCTGCATCGACAGCCGCGTGCCGCCGGAGCTGATCTTCGACCAGAACATCGGCGACATGTTCGTCGCGCGCGTGGCCGGCAACATCGCCAGCCCCGACATCGTCGGCAGCCTGGAGTTCGCGACCGCGCTGGCCGGCGCCAAGCTGATCGTGGTGCTCGGCCACAGCGAGTGCGGCGCGGTCAAGGGCGCGATCGACGACGCCAAGCTGGGCAGCCTGACCGGCGTGCTGGCGCAGATTCGCCCGGCGCTGGGCCAGTTGAACTACAAGGGCGTGCCGACTTCCAAGGACGCGGCGCTGGTGCAGCGCGTGGCCGAGCAGAACGCGAAGGACGCTGCCGCCCACCTGACCAGCCGCAGCCCGACCATGGCCGGCCTGGTGCGCGAAGGCAAGTTGAAGGTGGTGTACGCGATGCACGACGTGGCCACCGGCAAGGTCGCCTGGTTCGGCTGACGCGCCGCATTCGGAGCCCGCGGGCGCGGCGGCATGCGCAGTGCCGCTGCCGTTGACCGCAACGCCGCCGCGGGCGTTGCAGTGCGGCGCCCGCGCCGTGCGAAGATTCGGGCGTGAGCAAGCCCATACCCCACTGGGAGCCGCTGTCGGACGCGGTGCTGGCCGACCAGCTGCACGCCTACGACCGGCAGCGTCGCGCGTGCCCGCTGGCGCGTTCGCCGCGCGGCGTCAGCCTCTTGCGGCATGCCGACGTGGTCGCGGCCGCGGGCGACCCTGCGACCTTCTCGTCGGCAGCGTCGGAGTTCCGCCAGGTGCCCAACAGCCTGGACCCGCCCGAGCACGCCGCGTTCCGGGCCGCGATCGACCCCTTCTTCACGCCCGAGCGCATGCGCCGGCTCGAGCCGCGGCTGCGCGCGATCGCCCACCAGATTGCCGGCGCGCTGCCGCGCGGCGCCGCGGTGGATGCGGTGACCGAGCTCGGCTGCGCGTACGCGGTGCGTGCGCAGGCCGAGTGGCTCGGCTGGCAGGGCATCGAACCCGAGCTGCTCGCCTGGATGGCGGCCAATCACGCGGCCACGCGCTCGAAGGACCGCTCGCGCACAGCGGCCGTGGCGGCGGACTTCGACGCGCTGGTGCGCGCGCAGGTGCAGCGCCGGCGCGATGCCGGCGCCGCGGCGCCGCCCGATCCGACGACCGAGCTGATGCAGGTCACGGTCGGGGGCCGGCGCCTGTCGGATGCCGACGTGGTGTCGGTGCTGCGCAACTGGACGGCGGGCGACCTGGCGTCGATGGCGGCGGCCGTGGGCGTGGTGCTGCACTTCCTGGCCACGCGCGCCGACGTGCAGGCCGCACTGCGCGCCGATCCGGCCGGGCTGCCCGCGGCGATCGACGAGATGCTGCGCATCGACGACCCCTTCCTGGTCAACCGCCGCGTGGCGACGCGGGCGACCGAGGTCGCCGGCTGCGCGCTCGAGGCCGGTACCCGCATCTACCTGCACTGGACTTCGGCCAACCGCGACGAGGCGGTGTTCGGCGACCCCGACGCCTACCGGCCGCAGGAGAACGCCGCGCACAACCTGGTCTACGGCACCGGCATCCATGTGTGCCCGGGCCGGCCGCTGGCCACGCTCGAGCTGGTCGTGCTGGTGCGCACGTTGTTCGAGCTGACGCAGCACATCGAGCCCGCGGCGGGTGACGCGCCGGTGCGCGAGACCTACCCGCTCGGCGGCTGGGCCCGGTTCGCGGTCGTGCTGCGCTGACGCGGCCGCCGCGCGCGCCGCAGCGCCGGCGTGCCGGCGCTGCGCGTGCGGCGCGGGCCGCCACCCCCTTTCAGGAGTCCCGGATGAGCACGACCTTTCGCAAGACCGTCGCCGTGGTGGCGGCCGTCGCCTTCGCCGTGGCGGGCGTCGCCTACTGGTACTGGTCGCCGCTGATCGCGCTGCACGAGCTGCAGACGGCGGCCCAGGCGCGCGACACCGACGCCTTCAACCGCCATGTCGACTACGCGAAGCTGCGCGACAGCCTGAAGAGCCAGCTCGGCGCCAAGGTGGCCGACGCGATGGGCGACGGCTCGGCCGGCGCCAACGCCGGCGCCGCGCTGGGCACGATGCTCGGCATGGCGATCGCCGACCGGATGATCGAGGTGCTGGTGCGGCCCGAAGTGGTGATGATGGCGATGTCCGACGGCGTGCTCAGCGAAGCCGCCGGCCACGCCGCCGGCGCTGTTGGCGCGGGCGCGGGCGCGGGCGCGGGCGAGCCCAAGCGCCCGGCGGTGGAGTGGACGCTCGACCACGAAGGGGTCGACCGCGTCGTCGCCTATGCGTCGATTCCCGGCAAGGGCGCGGCCGGCGGGGCGACCGGCTTCGTCTTCGACCGCGACGGCTTCGCCGGCTGGAAGCTGACCGGCGTGCGGCTGCCGCAGGGCAAGTGAAGCGCGCGGCGCGAGCCCCGGCGGCCGTGCAGCGGCCGGGGCGGGTGCTGCCGGCTTGCGCTATCGTCGCCGGCACCGGCCGCTGCCCACCCTGCCATGGACGACATCGCCACGCTGCGCCGCATCTTGCGCACCTGCCGCCGCATCGCGGTGGTCGGCTTGTCGGCCGAATGGCACCGGCCGAGTTTCTTCGTCGCCAAGTACCTGCTGCAGCACGGCTGCGAGGTGTTCCCCGTCAACCCGCGCTACGCCGGCGGGCAGATCCTCGGCCGGCCCTGCGTGGCCGCGCTCGAGGAACTGGACGCGCCGGTGGACATGGTCGATGTGTTCCGCCGCAGCGCCGACGTGCTGCCGATCGCGCGCAGCGCGGTCGCGATCGGCGCGAAGTGCCTGTGGCAGCAGATCGGCGTGGTCAACCTCGAGGCCGACGCGCTGGTGCGCGCGGCCGGGCTCGATTCGGTGATGGACCGCTGCGTGAAGATCGAGCACGCGCGCCTGTTCGGCGGGCTGAATTGGATCGGCGTGAACACCCGCGTGATCTCGGCGCGGCGGCCGGTGTGACCGGCCGATCGACGGGCTGAAAGGCGACCGATGGCCGACCGCGCATTCAAGCCCGAGACGCTGGCGATCCACGCCGGCCAGATCCCCGACGCCGCGGTCGGCGCGCGTGCGCTGCCGATCTACCAGACGACGAGCTTCGTGTTCGACAGCGCCGACCACGCCGCCAGCCTGTTCAACCTGCAGACCTTCGGCAACGTCTATTCGCGCCTGAGCAACCCGACCGTCGCCGCACTCGAGGAGCGCATTGCCGCGCTCGAAGGCGGCCGCGCCGCCGTGGCCGCGGCCAGCGGCATGGCGGCCGAGGCGCTGGCGCTGATGACGATCCTGCAGTCGGGCGACCACGTGGTCGCCGCCGGCGCGCTGTACGGCGGCACGGTGACGATGCTGGGCGTGAACCTCGCCAAGTTCGGCATCGAGGCCAGCTTCGTCGATGCGGCCCGGCCCGAAGCCTTCGCCGCCGCAATGCGCCCGAACACGCGCGCCGTGTTTGCCGAGTCGCTCGGCAACCCGAGCCTGGCGGTGCTCGACATCGCCGCGGTCGCCGCGGTCGCGCACGCGCACGGCGTGCCGCTGGTCGTCGACAACACGGTGCCCAGCCCCTTCCTGTGCCGGCCCTTCGACCACGGCGCCGACATCGTCGTGCACAGCGCGACCAAGTACCTGGGCGGCCACGGCACCACGCTCGGCGGCGTGGTCGCCGAAAGCGGACGCTTCCCGTGGGACAACGGCAAGTTCCCGGGCATGACCGAGCCCAGCCCCGGCTACCACGGCGTGCGCTTCTACGAGACCTTCGGCGACTTCGGCTTCACGATGCGCTGCCGGATGGAGACGCTGCGCGTGTACGGCGCCGCGCTGAGCCCGATGAGCGCGTGGCAGATCCTGCAGGGCGTCGAGACGCTGCCGCTGCGGATGGAGCGTCACTGCGCGAACGCGCTCGCGGTCGCGAAGTTCCTGCAGGCCGACGCGCGCGTGGGCTGGGTCAACTACCCGGGGCTGCCGGATCACCCGCAGCATGCGCTGCTGAGCCGGCAGATGCGCGGCGCGTCGGGGCTGCTGGCCTTCGGCGTCAAGGGCGGCGAGGCCGCCGGCGTGAAGTTCATCGAGGCGGCGCAGTTCATGAGCCACCTGGTCAACATCGGCGACACGCGCACGCTGATCAGCCACCCGGCCAGCACCACCCATCGCCAGCTCGACGCGGCGCAGCAGCGCGCCGCCGGCGTCACGCCGGACATGGTGCGCATCTCGGTCGGGCTCGAACACATCGACGACATCCTGTGGGACATCGACCAGGCGCTCGCCCGGGCAGGCGCATAGCGGCCTGGCGCCCGGCCGCGCGGCGGCACGACAGCCCTCGGTGCGGCGATGCCCGCATTTCCGGAGATCCCCGATGCCCGCCTACCTGATCGCCAGCCTCGAAGTCACCGACCCCGCGCTGTACGGCGACTACAGCCGCCAGGTCGCGGCGACCGTGCACGCGCATGGCGGCCGCTTCATCGTGGCCGGCGGCGCGAGCCGCCTGCTCGAAGGCCAGACGCTTGCGCCGCGCACGGTGGTGCTCGAGTTCCCCGACATGGCGCATCTGCAGGCCTGGTACGACTCGCCCGAGTATCGGCCGCTGATCGAGCTGCGCCGGCGCGCCAGCCGCGGCACGCTGATCGCCGTCGAAGGCGTCGCCCCCTGAACCGCACAACCTGCGAAAGGCCGCTGTCATGACCGAATCGCTGTCCCGCCGCGCGCCGCGCCGCTTCTGGGGCTGGGGCAACGCCGACGCTGCGCTGAGCCCGCGCGAGCAGGCCACGGTGAACAGCATGCTCGCTGCGCTCGATGCGCCGCTCGACGACCGCCCGGTGCCGCAGGTGGGCGAGTTCAAGCTGCCGGCGCCGCGCGTCGCGCCGCCGGTGGCGCTGGCGCCGATGTTCTCGGCCGCGCCGCTGGACCGGCTGAACCACAGCGCCGGCAAGAGCTGGGCCGATTGCGCGCGCATGTGGCTGCGCCAGGCGCCGACGCCGCCCGACTGGGTCGCGTACCCCGACGACGAGCAGGCGGTTGCCGACATCCTCGACTGGGCGTCGGCTGCCAAGGTCGCGGTGATCCCGTACGGCGGCGGCAGCAGCGTGTGCGGCGGCGTCGAGGCCGCCGTCGGCAGCGGCTACGCCGGCGCGGTGTCGCTGGACCTCGAGCGCCTGAACCGCGTGCTCGAGGTCGACCCGGTCAGCCGCGCCGCGCGCATCCAGGGCGGCGCGCTCGGGCCCGAGCTGGAAGCGCAGCTCAAGCCCCACGGCCTGACGCTGCGCCACTTTCCGCAGAGCTTCGAGTTCTCCACGCTCGGCGGCTGGATCGTCACCCGCTCGGGCGGCCACTACGCGACGCAACACACGCACATCGACGACTTCGTCGAAGCCACCCGCCTGGTCACGCCGCGCGGCGTGCTGCAAAGCCGGCGCCTGCCGGGCTCGGGCGCCGGGCCCGCGCCCGACCGGCTGGTCCTGGGCAGCGAAGGCACGCTGGGCGTGCTCACCGAGGCCTGGGTGCGGCTGCAGGCGCCGCCGCGCTTCCGGGCGTCGGCGGCGGTGCAGTTCGCCGACTTCCTGCAGGCGACCGAAGCCGTGCGCGCGATCGCGCAGTCGGGCCTCGCCCCCAGCAACTGCCGGCTGCTCGATCCGCGCGAGGCGCTGTTCGCCGGTGTGGCCGACGGGCGCCGCACGGTGCTGGTGCTCGGCTTCGAATCGGCCGACCACCCGCTGCAGGCCTGGATGCAGCGTGCCCTGGAGCTGGTGGCCGACCACGGCGGCCAGTTCGACGCGCAGGCGGTCGAGCGCTCGATGGCCGGCGGCGACGAGCACCGCAGCGGCGCCGCCGGCGCCTGGCGCGACGCCTTCCTGCGCATGCCCTACTGGCGCGATCCGGCGGTGGGCGCCGGGGTCATCCTCGACACCTTCGAGACCGCGGTCACCTGGGACCGCTTCGCCGCCTTCTACCAAGGCGTGAAGGCCGACCTGGCACGCGCGATCCATGCCGCCACCGGGCAGCAGAGCGAACTGTCGTGCCGCTTCACGCATGTGTATGCGGACGGGCCGGCGCCGTACTTCACCATCGCCACCCGCGCCGCCGACGGCAGCGTCGCCAGCGCGCTGGCCGCCTGGCGCGACATCAAGCAGGCGGCGAACGCGGCGGTGGTGGCGCACGGCGGCACCATCACCCATCACCATGCGGTGGGCCGCGACCACCGCAGCGGCTACGAGCGCGAGGTCGACCCGCTGTTCCGGCAAATGCTGGCCGCGGCCAAGCAGGTGGCCGACCCGCATGCGGTGCTCAACCCGGGCGTGCTGTTCGACCCGGCGGGCCGCGCCGTGGGCATCACCGGCGCGCTGGGTTGAGCGGCGCCAGCCCCGCGCTGTCCGGCGGCAGACCGGTGCGGGCCCGCGACCCCAGCCCCAGCCACGGCCGCAGCCGGCCGCTGCGGCGCGCCAGTTGCCATGCGGCGAAGCCGCCGCCGAAAGTCAGCCCGACGATCAGCAGCGCCTCCAGACCCGCCGGCAAGGCCAGCGGGCGCAGCGCCACGGCCGCGCCGACGATGATCGTCTGGTGCACCAGGTACAGCGGGTACACGGCTTCGGTCAACGCTGCACGCCAGCGGTGGTCGCGGTTCAAGTGGCGGCGCGCGAAGCCGAGGGCAGCGGCCACGCCGCCCCACTGCGCGGCGGCGAAGGCCAGGCGCACCGGCGCGCGCCAGAGCTCGGGCACCGCCGGCCAGCCGGGCAGCCATGCGGGCACGATCACCAGCACCAGCCAGCCGGCCAGGCCCAGCGCCAGCGCCGGCCAGCGCAGCGCTGAAAGCGCATCGAGCAGCGCGCGGCGGCGTGCGAGCAGCACGCCGAACGCGAACATCGCGCCGTAGCTGGCGTGCGCCGCCCAGTCGCCGAACAGCGCGTGGGTCTCGGGCAGCTGCGGGAACAGCCCCAGGCGCAGGCCGCCGAACAGCAGCAGCGGCGCCAGCAGCAGCCGCCGGCCCGCCAGCCGGGCCAGCGCATCGGCGATGCGCCGCAGACCCGCGTGCGGCAGCAGCCGCAGCGCCGCCAGCAGCAGCATCGTGTACACCCACAGATAGGGCAGGAACCACAGGTGGTTCCAGGTGGGCAGGATCAGGCATTCCCTGGCGCTGCAGAAGCCCGTGTAGGCGCTGAAGTACAGGCGCAGGAAGTCGAGGTAGCCGCCGTCGTAGCCGAACTGCTCGCGCACCTGCAGCCAGGCCTGCGGCGGCACGACCACCGCCATCCCGAACAGCAGCGGCAGCAGCAGCCGCTTCGAGCGCTCGCGCGCCAGCGCGGCGCGGCCGAGCATCAGCCCGGTGGCCAGCCCCGAGACCACGAACAGCAGGCTCATGCGCCACGGGTTGGTGAGGCGCATCAGCGGCTCGAGCGCGGCGTAGGTCGGCGCGTGTTTGACGTGCCAGCCCCAGGGCACGTAATACATCCCGACGTGGTAGAGCACCAGCAGCGCAAAGGCGCCGATGCGCAGCCAGTCGGCGAAGACCAGGCGTTGTGCGGGCAGGGGATCGAACTTCATCGCGCCAGCGTAGGCCGACACTTCCGCGCGGGCGAGAGGATTGGGGCGAAACGCGCCGTGCGTGGGGCAAGGCAGCCGGCAAGCGCTCAAGGGCTTCACGGACCGACCGGGCGCGATCTCAGGCGCTGGACAGAACGACGTCCAGACGTCTATGATGCTGTACCTTCATCCAGTCTTCAACCATGCCACGCAGACGTCCCGGGCAGGTGCGCGATGCGATCGTCCAGGTACTCGAGCGCAGCCCACGCGGCGCGGCGGTTGCCGAGGTGTGCTCGCAAGTGTCGCAGCTGATCGGTGAAGCGGTGCCGCCCTCGTCGGTGCGCTCGTACCTGCGGTTGAACACGCCCGAGCTGTTCGCCCGCTCCGAGCGCGGCCAGTATGTCCTCGCCGGTTTTGCCGTCGACGAGCCTGCCGCCAGGGCTATCCCCGAACCCGCGCAGGCGCAACACCGCATCGGCCGCGCCCGCCTGGTGCAGGCCGACTGCATCGAGTGGCTGGCGCAGCAGCCGCGCCGGTCGATCCATGCCGTCGTCACCGATCCGCCCTACGGGCTGGTCGAATACACCGCCGCTGAGCAGCGCAAGCTGCGTGCCGGTCGCGGCGGCGTGTGGCGCATCCCGCCGAGCTTCGACGGCGCCAAGCGCTCGCCGCTGCCGCGCTTCACGGTGCTGACTGCCACCGACCTCGACGCGCTCGACCGCTTCTTCGACGACTGGGCGCGCGCGCTGCTGGAAGTACTGGTGCCCGGAGCGAACGTGGTGGTGGCGAGCAACCCGCTGCTCTCGCACCGCGTGTCGAACGCGCTTGCCCGCGCCGGGCTCGAGCGGCGCGGCGAACTGGTGCGCCTGGTAATGACGATGCGCGGAGGCGACCGCCCCAAGCACGCCCATGTCGAGTTCGACGGCGTCAGCGTGATGCCGCGCTCGATGTGGGAGCCCTGGCTGCTGTTCCGCCGTCCGCTCGAAGGCCGGGTGCAGGACAACTTGCGCCGCTGGGGCACTGGCGGGTTCAGGCGTATCGGCGACGACAAGCCCTTCGGCGACGTCATCGCCTCGTCGCCGACCCGCGCTGCCGAGCGCAAGCTCGCCAACCACCCGAGCCTGAAGCCGCAGGCCTTCCTGCGCCAACTGGTGCGCGGTGTGCTGCCGCTCGGGCAGGGCGTGGTGCTCGACCCGTTCGCCGGCTCGGGGTCGACCCTCGCTGCGGCCGAAGCCGTGGGCTACGACAGCATCGGCGTCGAGCGCGACGCCGAGTACTTCGCACTCGCGGTGCAGGCGATCCCGCGGCTGGCGGCGATGCCCGTGCCGGCTGGTCAGGCGCGGTAAATCCAGGACTGGCGCAGCTTCGAGATACCCTGCGCGTGCAGGGTCGCGGTGCGCGTGCCGAGTTCGCCACGCTCGTTGCGCCTGAAGTCGGCGACCGTGACGTAGCCGAGATAGATCTCGGTGAAGCTCATCGCTCGCCGCTCGCGCGCCGGCTCGGTGGCGTTGTCGACGCCGTAGACGAACACGCACATCCACTGCTCGCGCGCGCCATGCGTGTCGACCGCGCCGCCAGTCTTCCGCGTGGTCTTGATCTCGATACCCTTGTCGCCGGCCTTGACCGCGTTGCCGGCGTACTCGCCCTTCAGGACCAGGTCCGGGTGGCCGTTGAAGTACTGGTTCACGACCAGCGCGCGCGAATGTTTGGCGAGACTCGCGGTCAGCATGTCGGACAGCACGCCGGACATGATCGCCGGGCGCAGGGTGTCGTCGAGCCGGTCCAGGCCCTTGGCCTCCAGGCCGGTGTTGACGTCGTGGAGGAAGTCGTACACGTCCTGCACTGCTGCGCGGATGTCGTCGAGCCGGAGTTCGTACGGCAGCACCGCGAGCGGGTTGAACTTCGACGGATCGAGGGCGTTGCGCTTGACCACCATGGGCATGTTTCGCTTTGCTGCCGGCGTTCGGACTGGTCGTCGTCCGCGGCGCGATCGACGGCGGCGCATGATAGGGCGCGGGCCGGCGACGCATCTCGCGTGTTGGGCCTGGCTCTGCGCAATTGCGCGGGGCTCCTGCCTTTCGGGGCTCGGGTTGTCTGCGTTCACACCCCGAGCGCCCGCCGCAGCCCCTCGCGCCAGGGCCGGCTGCAAGCCAGGCGCGTGCCGTCGCGCAGCGCCACCGTCGCATTGCCGCGGCCGGCGGCCTCGACCGCGCTGACCGCGGCCAGCGCCACCGCGCGGCTGCGGTGGATGCGCACGAAGCCCGGGCCCAGGTCGGCGAGCAGGCCGTCCAGCGTGCGCCGCAGCAGGTGCATGCGCTGCGCGCCGTGCAGTTCGACGTAGTTGTCGGCCGCCTGCAGCCACAGCAGTTCGCTGCAGTCGATGACGTGCAGCTGCCCGCGCTCGGCCACCACCAGCCGCGCCGGCGCCGGCCGCGCCGCGGCCTGCGGCCGGCGCTGGCGGATACGCGCCACCGCACGCGCCAGCCGGGCCGGGTCGACCGGCTTGAGCAGGTAGTCCAGCGCGGCGGCGTCGAAGGCGGGCAGCGCGTAGTCGTCGTAGGCGGTGACGAAAACCACCGCCGGGCCGCCTTGCGCCGCATCGGGCAACGACGCGGCGACGTCCAGGCCGCTCAGCTCGGGCATTTGCACGTCCAGCAGCAGCGCGTCGGGCCGCAGCGATTCGGCCAGCGCCAGTGCCTGCAGGCCGCTGCCGGCCTCGCCCACCACCTGCACGCCGGGCAGCGCGGCCAGCAGGCGCCGCAGCCGCGCGCGCGCCGGCGGTTCGTCGTCGACGACCAGCAGGCGCAGCGGCTCAGCCATGCGCGGGCAGCTCCAGCCGCGCGACGCAGCCGCCGCCCGCGCGCGGCTCCAGGCGCAGCGATGCGGCCTCGCCGTAGAGCGAGCGCAGGCGCTGGCGCAGGTTGTCCAGCGCGACGCCGTGGCTTGTCGCATCGGCGCCGAGCGGCCCAGGCCCGTCGTCGGTGACGCTGACGACCAAACGGCCGCCCTCGACGCGCGCGGTGATGCGCAGCGTGGTGAGCGCGGCGCGCGGCTCGACCGCGTGCACGAAGGCGTTCTCCAGCAGCGGCTGCAGCGACAGCGCCGGCACCTCGATGGCCGGCGCGGCGCCGACGTCCCACAGCAGCCGCACGCGATCGGCGCCGAAGCGCTGCTGCATCAGCTCGGCGTAGCTGCGCGCCAGCGCCAGCTCGTCGGCCAGCGGGTGCAGCGGCCGGCGCGCGGCCTGGGTGGCGGCGCGCAGCAGCGTCGACAGCCGCAGCAGCGCGGCGTCGGCGGCGTCGGCATCGGCGTGCACCAGGCCGGCGATGGTGTTGAGCGCGTTGTGCAGGAAGTGCGGCTGCATCTGCTGCGTCAGCTGCGCCAGCCGCGCCTCGCTGGTCAGGCGCTCGAGGCGTTCGGCGCGCAGCCGCTCGGCGGCCATCGCCTGGTGCGAGCGCAGCGCGAACACGACGCCGGCGAACAGCAGGTAGAAGACCGCGAACTTCAACCCCTCGTAGGCCAGCACCTCGGGCCAGGGCTGGTGCGGGTAGTCCAGGCCGAAGACGGCGCGCACCGCGTGGCGCATGCCGTAGAGCAGCGCGACGAAGGCCAGCGCGACCAGCGGCGTCCAGCGCAGCACGCGCCAGAACCAGTGCGCCGGGCGGCCCAGCCAGGGGTCGTCCCGCGGCGTCAGGCGCCAGCGCCAGACCGCCACTGCGGTGGCCGCGAGCATCGACGAGACTTCGTAGAACAGCGGCCAGGGCGCGAGCGGCTGCCCTGCATACCAGCGTTCCTGCAGGCCGACCAGCACCATCAGCAGGCAGAAGGCCGCCCAGACCGCCGCCAGGCGCGGCGTGATCGGGGCAGGGGCGGCGTTCGCCATCGTGCCGATGATGCACGCCGGCGCCGCCGCGCGGCAGCCCGGCCGGGCCGCCGTCAGTCGGCGGCTTCCTTCCAGCCGCCGCCCAGCACCTTGTACAGCGTCACCAGGTTCTGCTGCTGCGCGGCCTGCGCGACGATGGTGGCCTGCTGCGTGGTGAACAGCGAGCGCTGCGCGTCGAGCACGTCCAGGAAGCTGGCGATGCCGTTGCGAAAGCGCAGCTCGGCCAGATCGGAGCGCTTCTGCTCGGCCGCGGTCTGCGCCTGCTGCGCGCGCAACTGCTCGCCGTAGGTGGCGCGCCCGGCCAGCGCGTCGGCCACTTCGCGGAAGGCCGCCTGGATCGAGCGCTGGTACAGCGCCACCGCGATGTCGCGGTCGGCCTCGCTCATCTGCAGGTTGGCGCGGTTGGCGCCGGCATCGAAGATCGGCAGCGTGATGCGCGGCGCGAATTGCCAGGCACCGTTGCTGAACAGGTCGCCGAGGCCGGCGCTGGCCACGCCGGCGCTGGCGGTGAGCGTGATGCGCGGGAAGAAGGCGGCGCGCGCGGCGCCGATGTTGGCGTTGGCTGCCTGGAGCTGGTGTTCGGCCTGCCGGATGTCGGGGCGGCGCTCGAGCAGCTGCGACGGCAGGCCGGCCGGCAGGTCGGCCAGCAGGCCCTGCTGCGCCAGCGGCAGCGCCGCCGGCAGGTCGGCCGGCAGCGGCCGCCCCACCAGCAGCACCAGCGCGTTCCGGCCCTGCGCGAGCTGGCGCTGCAGCAGCGCCACCGCCGCGCGCGCGCCCTCGACCAGCGTTTCGGCCTGCGCCAGGTCGTACTCCGACAGCGTGCCGTTGTCGAACATCAGCCGCAGCAGCCGGAAGCCTTCGACACGCGAGTCCAGCGTCCGGCGCGCCACCGCGAGCTGCTCCTCGTCGGCCAGCAGCGCCAGGTAGGTGTTGGCCACCGCCGCGACCAGGCTGATCTGAGCCGCCTTGCGCGCCTCTTCGCTGGCGAAGAACTGCTGCAGCGCGGCGTCGGTGAGGCTGCGCACGCGCCCGAACAGGTCGAGCTCCCAGCCGGTGACGCTCAGGCCGGCGGTGTAGAAGCTGTGGCTGCCCTTGCCGTCGGCGCCCGGCTGGTACAGCCCGGTGGCGCCGAGCATCAGCGTCGGGAACAGCTGCGAGCGCTGGATCTGGTATTGCGCGCGCACGCGCTCGATGTTCAGCACCGCCACGCGCAGGTCGCGGTTGTCCTGCAGCGACAGCTCGATCAGCGCCTTGAGCCGCGGGTCGACGAAGAACTGCTGCCAGTCGATGTCGGCGGCGGGCGGCACGGCGGCAGCCGCCGTTGCGGCGGCCGGCGCGGCCGCAGCAGCCGTTTGCGCTGCCGGCACGGCGTCGGGGTAGCTTGCCGCCACCGGCGCCGCCGGGCGCTCGTAGGGCGGCGCCATCGACGCGCAACCGCCCAGCAGCAGGGCCATGCCGGCCAGAAGTGCCCGCCCGACCATCATCGTCCTTCCCCGGTCACGCCGTCGAGTTCGTGCGCGTGCATCTTGCGCTGGCGTTCGCTGCCCTTGAACAGGCTGCGCACCACCACGAAGAACACCGGCACGAACAGCACCGACAGCAGCACGGCGCTGATCATGCCGCCCATCACCCCGGTGCCGATCGAGCGCTGGCTGGCCGAGCCGGCACCGCTGGCGATCGCCAGCGGCAGCACGCCCAGCACGAAAGCCATCGAGGTCATCACGATCGGCCGGAAGCGCAGGTGCGCCGCCTCCAGCGCCGCCTGCGCGACGCTCTTGCCGTGGGCCTGCAGATCCTTCGCGAACTCGATGATCAGCACCGCGTTCTTCGCCGACAGGCCGATGATCGTGATCAGGCCGATCTTGAAGTACACGTCGTTGCTGTAGCCGCGCGCCTGCGTGGCCAGCACCACGCCGAGCACGCCCAGCGGCACCACCAGCAGCACCGAGAACGGGATCGACCAGCTCTCGTACAGCGCCGCCAGGCACAGGAACACCGCCAGCAGCGAGAACGCGAACAGGTAGATCGCGGTGTCGCCCGCGATCCGCTCCTCGCGCGACTGGCCGGTCCACTCGAATCCGAAGCCGGGCGGCAGCTGCGCCGCGAGCCGCTCCATCTCGGCCATCGCGGTGCCGGTGCTGACCCCGGGCGCGGCGTCGCCGACGATGCGCATCGTCGGGTAGCCGTTGTAGCGGATCAGCTGCATCGGCCCGGTGGTCCAGTGCGGGGTCGCGAAGGCCGACAGCGGCACCAGCTGGCCGTTGCGGTTGATCGCGTTGAGCTTCAGGATGTCGTCGCCCTGCATGCGCCCGGCGGCGTCGGCCTGCACCACCACGCGCTGCAGCCGCCCCTGGCTCTGGAAGTCGTTGACGTAGGTCGAGCCGAAGGCGGTGGAGATCACCAGGTTGATCGCATCGAAGCCCACGCCCAGCGCGGCCGCCTGGTCGCGGTCGATGTCCACGCGCAGCTGCGGCGCGTCTTCCAGGCCGTCGGGGCGCACGCCCGCCAGCTGCTTGCTCTGCCCGGCCATGCCGAGCAGCTGGTTGCGCGCCGCCACGAGCGCGTCGTGGCCGTTGCCGCCGCGGTCCTGCAGGCGGAAGTTGAAGCCGCTGGCGCTGCCCAGCTCGGGGATCGGCGGCGGGCTCAACGGGAAGATGAAGGCGTCCTTGATGCCCATCAGCGCGCCGAAGGCGCGCCCCGCCAGCGCCTGTGCCGACTGCCCCGGAGCCGTCCGCTCGTGCCAGTCCTTCAGCGTGACGAAGGCGATCGCGGCGTTCTGCCCCTGGCCGGAGAAGCTGAAGCCGAGCACGCTGACCATGCTCTGGACCTCGGGCTGCTTCAGGATGTAGGCCTCGACCTGCTCCATCACCGCCAGCGCGCGGTTGGCGGTGGCGCCCGGCGGCAGCTGCACGTTGATCAGCAGGGTGCCCTGGTCCTCGTTCGGCAGGAAGGAGGTCGGCAGCCGCAGCACCAGCCAGATCACGCCGGCGACGATCGCCAGGTACACGAGCATCATGCGCAGGCCGCGGCCCACCAGCTTGCCGAGCAGGCCCTCGTAGCGCTTGGCGGTGGCGCTGAAGCCGCGGTTGAACCAGCCGAAGAAGCCGCCCTTCGCATGGTGGTGGCCGGCCTCGACCTGCTTGAGCAGCGACGCGCACAGCGCCGGCGTCAGCGACAGCGCGAAGAAGGCCGAGAACGCGATCGCCGAGGCCATCACCACCGAGAACTGGCGGTAGATGTTGCCGACCGCGCCGGTAAAGAAGGCCAGCGGCACGAACACCGAGACCAGCACCACCGTCACGCCGACGATCGCGCCGGAGATCTGGCCCATCGCCTTGCGCGTGGCCTCGCGCGGCGGCAGGCCTTCCTCGCTCATGATGCGCTCGACGTTCTCGACCACGACGATCGCGTCGTCGACGACGATGCCCACCACCAGCACCATGCCGAACATCGTCAGCACGTTGATCGAGTAGCCCAGCGCCAGCAGCACCGTGAAGCTGCCCAGCAGCGCCACCGGCACGACGATGGTCGGGATGATCGTGTAGCGCCAGTTCTGCAGGAACAGGAACATCACCACGAACACCAGCGCCACCGCCTCGAGCAGCGTCTCGACCACCTTGCCGATCGAGATCTGCACGAAGCGCGAGGTGTCGTAGGGGATCGCGTAGCTCATCCCCGGCGGGAAGAACTCCTGCAGCGCGTCCAGGCGCGCGCGCACCGCCTTGGCGGTTTCCAGCGCGTTGCCGGTGGGCGCCAGCTGCACGCCGATCCCGGTGGAAGGCTTGCCGTTCAGCCGTGCCGAGGTCGCGTAGGTCTGCGCGCCCAGCTCGATGCGCGCCACCTCGCGCAGGCGCACCGTCGAGCCGTCGGGGTTGGCGCGCAGCACGATGTTGCCGAACTGCTCGACGTTGCTGAGCTGGCCTTCGACGACGACGGTCGCGAAGATGGTCTGGTCGGCCAGGTTCGGCAGGTCGCCCAGCGTGCCCGACGACACCTGCGCGTTCTGCGCGCGGATCGCGCTGTTGACGTCGGCCACCGACAGGCCGAAGCCGAGCAGCTTGGCCGGGTCGATCCAGATGCGCATCGCGCGCTCGGTGCCGAACAGCTGCGCCTGGCCCACGCCGGGCACGCGCTGCAGCTCGGGCAGCACGTTGCGCGCCGCGTAGTCGCCCAGCGCGATCGGGTCGTAGGCCGGGTCGGTGGAGCTCAGGATCGTGAACAGCAGGAAGTTGCTGCGCGACTTGTCCACGCGCACGCCCTGCTGCGTCACCGCCGACGGCAGCCGCGGCGTCGCGCGGCTCAGGCGGTTCTGCACGTCCACCTGCGCCAGGTCGGCGTTGGTGTTGGCCGAGTAGGTCAGCGTCAGCGAGCCGGATCCGTTGGCCTGCGCCACCGACTCCATGTAGATCAGCCCCGGCGAGCCGTTCATCTCCTGCTCGATCACGGTGAGCACGTTGTCCTCGAGCGTCTTGGCCGACGCGCCCGGATAGACCACGGTCACGATGATGCCCGGCGGCGCCACCGGCGGGTACTGCGCCACCGGCAGCTGGGTGATCGACACCGCGCCGCCGACGATCACGAACAGCGCGATCACCCACGCGAAGATGGGCCGGTCGATGAAGAACTTGGCCATCGATGCGGCCCCGTCAGCGGCTCGCGGCCGAAGCCGGCGCCGAGGCGGCGCCCGCCGATGCCGGCGCGCCCGCCGATGCCGGCGCGCCCGCAGACGCCGCCGCGCCCGCCCACGGCACCGGCTTGACCGGCGCGCCCGGGCGCATCTTCTGGAAGCCCTCGACGATCACCTGCTCGCCGGCCTTCAGGCCCGAGGTCACGACCCAGTCCGAACCCGACACGCCGGCGATCGTCACCGTGCGCGGCGCGGCCATGCCGCCTTCGCCGACGACGAGCACGCTGTCGCCCTGCGGCCCGCGCGTCACTGCCTGCTGCGGCACCAGCGTCGCGCCGGCGATCTGGCCCTGCACCAGGCGCGCGCGCACGTACATGCCGGGCAGCAGCAGCGCGTGCGGGTTGGCGACCTCGATGCGCAGCGTCACCTGTGCGGAAGTCGGGTCCACCGACAGGTCGGTGAACAGCAGCCGGCCGCGCTGCGGCAGCTCGCTGCCGTCGTCGAGCACGATCCGCACCGCCGAGCGGTCGGGCGGCGCCGCGCTGGCGGCCTTGCGCAGCCGCGCCACGTCGGCCACCGCCTGGGTCGAATTGACGTACACCGGGTCGATCTGCTGGATCAGCGCCAGCTGCGTGGCCTCGGCCGCGGACACGAGCGCGCCTTCGGTCACGAGCGCGCGGCCGATGCGCCCGGAAATCGGCGCGGTGACGCCGGCGTAGCCCAGGTTCAGCTGCGCGCTGCGCAGCGCCGCGCGCGCCGCGGCCACGTCGGCCTCGGCCTGCGCCTGCGCGGCCAGCGCGTTGGTGTAGTCCTGCGCGCTGATCGCGCGCGCGTCGGCCAGCGGCTTGAAGCGCGTCGCCTGCTCGCGGGCCTGCAGCAGGTTGGCTTCGGCCTTGGCCTGCGCCGCCTTGGCACTGTCCACCGCCGCCTGGTACGGCGCCGGGTCGATCTGGAACAGCGGCTGCCCGGCCTTGACGTCGCTGCCCTCCTTGAACAGGCGCTTTTGCACGATGCCGTTGACGCGCGCGCGCACCTGCGCCACGCGCGACGCCTCGACCCGCCCCGGCAGCTCGATGACCAGCGGTTCGGTCTTCGGCGCCACCGTGACCACCGCCACCTCGGGCGGCGGCGGCGCTGCGCCGCCGCCCTGGGCGGGGGCGGGCTTGGATTCGCCGCCGCCGCAGGCGGCCAGCATCAGGCCCAGCAGTGCGGCGGCCATGCCGGCATGGCGGAACACGGGCAGGGCGGACAGGGTTCGCATGGACGGGCTCGGGTAGTTCGCGTTCGTGGCGCGCGGCCGACACGGCAGCGGATCGGCACTGCCGGCACGAGGCTTGCACGATGCGGGCCGGCGCGCGCGCCGCGCAGTGTACGCACCCGTGCGCCTGCAGGCCCTGCGGTGGGCGCGATTCCCGCAGCCGGCGCCATCCCTGGCGCCGTTGCGCCTGCGCGCAGCCGAGGCAGCGGCGCCGCCGATCACGCGCCTTCGAAAACCGCCTCCAGGCGGCCGTCGCGCAGCGCCTGCAGCAGCGCCTGGTGGTCGGCCGCGTTCTGGCGCTCGTAGGCGAGCGCGAAGTCGGCCAGCGCATCGGCCAGATGCTGGCCGCCGCCGACGTAGCCGCTGAGCAGCGCCGGATCGCCCGAGCGCGCGTGCGCGCGCGCCAGCGCCCAGCCGGTCAGGCGCGCGTAGTCGCACATCGTGCCCGGGCGGTACAGCTCGACTTGCGGCTTGATCTTCACGTCGCGCAACTGGCGCACGTACAGGTGCGTGCCCTGCGCCGAGACCAGGTGGCCGAGGAACAGGTCGGACGAGGCCTGCATCAGTCGCTGGCCGAAGACCACGCGCGCGCCTTCGGTGGCATAGGCCTCGACGTTGACGTGCGGCGCCAGCACCGACGGCCGCGCCTGCTTCAGCTGCAGGAACAGCGGGTCGTCCTCGGCGGCGAAGAGCATCGCCACGCCGCAGATGGTGCCGACGCTGCCCACGCCGACCACCTTCATCGCGACGTCGGCCAGCTCGTAGCGGTCGAGCAGCACGCGCCGCTCCGGCGGCAGCGAATCGCGGTACGCGGCCACGTCGGCACGCACCTGGTCGGCAAAACCGGGTACGCGCCATTCGTCGGGGTGGAAGATCAGCGGCGGCGTGTCGCGGATGCGCGGCACGTCGCCGTCGTCCTGCGCCAGCTTGTGGAACTCGACATCGGCGCTGCGTGCCATGGCCTTGGCGCGCAGCTTGCGCGCACCGTGCTGCACCGCCTTGTCGCCGAAGGCCTCGACCGCCTCTTCGTCATCGACCGAGTCGTACCAGGCCTGCAGCGTCGGCATGGCCGCCAGCGCGGCCAGCCGCTCGGCGTAGCCGAGCACCGCCGCGCGCACCGCTGCCTTGGCCTCGCCGGGCGAGTCGCCGTTGTGCAGGCTGGCGATCGCGAAGCTGGCCGCCAGGCGCTTCAGGTCCCATTCCCACGGCGCGGGGTGGGTTTCGTCGAAGTCGTTGATGTCGAAGATCACGCGCCGCTCGGGCGTGGCGAAGGCGCCGAAGTTCAGCAGATGGCAGTCGCCGCAGGCCTGCACGATCTGCCCGGTGGCGGGGGTGGGTTCGAGGTCGGCGGCCATGATCGCCGCGGCGCCGCGGAAGAACGCGAAGGGCGAAGCCGCCATGCGGCCGTAGCGGATCGGCACCAGGTGCTCGATGCGCCCGACGCTGGAGTCGATCAGCTGCTGCACCGGATCGCGCCGGCGCGCGGCCGGGCGGTACTCGGCGTGCGCCTCGCGCGGGCAGGCCACGCGCAGCGCACGGCCGGCTTCCTGGCGCTCGCGCCGCGTGCGCAGGTGGGCGGGCTTGTCCAGGTAGGCTACCCGGATCGGCGGCGCGAAGGCGCCTTCCGGCACCGGGTCGGGCGCCGAGGCCGCAACGGCGGCCGCGGCCTTGGCCTGCTTGGCCTCGGCCCTGGCCTTCTTTGCTTCGGCCTTCGCCTTCTTTGCATCGGCCTTGGCCTGCTTGGCTTCGGCCTTGGCCTGCTTGGCCTCGGCCTTGGCCCTTCGCGTCTCGGCCTTGGCCTGCTTCGCTTCGGCCTTGCCCGTGCTGGCCTCGTCCTGGCTCCTGGCGGCCTGGGTCTTGCCCGGGTCGGCGGTCTTGGTCTTGCTCATGGCGTCGGGTCGTCTCGGTGGGCGGCGCGGGCTGCACGGCCTGCGGATCGGGATGGCGCGTCGCGGCCGCATCGGGGCAGAATGGCCGGCAGCGACTCGGAGGAACTGGGATTATGAGCATCTACGACCAGCATCTGGACCAGACCGCCGCCAACCACGTGGCCTTGAGCCCGGTGAGCTTCGTCGAGCGCAGCGCCGAAGTGTTCGGCGACCTGCCGGCGGTGATCCACGGCGCGCGCCGCTATACCTGGGCGCAGTGCCGCGAACGCAGCGCGCGGCTGGCGGCGGCGCTGCGCGCCTTCGGCATCGGCCGCGGCAGCACCGTCAGCGTGATGCTGCCCAACACGCCCGAGATGGTCGAGGCGCACTACGCGGTGCCGGCGCTGAACGCGGTGCTGAACACGTTGAACACCCGGCTCGATGCGCCGCTGCTCGCCTGGCAGATGAACCACTGCGAGGCGGCCGTGGTCATCACCGACCGCGAGTTCGCGCCGGCGATGGCCGAGGCGCTGGCGCGGCTGAAGGCCGAGCACGGCCGCGAGCCGGTGGTCATCGACGTGTGCGACAGCGAATACGCCGGCCCGGGCGAGCGGCTGGGCAGCCACGAGTACGAGGCGCTGCTCGCTGCGCACGAGCCCTGCGCCAGGCTCGAAGGCCCGGCCGACGAATGGGACGCGATCGCCGTCAGCTACACCAGCGGCACCACCGGCGACCCGAAGGGCGTGGTCACGCACCACCGCGGCGCCTACCTGAACGCGGTCAGCAACGCCGCCACCTGGACGATGCCGCACTTCCCGAAGTACCTGTGGACGCTGCCGATGTTCCACTGCAACGGCTGGTGCTTCCCGTGGACGGTGGCGATGCTCGGCGGCACGCACCTGTGCCTGCGCCGCGTCGAAGCCGGGCCGATCCTCGACGCGATGCGCGTGCACGGCGCCGACCACTACTGCGCGGCGCCGATCGTGCACGCGCTGCTGATCAACGCGCCCGCCGCGCTGCGCGAAGGCATCACGCAGCGCGTGCGCGGCATGGTGGCCGGGGCGGCGCCGCCGGCGGCGATGATCGAAGGCATGGCGCGGCTGGGCTTCGACATCACGCATGTGTACGGGCTGACCGAGGTCTATGGCCCGGCGTCCGTCGCGGTCAAGCGCGACGGCTGGGCGGCGCAGAGCCTGTCGGAGCAGACTCGGCTCAACGGCCGCCAGGGCGTGCGCTATGCGCTGCAGGAGAGCATGACGGTGCTCGACCCGGTGACGATGCAGGAGGTTCCGGCCGACGGCCAGACCATGGGCGAGATCATGTTCCGCGGCAACATCGTGATGAAGGGCTACCTGAAGAACCCGGCGGCCACCGCCAAGGCCTTCGAGGGCGGCTGGTTCCACACCGGCGACCTGGCGGTGATCGAGCCCGACCGCTACGTGAAGATCAAGGACCGCAGCAAGGACGTGATCATCAGCGGCGGCGAGAACATCAGCTCGATCGAGGTCGAGGACGCGCTGTACCGCCACCCGGCGGTGGTGGCCTGCGCGGTGGTGGCGCGGCCCGACCCGAAGTGGGGCGAATCGCCGGTCGCCTATGTCGAGACCCAGCCCGGCGCGCAGGTGACGGCCGCGGACCTGATCGCGCATTGCAAGAGCCTGCTGGCCGGCTACAAGGTGCCCAAGGAGATCCGCTTCGAGCCGATCCCCAAGACCAGCACCGGCAAGATCCAGAAGTTCCAGCTGCGCGAGCGCGCAAAGAGTTCGTCGGCGATCGAGTAGCGCAAGAGCGCAAGAGCTGAAAGGCGGAAGGAGGACGGGCGATGGACGAGCAACCTCTGGTGCTGCATGCGCGCGACGCGCGCGGCGTGGTGACGCTGACGCTGAACCGGCCGCAGGCCTTCAACGCGCTGTCCGAAGGCATGCTCGACGCGCTGCAGCGCGCGCTCGACCGCGTGGCGGCCGACGACACGGCGCGGGTGGTGGTGATCGCGGCGGCGGGCCGCGCCTTCTGCGCCGGTCACGACCTGAAGGAGATGCGCGCCGAGCCTTCGCTCGGCTACTACGAGCGGCTGTTCGCGCAG
>JAFEFZ010000266.1 GCA_018240325.1 Pseudomonadota bacterium
CCCCTCGGCGGCTTTGCCTCAACGGCCTCGAAACGCAACGAAGATCAGCAGACGTTCCGAGAGGCAGGACAGGGCCGCAAGCCGGCGGCGCAGGACAGGGCTTCACGTCAGGTAATACGGGTCGCGCGGCTGCGGCCACAGGTGCTGGCCGCCGTCGACCAGCAGCGTGGTGCCGGTGATCGCCGGCGCCTCGAGCAGGAAGCGCACCGCGCGCGCGATGTCGTCGGGCGACGACGAGCGCTCCAGCGGCGTCAGCCGCGCGAGCCGCTCGAACTCGGCTTCGCTCATCGGCCCCGACGGCAGCGTCAGCCCGGGCGCGACGCCGCATACCCGCACGCGCGGCGCCAGCGCCTGCGCCAGCAGCGTGGTCGCGCATTCGAGCGCCGCCTTCGACAGCGTGTACGACAGGTGGTCGGGGTTCGGGTTCCACAGCTTCTGGTCGAGCAGATTGACCACGCAGCCGGGGCCGCCCACCGCCTGCCGGTGCGCGTGCAGCGCCCGCGCCAGCAGCACCGGCGCGCCGACGTTGCCGCGCCAGTGGCGCTCCATCGCCGCGAAGCCGAAGCTGGCCGCATCGTCGTGCTCGAAGCGCGACGCGTTGTTGACCACCGCGTGCAGCCGCCCGAAGCGCGCCAGCACCGCCGGCACCAGCGTGCGGCAGGCGGCTTCGTCCTCGAGATCGGCGGCAAACACGTGCGCGGCCGCGCCCAGCGCCTGCAGCTGCGCCGCGAGCGCGCGCGCCTCGTCGGCCGAATGCCGGTAGTGCAGCGCCAGGTCCCAGCCCTGCGCGCCCAGCTCGAGCGCGATCGCGCGGCCGAGCCGGCGCGCGGCGCCGGTGACCAGGGCCACGGGGCGATCGGCGGTGACGGGGCCTTCGGACATGCTTCCTACAATGCCGCGGATGCGCAGCGACCAGGTGCCGGCCAGCGCGGCCTCGGGATTATCGGCGGCGCTGCAGCGGCGCATCCGCGACGCGATCCGCGCGGCCGGCGGCTGGCTGCCCTTCGACCGCTTCATGGCGATGGCGCTGTACGAGCCGGGGCTGGGCTACTACGCCAACGGCAGCCTGAAGTTCGGGCGGATGCCGGCGTCGGGCAGCGACTTCGTGACCGCACCCGAGATGACGCCGCTGTTCGGGCGCGCGCTGGCGGTGCAGGTGGCGCAGGCCCTGGAGGCCACCGGCTCGGACGAGGTCTGGGAATTCGGCGCCGGATCGGGCGCACTGGCCGGCCAGTTGCTGGATGCGCTCGATGCGCGCGGCGTCGTGGTGCGCGCCTATCACATCGTCGAGCTGACGGCCGAGTTGCGCGACCGCCAGCGTGCCAGGCTGGTGCCGCATGCGCCGCGGCTGCACTGGCATGCGCGGCTGCCCGAACGCATCGACGGCGTGATCGTCGGCAACGAAGTGCTCGACGCGATGCCGGTGCAACTGCTGCACTGGACGGGCGCGGCCTGGCGGGAGCGCGGCGTGGCCGAGGCCGCGGACCCGGGCGATGGCGCCGCCGGCTTCGCCTGGGCCGACCGCCCGACCGCGCTCGCGCCGCCCGCGCCCGGGCCCTATCCGCCGGGCACGGTCACCGAGATCCACCCGCAGGCGCAGGCCTTCATCCGCACGCTGGCCGGGCGCATGGGCCGCGCGGTGGCCGTCTTCATCGACTACGGCTTCCCCGAGGCCGAGTACTACCACCCGCAGCGCAGCGGCGGCACGCTGATGTGCCACCGCGGCCACCGCGCCGACGCCGACCCGCTGGCCGACGTGGGGCTCAAGGACATCACCGCGCACGTCGATTTCAGCGGCATCGCGCTGGCCGCGCAGGCCGCCGGGCTGGAGGTGCTGGGCTACACCTCGCAGGCGCGCTTCCTGATCAATTGCGGGCTGCCGGCGCTGATGGCCGAGGCCGGGCTGGCCGAGGCCGTGGCCGCGCAGCGCCTGATCGCCGAGCACGAGATGGGCGAGCTGTTCAAGGTGATCGTGCTCGCGCGCGGCACCGACTTCGACCCGGTCGGGCTGCGCCTGGGCGACCGCAGCCACCGGCTGTGAGCGCCCCCAGGGCCGGGCTGCGCCCAGCCCGCCGCCGCTCCCCGAGCGCCCTCGAGGCGTTGAGTCAACCCGGGGCGGCCCTTCGCCGACTCATGAGCGGCCCTTCGCACCTTGTGACCGGCGCGGCGTTCAGCCGGCGCCTTCAGCCAGCCGCCTTCAGCCAGCCGCCTTCAGCCGGCTGAAGGCGGCTGGCGGTAGGGCTCGTTGTCGGCGATGAAATCGTGCTCGGCCCGCGCGGCGTCGGCCCACGCGGCGTAGCCCGGCAGCGCCGTCACCTGCGCGACGTAGCCGCGGGCAGCTTCCGACAGCGGCAGCGCGTAGGTGACGAGGCGCGCGCACACCGGCGCGTAGAAGGCATCGGCCGCGCAGAAGCGCCCGAACAGCAGCGGCCCGCCGCCGGCCAACTGCTCGCGCCACATCGCGTCGATGCGCGCGACGTCGCGGCGCACCTCGGGCTGCTCGGCCCAGATGCGTCGGCCGACCTCGGGCAGATCGGCTTCGATGTTCATCGGGCAATGGCTGCGCAGCGCGCCGAAGCCGGCGTGCATCTCGGCGCACAGGCTGCGCGCACGCGCACGCGCCTTCGCATCGGCCGGCCACACGCCCTTGTCGGGAAAGCGCTCGTGCAGGTACTCGGCGATCGCCAGCGTGTCCCACACCGCGAAGCCGTCGTCCACCAGCACCGGCACGCGGCCGGCCGGGCTGACGCCGGCCACGGTGGTGTGAAAGGGCGAGCCGTCGCTGAAATCCAGCCGCAACCGGATCTCGTCGAAGGGCAGCCCGAGCTCGCGCAGCAGCAGCCAGGCGCGCAGCGACCACGACGAATAGTTCTTGTTGCCGATGTACAGCTGCATCGCCATTGCTTCGTCCCCCGGTTGATCGGATGCTGCGCGCGTCAGCGGCTGCGGCTGTCCAGGCGCACCGCACGCCAGGGGATGAAGCGCGTCACGCCCTGCAGCGGCGCCAGCCAGCCGGGCGCCACCGCCTCGAGTGCACCGGCCTGGATGCCCAGCGACTCGAGCCCCGGCAACTGGCCGCTGGCGACGCTGGGCACGCTCAGCGACAGCAGGTTGTCGCGCGACAGCAGCGGCTCGCCGGGCATCAGCTCCATCAGCCAGGCTTGCAGCCGCGCGATGGCCGCGGGCAGCGGCATCACCGGCCGCGCACGCCCGGCAATCGCGCCGACGGTGCGCACCAGTTCGGCCAGCGTGTAGACCTTCGGCCCGGTGCACTCGATCACCGCGCCGGCCATCGCCGGTGCGTGCAGGCAGCGCACGATCGCCTCGGCCACGTCTTCCACCCACACCGGCTGGAAGCGCGCGTCGGCCGCTGCCAGCGGCACCACCGGCAGCACCGCCTGCATCTGCGCGAACAGGTTCAGCGTGCGGTCGGCCGCGCCGTAGATCAGCGACGGGCGCAGCACCGTCCACGGCACGCCGCCCGATCGCACGGCCGCCTCGCCGCCGGCCTTGCTGCGCAGGTAGCGCGAAGGCGCGTCGGCGTCGATGCCCAGCGCGCTGACGTGCACCAGCCGCTGCACGCCGGCGCGTGCGCAGGCGGCGGCCAGCCGCTGCGGCAGTTGCACGTGCACGCGCTCGAAGGCGGCGGCGTTGCCGTGCAGGATCGCCACCAGGTTGACCACCGCATCCTGCCCGGCGAGCACGGCGTCGAGCTGGGCGTCGTCGTGCACGTCGCATTGCACCGGCTCGACGTTGGGCAGGTACTGCACCGTGCGCGCGTTGACCGCGCGGCGCGTGGGCACCGTGATCCGGCCCGCGGCGCCCTGGCCGCGGGCCACCATTCGGGCGCACAGCGAGCGGCCGACGAAGCCGCTGCCGCCGAGCACCACCACGCGCAGACGATGACTCATGGCAACTCCTGGTTCGATGCGGGTGCGCCCGATTCGCGCGGGCCGATGGTGCCGCCCATGCGCGCCTTCAGCGAAGGCGGCTGGCTGCCGAGCAGGCTGCCGTAGTAGGTGGCGTTGGACAGCACCTTCTTCACGTAGTCGCGGGTTTCGGTGAAGGGGATATTCTCGGCCCAGGCGGCGACCTCGAGCGTCGGGCCTTCGCGCCAGCGCCGCGGCCGGCCCGGGCCGGCGTTGTAGGCGGCGGCGGCCAGCGCCTGCGAGCCGCCGAAATCGTCGAGCACCAGCTTCAGGTAGGCGGTGCCGATTTTCAGGTTCAGGTCGCGGTCGGTGATCATCTCGGGCCGGAACTCGATGCCGATCTTGCGCGCGGTCCACTTCGCGGTGGCCGGCATCACCTGCATCAGGCCCGACGCGCCCACGCCCGAGCGCGCGTCGGTGATGAAGCGCGATTCCTGGCGGATCAACCCGTACACGTAGGCCGGGTCCAGGCCGATGTCGCGCGCCTGCGCGACCACCTGCTTGCGGAACGGCATCGGGAAGCGCTGCGCCATGTCGACCTCGGCGCGGGTGCGGTCGCTGGTGTTGATGCAGCGGTCCCAGACCTCGCGCTCGCAGGCCAGTTGCGCGGCCGCCAGCAGCTCGCGGTCGCCCATGCCGCGCAGCGAGAAGTTCCACTCGCGCACGCCTTCGTTGCGCAGGCCGATCGCGATCAGCAGCAGCGCGCGCTGCAGCCCGGCGTGGCGCTGCGCCGCCTCGCGCTCGGCCTTGCTCAGCGGCTGCGGCGCGGCGGGAATCGCGACCTTGGCGCCCAGGTCTTCGGTGGCGAGCTTGCCGTAGAAGTTCATCTGGCCGCTGATCGACTCCAGCAGTTGCCGCGCGAGCTCGCGGTCGGCGTCGCCCTCGGGCCCCGGCTTGGCGCGGCCCTGCAGCGCGCGCGCACGCCAATAGACCCAGGCCGCGTCCTGCTGCTCGGCCGGGCTCATCGCATCGACCGCGCCGCCGACCAGCGCCCAGCGCTCTTCAGGCGACGGCGCGCTGCGCAGCGCCGCGCGCACCTGCCAGGCCAGCGTGTCGTCGCTCCACGGGGCGGCGGCGCGCTTGGCGGCGGGCAGATCCTGGCGCAACGCCCAGCCGCGCTGGTAGTAGCCCGCCGCCTCGGACGACTGCTTCAGCGCCGCCTGCTTGCCCAGCCCTGCCCAGGCGTAGGCCGCCAGCGGCGGCGGCAGCTTGGGCGCGCGCTCACGCACCGCGTCGGCCGCCGCGTCGGGGTCCTTGGCCGCGAGCCGCAGCAGCGCCAGCGTCGCCAGTTCGGCCGATGCCGGTTCGGCGCTCACCCCCGGCCGGCGCTTGAGGTAGCGCTCGGGCGACGCCAGCAGCTCGGCCGCCGCCGTCCCGGCCGCCGGGCTGACCAGCGCCGCGGCTTCGCGCGCCGCGCGCGGCCGGCCCTGCTCGACCGCCAACCGCGCCTTTTGCCAGGCGTCGGCTTCGCCCAGCACGCCGGCCGCGACCAGCGTCTGCGCCAGCAGCTGGCAGCCGTCGTCGGCGTCGCGCTGCGCGAACCAGGCGCTGCGCGCGGCGTCGCGCACGTCCAGCCCTTGCTGGTGCTGCGTCAGCAGGTGATAGCACAGCACCTCGCGGTCGTCGTTCATCCGAAAGCGCGGGTAGTCGGCGCTGAACGCCGCCCAGTCGCGGCGCCGGCCCAGCTCGAGCAGCCAGTCGTTGCGCAGCCGGTCTTCGACGTAGCTGCCGCTCCAGCGCGCGTAGAAGGCTTCGACCTCGTCGGCCTGCGCGCTGCCCAGGCGGTTGCTCAGCTCCCAGTACTGGACCCACTGCGCCAGCGGGTGCTGCTGGGTCGTGCCGCGGGCTTCGGCCAGCTGCGCCTTGTTGCCCTTGCGCAAGGCCTCACGCGCGTCGAGCACCGCCTGGTGATCGGCCGATTGCGCGCGCAGCGCCGGTGCAGCCAGCAGCGCCGCGGCCAGCGCCGCCGCCGGCAGCCATCGGATGGGGGTACGCATGCGCTGACTCATGGGCGACAGTTCTGCTGCGGGCATTGCAACGGTCGAGCCCTGCAACGCCCCGAAGTTCCGCGGCCGATTCTCGCACCCGCGGCGCGGCCCCGGCCCTGCGTGCGGCCTGGCGGGCGCCGCACAATCGGCACAACCGGACCGCATGCGCAGCGCGATGAACGACGATTTCAGGCTGAGCCTCGAACCCACCCGCGACAAGCCGACGCTGCGCCGCCAGCTGCTGGCCGAACGCCTGGCGCTGCCCGACCGGCACGAGCGCTCGGTGCACCTGCAGGAGGTGCTGCGCGTGTGGCTGGTGGGCCGCAGCGAGCGCTCGATCGGCGCGTACTGGCCGATCAAGGGCGAATTCGACGCGCTGCCGGCGCTGTACCGCTGGAGCGAGGCCGAAGGCGGCCGGCGCATCGGCCTGCCCGTGACCGACCGGCAGACGAAGCAGCTGCGCTTTCAGATCTGGTTCCCGGGCTGCCCGATGGAGGACGATGCCTACGGCATCCCCAAGCCCAAAGGCACCACCGTCTTCGAGCCCGAGCTGCTGCTCGTCGCCTGCCTGGGCTTCGGGCCGCGCGGCCTGCGGCTGGGCTACGGCGGCGGCTTCTACGACCGCACGCTGGCCGAGTGCAGGCCGCGGCCCTTCACCGTGGGCGTGGGCTATCTGCACGGCTACGTGCCGTGGCTGGAGCCTGAGCCGCACGACGTGCCGCTGGACGCGATGCTGACCGAGGAAGGCGTGTTCTGGCAGCGGCGCTGAGCGTTGCGGCGCGCGCCTGTCAGGCCGCCGCCCCGAAGCCCAGCCGCCGGCAGATCTCCACCGTCAATGCCGCCTGGTTCATCGTGTAGAAGTGGATGCCCGGCGCGCCGCCTTTGATCAGCCGCTCGCACAGCGCCGCGACCACGTCCAGCCCGAAGGCGCGGATCGACGCCGCGTCGTCGAGGAAGCCTTCCATCTTCAGCGCCACCCAGCGCGGGATCTCGATGCCGTCGCGCGCGGCGAACTGCGCGATCTTCGCGTAGTTGTGGATCGGCATGATGCCCGGCACCACCGGCACCTCGGCGCCGAGCCGGCGGGTGGCGTCGACGAAGTGGAAGTAGGCGTCGGCGTTGTAGAAGAACTGGGTGATCGCCGCGCTCGCGCCCGCCTGCACCTTGGCCACGTAGTGCTGCAGGTCCTGCGCGGCGTAGCGCTGCGCCGGGTGGTATTCGGGGTAGGCGGCGACCTCGATGATCCAGTCGGGCCCTTGCGTGTCGCGGATGAAGCGCACCAGCTCGGCCGCATAGCGGAAGTCGCTGGCGCCGACCGCGCCGCTGGGCAGGTCGCCGCGCAGCGCGACGATGCGGCGGATGCGCTGCGCGCGGTAGCTGTCCAGGATCTCGGCGATGCCGGCGCGTGTCGAGCCCACGCACGACAGGTGCGGCGCGGCCTCGAAGCCGGCCTGCGCGATCGCCTGCACGGTGTGCAGCGTCTTGTCGCGCGTGGCGCCGCCGGCACCGTAGGTGACGCTGAAGAACTCGGGCTGCAGCGCGCCGAGCTGCTGCACGACGGTCTTCAGCTTCTCGTCGCCCACCGGCGTGTTGGGCGGGAAGAATTCGAAGCTGATGGGGAAGTGCGGATTCATGCGTTCATTCCAGGCTGCCGAGGTGCCGTTGCGCGGCTTCGGCCAGCCGTTGATCGAAGGTGAGCAGCGGCGCCTTCAGTTCGGCAGCCAGACAGAGGTAGGCGGCGTCGTATGCGCTCAATTCCAGGCTTTGCGCGACGTCGAAGGTCGGCAGCAACTCGGCGTCGTGCAGCACCACGCGCTGCTCGGCCAGGGCCTGAAGCCCGGCGCGGGCGATGGCGGCCGGCACGCCGCTGCGGCACTTGCTGCGTGCCACGTTGGCCAGTTCGTACAGCAGCAGCTCAGGGGCATGCACGGCCCTGCCGGCCAACAGGGCGGCGGCTTCACCGGCAGCAGGCTCGGCCCAGAGCAGCGCGGCCAGAACGCTGCAGTCCGCCACCACCGCAGGCCGCTGGTTCCACAACGCCGGCGGTTCGGCGACGAACAGCGGGCGCGCCGATGCCGGGCTCAGGGGCGTGCCTTCGGGCTGCCCCCTGCGGTGTTCGCCCTTGGGGCGGCCCGGCGGGATCACTGGACGACCCTGCGCACTGCGTGCTCCGGGATTCGCGCTTGGGAGCGGCCCGGCGTGCTCATCGCGAATCGCGGTCGGCGCGGATGATGTCGACGCCGAGCGGCGCCCGCGCGAGGGACGGATCGGGTGTCCAGCCGCTGGCCCTGCGCTCGGCGAACAGCTGCTCGATCGTCTTCCAGCCCAGGATCCGGCTGTGCGCGATTTCACCGGCCGCCTGCACGCCCGGCGACCGCAGCCCTGCGGGCGCCCCGGTTTCGGCGGCCGCCTGCTCGACGATAGCCATCAACTCGCCCTGAAGCGAGCGATGGTTGCGTGCCGCGCGCTGGCGCAGACGCTCGGCGACGGCCTCGGGCACGTCCTTGATCGACAGATTGACAGCCATGATGCCTCCAAAATGGATGTGCGGATCCATTTTGGATCCGATCGAGGCGTCGGTCAACGCGGCTGGCCGCGCCGGCAGACCGGCACGGCGACGGCTTGAATCAATACCGGTAGCTGTCCGGCTTGTAGGGCCCCTGCACCGGCACGCCGATGTAGGCCGCCTGCTCCTCGGTCAGCGCGCTCAGCTCGGCGTTCAGCGTCGCGAGCTGCAGCCGCGCGACCTTCTCGTCCAGTTGCTTGGGCAGCACGTACACCTTGCCCTGCTCGTAGAAGTCGCTGTGCGTGAACAGCTCGATCTGCGCGATCGTCTGGTTGGCGAAGGAGCTGCTCATCACGTAGCTCGGGTGGCCGGTGCCGCAGCCCAGGTTCACCAGGCGGCCGCGGGCCAGCAGGATGATGCGCTTGCCGTCCTCGAAGATCACGTGGTCGACCTGCGGCTTGATCTCCTCCCACCGGCACTTCGCTTCCAGCGACGCGACGTCGATCTCGTTGTCGAAGTGGCCGATGTTGCAGACGATCGCGTTGTGCTTCATCGCCGCCATGTGCGCGTAGGTGATCACGTCCTTGTTGCCGGTGGCGGTGACGAAGACGTCGGCCTTGTCGGCGGCCCAGTCCATCGTCACGACGCGATAGCCCTCCATCGCCGCCTGCAGCGCGTTGATCGGGTCGATCTCGGTCACCCACACCTGGGCCGAGAGCGCGCGCAGTGCCTGCGCGCTGCCCTTGCCGACGTCGCCGTAGCCGGCGACGACCGCGATCTTGCCGGCCACCATCACGTCGGTGGCGCGCTTGATGCCGTCCACCAGGCTCTCGCGGCAGCCGTACAGGTTGTCGAACTTGCTCTTGGTGACCGAGTCGTTGACGTTGATCGCGCGGAACAGCAGCGTGCCCTTGGCGCTCATCTCCTTCAGGCGGTGCACGCCGGTGGTCGTCTCCTCGGTCACGCCGATGATCTGTGCCGCCTTGCGGCTGTACCAGGTGGCGTCCTCGGCCAGCTTGGCCTTGATCGCGGCGTAGAGCTCGCGCTCTTCCTCGCTGCCCGGGTGGGCCAGCACCGACGCGTCCTTCTCGGCGCGCTTGCCCAGGTGCATCAGCAGCGTGGCGTCGCCGCCGTCGTCGAGGATCATGTTCGGGCCTTCGCCGTCGCTGCCCGGGGACCCGGCAGGGGCCCCTTTGGGGCCGTGGCCGAACTCGAAGATGCGGTGGGTGTAGTCCCAGTAGTCGCGCAGCGTCTCGCCCTTGTACGCGAACACCGGCGTGCGCGCCGCGCTTGCCGCCAGCGCGGCGGCCGCGTGGTCCTGCGTGCTGAAGATGTTGCACGAGGCCCAGCGCACCTGCGCGCCCAGCGCCTGCAGCGTCTCCACCAGCACCGCGGTCTGGATCGTCATGTGCAGGCTGCCGGCGATGCGGGCGCCCGCGAGCGGCTGCTTTGCCGCGTACTCGGCGCGGATGGCCATCAGCGCCGGCATCTCGCTTTCGGCGATCGTGATCTCGCGGCGGCCCCAGTCGGCGAGCGACAGGTCGGCCACGGCATGGTCTTGGGCGGGTTTCAGGACGGCGTTCATCGGATCGGGCTCCAAACGGGGTGACCCCGCGCGCGGGCCGTGGAGCTTGGCGATCGAGACTCACCCACGACGACACGTGCAGGTGAGCGCGGTTGCAATGGAAGGCCTCCCGAGCCTGGCCTGCGCAGACGGCAGGTTGCAACGCTCCTCGGAAGGCGGCGCCGATTGTAGCGGCGCGGGTGCGGCGCTCGCCGCGCGCCCGGCGCTGCGGGCGCCGCCCGCACGCGGCCGGCCCCGCTGGCCCGCTGCGATCAGGTGTCGGCGCTGGCCGGCGAATATTCCTCGGCCAGCCCCGCGATCAGCGCGGCCCGCCCGAGCAGCAGCGGGTCGACCGCGCCGATTACCGTGGCGTCCTTGTTCGCGTAGGGCAGGCGGTGCAGCAGGAAGCGCATCGCGTTCAGGCGCGCGCGCTTCTTGCAGTCGCTCTTGATCACCGTCCAGGGCGCGTCGGTGATGTCGGTGTGCAGGAACATCTGCTCCTTGGCCACCGTGTAGTCGTCCCACTTGTCCAGGCTGGCCAGGTCGATCGGGCTGAGCTTCCACTGCTTGAGCGGGTGCGCGCGCCGCTCCTTGAAGCGGCGGCGCTGCTCCTCGCGGCTGACCGAGAACCAGAACTTGAACAGGTGGATGCCGCTCTTGACCAGGTGGCGCTCGAACTCCGGCGCCTGGCGCATGAACTCGTCGTACTCGCGGTCGGTGCAGAAGCCCATCACGCGCTCGACGCCGGCGCGGTTGTACCAGCTGCGGTCGAACAGCACGATCTCGCCGCGCGTGGGCAGGTGCTGCACGTAGCGCTGGAAGTACCACTGGCCGCGCTCGACCTCGCTCGGCTTCTCGAGCGCCACCACGCGCGCGCCGCGCGGGTTCAGGTGTTCCATGAAGCGCTTGATCGTGCCGCCCTTGCCGGCGGCGTCGCGGCCCTCGAACACGATCAGCACGCGCTGCCCGGTGTCCTTGACCCAGGCCTGCAGCTTCAGCAGCTCGACCTGCAGCCGGTACTTCTGCTCCTCGTAGGTCTTGCGCGACAGCAGGTAGCGGTACGGGTAGCCGCCCGCGCGCCAGTCGGCCACGAGCGCCTGGTCGCGGCTTTCGCGCCGCGTCCCGGCGTCGCCGCCTTCGGACAGCGCCTCCTTCAGCGCCGCCAGGTCGTCTGTCGAGGCGCCGGCGAGCACGGCGCGCAGCGCGTCCATCGCCGCGCCGTTGCCGCTGTCGGACAGGCGCTGCAGGATGTCGCGCAGCGCCGCGCCCTGCGCATCCTGCTTGCCCAGCGTGGCTTCGCGCACCACGTGCTGCTGGATCGCGTGCGCCGTCAGGTCGGGCGCGGTGTCGCCCAGGCGCGCGCGCCGGTGCGGGTCGGCGCTGCGGCGGCGGCGGCCGCGCGGCAGCGGCGCGGGTTCGGCCTTGCGGGTTGCGTCGCGTGCGTCCTTGCCCATGCTCGCCCTTTCAGCGCCGGCTGTTGCGGGGCGGCCATTATCCGATTCGGGCGCAGCGGCGGCGGTTGCGCCGGGTCAAGCCGAAGCGGGCGCCTGCGCGGGCGTGCCAGACTCGCCGGATGCCCGATCCCCGTGCCCGTGCCGTGCCCGCGCTGCCGCTGCAGGCGTTGCCGCCGGCGGCGCTGCGCACGCTGCGCGACGTGCTCACCGACATCGACGACACGCTCACGCGCGACGGCGCGCTCGATCCGCCCGCGGCCGCGGCGCTGGCCGCATTGCGCGCGGCGGGCGTGCCGGTGATCGCCGTCACCGGCCGGCCGCAGGGCTGGAGCGAGCCCTTCGCGCGCAGCTGGCCGCTGGCGGCGATCGTCGCCGAGAACGGCGCGGTCGCGCTGATCCCCGAAGGCGGCCGGCTGCGCATCGAATACGCGCAGGACGCCGCCACGCGGGCGCGCAACGCGGCGCGCCTGCGCGCGGCGGCGGCGCGCGTGCTGCGCGAGGTGCCGGGCGCGACCCTCGCGCGCGACAGCCCCGGCCGCGTGACCGACATCGCGATCGACCACGCCGAATTCGCGCGGCTGGATGCGCGCCAGATCGAGCAGGTGGTGGTGGTGATGCGCGCCGAGGGGCTGAACGCCACCGTCAGTTCGATCCACGTCAACGGCTGGTTCGGCAGCCACGACAAGGCCAGCGGCGCGCGCTGGATCGTGCGCCGCCTGTACGGCCGCGAGCTCGACGCCGAGCGCGGGCAGTGGCTGTACGTCGGCGACTCGACCAACGACCAGGCGATGTTCGGCCGCTTCCCGTTGTCGGTGGGCGTGGCCAACCTGCTGCACTTCGCCGACCGGCTGCACACCTGGCCGCGCTACCTGGCGCGCGGCGAGCGCGGCGCCGGCTTCGCCGAAGTCGCGGCGGCGCTGCTGGCGGCGCGCGGCGCCGCGGGTGCGTGACGCGTTCCGGCGCGGCCCGCGCCGGTCACCCGCCGGGCCGGACACGAACGCGCGGCGGCGTGCCGACGCGGCCAAGGCCGCGCCCGATCCCGCGGCCAGCGGCCCCGGCGCAGGCGGCGTGCGCTGCGGCATCTCCGCCCGGCGATTCGCCGCGCAAGCGACGTGCGCCGCGCGGCCGGCGACAATGCCCCGATGGCCGCTGCCGCAACCCCCGCCGGATCCGCCGCCGCGCACCCCGCGCTGGCCGGGCTCGCCGTGCTCGAGCGCGGCTGGCTGTCGTCGAACAACGTGCTCGTGCACGCGCAGCGCGGCGACGACGGCGCCTGCCTGATCGACACCGGCCACGTCGTCGAGGCCGACCGGACGGTGGCGCTGGTGCGCGCCGCGCTCGGCGCGCAACCGCTGGCGCGCGTGCTCAACACGCACCTGCACTCCGACCACTGCGGCGGCAACGCGGCGCTGCAGCAGGGCTTCGGCGCCGCCGTGCTGATCCCGCCCGGGCAGGCCGACGCCGTGCGCGCGTGGGACCTGAGCCGCCTGGGCCACGATGATTTCGGCCAGCGCGAGCGCTTCACCATCGCCGCGACGATCGGCCCGGGCGAACGCTTTCGCGCCGGCGGGCGCCACTGGGAGGCGCTGCCCGCGCCCGGGCACGACCCGCACTCGCTGATGTTCTTCGACGCCGCGGCCGGCGTGCTGCTGTCGGCCGACGCGCTGTGGGCCAACGGCTTCGGCGTGGTCTTCCCCGAACTGGTGGGCGAGCCCGGCTTCGGCGACGTGGCCGCGGTGCTCGACGCGATCGAAGCGCTGCCGGTGCGCGTGGTGGTGCCCGGCCACGGCGCGCCCTTCACCGACGTCGGCGCCGCCTTGCAGCGCGCGCGCTCGCGGCTGGCCGCGTACCGTGCCGACCCGGCGCGCCATGCGCGCCACGCGCTGAAGGTGCTGCTCAAGTACCACCTGATGGAGCTGCGCGCGCAGCCGCTGGCCGATCTGCTGCAATGGGCGGCCGATGCGTCGCTGGTGCAGCGGATCTGGCAGCGCTTCGGCCGCGTCGACAGCGAATCGCCGGCGGCGTGGAGCGAAGCCTTCGTCGCCGAGCTGTGCGCCGGCGGCGCGCTCGCGCTGCGCGACGGCGTGGTGCACGACCTGTAACGGCACACCGGCGGCCGACCAGCCGCCGCCCTGCGGCCGCCCTGCGGCCGGATGCGGGCGCGGCCGTGCCGGCAGTGCCCGCTCACGGCGGGCCCGCGCCGCTGCCTGCCGTGCGGCGCTGCCATGCTCCAATCCGGCATGCAAGCGCGGGAATTCATCGACAAGTGGCGGCCGGGTGCCGCCGCGCACGGCCTGAACGAACGCGCCGGCGCGCAGGCCCACTTCATCGACCTGTGCCGCGTGCTCGGCGTGCCCGAGCCGGCCGACCCCGACCACTACTGCTTCGAGCGCGGCGTCGCCAAGACCGGCGGCGCCGGCGTGCGCACCGACGGCTTCGCCGACGTCTGGCTGCGCGGCCACTTCGCGTGGGAATACAAGGCGCCGGGCAAGAGCCTGGAAGCCGCGCTCAAGCAGCTGATGATGTACGCGCTGCCGCTGGACAACCCGCCGCTGCTGGTGGTCAGCGACCGCGAGCGCATCGAGCTGCACACCCACTTCACCGGCACGCCCAGCGAGAAGCACGCCTTTGCGCTGGACGACATCGCGCGCCCCGAGGTGCAGCAGCGGCTGCGCACGCTGTGGACCGCGCCCGACGCCTGGCGCCCCCGGCGCAGCAACCGCGACATCACCGAAGAAGCCGCGCGCAGCTTTGCCGCCACCGCCGAGCGGCTGCGCGCGGCCGGCGCGGCGCCGCACGAAGTGAGCCACTTCCTGACGCAATGCCTGTTCTGCTTCTTCGCCGAAGACGTGGGCCTGCTGCCGGCGCGGCTGTTCGAGCGGCTGGTGGGCGTGGGCGTGGCGCCGGCGCAGCTGCGCGCGCAGCTGGGCAAACTGTTCGAGGCGATGCGCGACGGCGGCCTGTTCGGCGTGGACGCGGTGCCCTGGTTCAACGGCGGGCTGTTCCGCGAGATCGCGGTGCCGCCGCTGGCCGAACCCGACGTGGCCGCGCTCAAGGCGGCGAGCGCGCTGGACTGGAGCGCCATCGACGCCACCATCTTCGGCACGCTGTTCGAGCGCGGGCTCGACCCGGCCAAGCGCAGCCAGCTGGGCGCGCAGTTCACCGATGCCGCCACCATCTGGCGGCTGGTGCAGCCGGTGGTGCAGCGCCCGCTGCTGGCCGAATGGGCAGTGGCGCGCGCCGAAGCCGAGCGCGCCATCGGCAAAAGCAAGAAGCACGGCGACAAGGCCTGGCGCGACGCGCAGGCGGCCTTCGTCGGCTTCCTGGAGCGGCTGCGCGCGTACCGCGTGCTCGACCCGGCCTGCGGCAGCGGCAACTTTTTGTACCTGGCGCTGAAGTGCCTGAAGGACATCGAGCACCAGGTCAACCTGGAAGCCGAGGCGCTGGGGCTGGAGCGCCAGATCGACGTGACCGGGCCGCACAACGTGCTCGGCATCGAGATCAACGAATACGCGGCCGAGCTGGCGCGCGTGACGGTGTGGATCGGCGAGCTGCAGTGGCGCATCCAGCGCGGCTACGGCTTCAAGACGCAGCCGGTGCTGGAGCCGCTGGACCACATCGAATGCCGCGATGCGGTGCTGGGCGAAGGTGGTCGCGAAGCGGACTGGCCGCAGGCCGACGCGCTGGTCGGCAACCCGCCCTTCGTCGGCGACAAGAAGATGCGCGCCGAACTGGGCGACGCCTACACCGAGGCGCTGCGCGCCGCCTACAAGGGCCGCGTGCCCGGCGGCGCCGACCTGGTGTGCTACTGGTTCGAAAAGGCCAGGGCGCAGATCGAGCGCGGGCAACTGCAGCGCGCCGGGCTGGTGGCGACCAATTCGATCCGCGGCGGCGCCAACCGCGCGGTGCTGGATGCGATCGTCAAGAGCACGCGCATCTTCGAGGCCTGGAGCGACGAGCCCTGGATCAACGATGGCGCGGCGGTGCGGGTGTCGTTGGTGGCGTTTGGGCACACCACAGGCTCGCCGATGTTGGAGGGCGGTGAAGTCGAAGCAATCGCCGCGGATCTCAGTGGTTCAGGCGATTCATGCGCAAGCATCGATCTGACAGAGGCGTCGCGCCTGCCAGCCAACGTCGGCGCCTGCTTCATGGGCATCACCAAGGTCGGGCCGTTTGATATCGACGGCGGCTTGGCGCGCGCGTGGCTGGTGCAACCAAGCGTTGGCGGTCAATCGAACGCTCTGGTGTTGATGCGCAGTTGGAACGGCATGGATGTCACGCGCAGAGATCGCGACATGTGGATCATCGATTTCGGTGTCCATCGGGATGAAGCGGCGGCCAGTCTCTTCGATGCACCGTTCGAGTTTGCGCTGCGGACGATCAAGTCGTTTCGGCAGACCAACAACCGCGAAGCCTATCGAACGCAGTGGTGGCGACATGGCGAAGCGCGTCCGGGACTGCGCCGCTTGCTGGCGGCAGTGACGCGCTACCTGGTAACCCCTGAGGTCGCCAAACATCGCATCTTCCGGTGGGCGCCAGCTACGGTTCTGCCCGACAAGAATCTGCAGGTCGTGCCGCGCGCCGACGACGCCACCTTCGGCATCCTGCACAGCCGCATGCACGAACTGTGGTCGCTGCGCATGTGCACCTGGATGGGCAAGGGCAATGATCCGCGCTACACCCCGACCACCTGCTTCGAGACCTTTCCCTTCCCCGCCGGCCTGACGCCTGCCGACACCGCGCACCAGCGCACCGAGGCGATCGACGGCGGCGCCGGCTCGCGCTTGCAGGCGCAAGCCGCGTCGCCGGCGCAGGCGCCCGCAGGAGCGCCTGCTTCACCCTGCCTCGTCCCGGCCGACCTGCCCGACGACATCCGCCCGCACGCCGAGGCCATCGCCCGCGCCGCGCACCGGCTGGCGGCGCTGCGCGACGCCTGGCTCAACCCGCCCGAGTGGACCGAACGCGTGCCCGAAGTCGTGCCGCTGGGCATGGACCATTCGCCGTACCCGGACCGCATCGTCGCGAAGCCCGGCTTCGAGAAGGAACTGGCCAAACGCACGCTGACGAACCTGTACAACCAGCGCCCGGCCTGGCTGGCGCAGGCGCATGAAGCGCTCGACGCGGCAGTGGCCGCCGCCTACGGCTGGGCCGACTGGACGCCGGCCCTGCCCGACGACGAAATCCTGCGCCGGCTGCTGGCGCTGAACCTGCAGCGGGCGGGCATCGGCGGGCCGGCTGCTCGGTGACACGCTCGGGCGTCACTGCGACAATCGGTCCGACATGGACGCGCAATCGCTGAGCTTCACGTTGGTCGACTCGTCTGCCGGCTACGAGGCGACGCCCGAGCGCGTCCGGCTGGATGCGCTGGCGGCCTTCGCGTCCGACGTGTCGGCTCTGCTGCGTGGCGCCAACCGCGAGGTCGATCCCGCCGAAATCGATGTGTCCGTGCGCGCGGGATCGTTCGTCATCGTCACGGCACCGATTGCCGCCGCGCCCACCCTCTTCAGGGATCTGCGGTCGCTGCTGGACAGCGAACTGCTCGATACGCTGGACGCCAGGCGTCGCGAAGTGATCGAGCGTTGGCAGAAGCTTGCACGCCAGGCGCGCGGCGTGGCTTACAGAATCAGTGCGCCGTTCCTCGCGCGTCCGCTGCTTGTCGACGAGCGCACGGATTTCCGCGCCGACGATGCCGACCAGTGGGTCATGGTCGAGCGCTACTTGCGGGGTGAGATCCAGGATCTGGGCGGCGCGAAGAGGGCCAATGCCCATGTGCGCCTGCCGGACGGCAGCTTGTTGTCCGTGGCCGCCGAGCGCAAGGTGCTCAAGGAAGACACGCAGAACCGACTCTACAAGCCTGCCATGCTGCGGATTCGGGCACGCTACAACGTGTTGACGCGTGAGCTCCGGGATGCGCAACTCATCGAGTTCGTCGAATACGCGCCTCGCTTCGACGAAGCCGAAATGGAGCGGCTTACCCGGCGGGGCGCGCAGGCCTGGCGGGACGTGGAGGATGCCGCTGCCTGGGTGGATGAGTTGCGCGGGGGGCGCGATTGAACAGCGTTCTGCTGGACACGAGCTTTCTGATCAGCCTGAGCGACCCTGCGCGCAAGCATCACGAAGCGGCACAGCAATACTTCAAGGCGTGTATTGATCGCAGGGTGCCGATGTTTCTGTCGAGCATCGTCATCTCCGAGTACCAGGTCAGGCAGGCGATCAACGATCTGCCCTTGCGCAATTTCATCGTCCTGCCCTTCAACGTGGATCATGCGATGGCGTGCGGTCTGCTGGTGCGCGCTTCGCCCCGGGACGCCGGCGATGATCGGGTCCGTGTCAAGGACGACTTCAAGCTGATTGCGCAGTGCCAGTGCGATGCCGTGTCCCACGTGCTGACCGAAGACGCCAGCACATTGACGAAGTACATGGAACGGCTGAGCGCTGAAGGTCACCTTGAAACGCGCTGCATCCTTCTCAAGGCAGGGTTCGACGCAGCGTGGTTCGAGAGCGGCCAAGCCAGGTTGGTGCCGTAGAGGGCATCAGCCTGAATTGCCGCCTGTCGTGGGGGTTGAAGCCGGGGTGGCCGCGAAGGCCGAAGGGCCGATCTTGCGCTGGTCATTGTCGTTTCGGCTGGGGCGACTGCATGCTCGACGCGACCGGCTGCGAGACCTGCGCCGGCTGCTGGCGCTGAACTTGGCGCGCAGCGCCAAGCTCCCGTCTGGATAATCGGGTCATGTCCTCGCGCCCCCCGCTCGCACCGCTCCTGCTCGACCATCGCGATGCGGTGGCCGATCTGTGCCGTGCCCATGGCGTCGACCGCCTGGAAGTGTTCGGTTCGGCGGCCGACGGGCGTTTCGACCCCGGCCGCAGCGATATCGACCTGATCGTGAGCTTTGCGCCCGGGGCACCCGGTTCGCGTGCCGAGCGCTACTTTGCGCTGGCGGATGCGCTGGAACGGCTGCTCGGCCGGCATGTCGATCTGCTGACCGACCAGCCGATCCGCAACCCCTATCTGCGCCGGGCGGTGGATGCGACCCGGCGCGACCTGTGTGTCAGAGCGCCTGCCGAAGCATCTGGATGACGCGGCCCATGCGGCCCGCTTGGCGCTGCGCTTCGCAGCGGGCTGCAGCCTCGACGGCTACCGTGCCGACGAACTGCGCCGATCAGCGGTCGAGGGGCAGGTGGAGATCGTCGGCGAGGGCAGCCGTGGCTGCGTGGCGCTGTACCGCTGCGACGCTCTGGACGATGCGGTGGAAGTGCTGGCGCCGCGTGGGCAACGCGAGAGCGGCTTCCGGGATCGTTGAAAGCCGCCGCAAAGCGCAGCCATGGCTCGGGCTATGGCGAGCATTTGCAACGACGAGCCGGCGTGTTCCGGCGTGCAAGGCGGGCATGGGCGAAAGCCTCTCAGCCTTCGCCGCAAGGCGGCCGCGCCGCTGCCGCGGCGGCCCGGCGCTGCACGCCGGGCTGCTGCACGCCCTCACTGGCCTTTCAGGCTTGCGAGGTCGCGCTCGGCGTGACCTTGTGGCTGCGGCACGGCGCTGCGCGCCTTGACTTCGCTGGCGCGAAGTCAGCCTTCGCCGCAAGGTGGCCGCGCCGCAGCACGTGGTGGGCTTGTGGCTGCGGCGCGGCGCTCGCGCGCCTTGACTTCGCTGGCGCGAAGTCAGCCTTCGCCGCAAGGTGGCCGCGCCGCTGCCGCGGCGGCCCGGCGCTGCACGCCGGGCTGCTGCGCGACCTGTCAGGCCTTCAGGCCTGCCAGGTCGCGCAGCACGGCCACCTTGTCCACGCGCTCCCAGGTGAATTCGGGCTCTTCGCGGCCGAAGTGGCCGTAGGCGGCCGTCTTTTCGTAGATCGGGCGCAACAGGTCGAGCATCTGGATGATGCCCTTGGGCCGCAGGTCGAAGACTTCGCCCACCCACTTGGCGATCTGCTCGTCGGGCACCACGCCGGTGCCTTCGGTGTAGATGGTCACGTTCATCGGCCGCGCCACGCCGATCGCATACGCCACCTGCACCTGGCACTGGCGCGCCAGCCCGGCGGCGACCACGTTCTTGGCGACATAGCGCGCCGCATACGCGGCCGAGCGGTCGACCTTGGTCGGGTCCTTGCCGCTGAAAGCGCCGCCGCCGTGCGGGCAGGCGCCGCCGTAGGTGTCGACGATGATCTTGCGCCCGGTCAGCCCGCAGTCGCCCTGCGGGCCGCCGACCACGAAGCGGCCGGTCGGGTTGATCAGGTACTTCGTGTCCTGCAGCCACTCCTTGGGGCAAACCGGCTTGATGATCTCCTCGATCACCGCCTCGACGAACTCGGGCTTCATCGACGAGCCCAGGCTCATCTCGGGCGCGTGCTGGCTCGACAGCACCACGGTGTCGATCGAGTGCGGCTTGCCGTCGACGTAGCGCATCGTCACCTGGCTCTTGGCGTCGGGGCGCAGGAAGGGCAGGCGGCCGTCCTTGCGCAGCATCGCCTGGCGCTCGACCAGCCGGTGCGCGTAGTAGATCGGCGCGGGCATCAGCACCGGGGTCTCGTCGCAGGCGTAGCCGAACATCAGCCCCTGGTCGCCGGCGCCGGTGTTCAGGTGGTCGTCGCTGGCGTGGTCCACGCCCTGCGCGATGTCGTTGCTCTGCTTGTCGTAGGCCACCAGCACCGCGCAGCCCTTGTAGTCGATGCCGTACTCGGTGTTGTCGTAGCCGATGCGCTTGACCGTGTCGCGCGCCACCTGGATGTAGTCGACGTGCGCGTTGGTCGTGATTTCGCCGGCCAGCACGACGAGGCCGGTGTTGGTGAGCGTCTCGGCGGCCACGCGCGAGCGCGGGTCCTGGCGGAAGACGGCGTCGAGGATCGCGTCGGAGATCTGGTCGGCCACCTTGTCGGGATGGCCCTCGGACACGGATTCGGAGGTGAAGAGAAAGTCGTTCGCCACTGCGTAAACTCCTGCGTTGACGGTTGCGGATCGCGTTGCCGGCCGTCGGGTGCACAGGGAGCGGCGAACGCTTTAGCAGTACTTTCGCGGGCCGCCGGCGGGCCGGCGTCACGGCCGGAAGGCTGGCCTTCCGGAAGCGCCCTGCAAGTAGTTCATAACTCGGCGCCGAGCGCGGATTATAGAAAAAGCGATGGAGTGGGTGCTCGGCTGGCTGGCGCGCCGCTCGCTGCGGTCCTTGCATGCACTGGGCGCGCTGCTGGGCTGGCTCGTGTGGCTGCTGTCGCCGAGCTACCGGCGGCGGCTGCACGCCAACGCGGCGCAGGCAGGGCTCACGCCGGGCCAGCGCCGGCGTTCGGTGGCCGAGGCCGGCAAGATGGGCACCGAGGGCCTGCGGCTGTGGCTGCGCCCGCCCGACGATCCGATCGCCGACCCGATCGAGTGGCACGGCGCACACCTGATCGACGACGCGCTGCGCGCCGGCCGCGGGCTGCTGCTGCTGACGCCGCACCTGGGCAGCTTCGAGCTGTCGGCGCAGGCCTACGCCGAGCGCTGGGGGCGCCTGAAGCCGATCACGGTGCTGTACCGGCCGGCGCGGCACCCGGCGCTGCGCGCGCTGCAGGAGCGCGCGCGTGCGCGCCCGGCGCTGGCCACCGCGCCGGCCGACCTGGGCGGCGTGCGCCAGATGCTGCGCGCGCTGCGTCGCGGCGAGGCGGTGGGCCTGCTGCCCGACCAGGTGCCGCCCCACGGCCAGGGCACGTCGGCGCCGTTCTTCGGCCGGCCCGCCTATTCGATGCCGCTGGCCGCGCGGCTGGCGCTGC
>JAFEFZ010000267.1 GCA_018240325.1 Pseudomonadota bacterium
GCGCACGACGCGCTGGCCGACGTGCGCGCGACGCTGGCGCTGGCGCGGCTGCTCAAGCGCGCGCAGCCCAGGCTGTGGGACTTCTGCCTGCGGCTGCGGCGCAAGGACGCGGTGCAGCACGAGATCGACACGGCCCGGCGCCAAGGGCAGCCGTTGCTGCATGTGTCGGGCCGCTATCCGGCGGATCGGGGCTGCCTGGCGCTGGTGTGGCCGCTGGCGCCGCACCCGACCAACCGCAACGAGCTGATCGTCTGGGACCTGGCTGAAGACCCGGCGGAGCTGGGCCGGCTGGATGCCGCCGCGGTGCGCGACCGCCTGTTCGTGCGCGCCGACGCGCTGCCCGAAGGCGTGCGGCGGCTGCCGATCAAGACGATCCACCTGAACCGCGCGCCGATCGTGATCGCCAACCTGAAGACGCTGGCGCCGGCGATGGCGGCGCGCTGGCGGCTGGATCCGGCGCTCGGGCTGCGCCATGCCGACAGCGCGGCGCGGATCGTGCCGAAGCTCGCCGGCCTGTGGGGCGAGGTGTTCGCGCGCCCGGCCGCGCAGCGCCGGCCCGATGTCGACGAGGAACTGTACGGCGGCTTCCTCGGCGATGCCGACCGGCGCACGCTCGAGCGGTTGCGCGGCTTGCCGCCGCAGAAGCTGGCGGCCAGCCGGCCGAGCTTCGCGGACGCCCGGCTGGACGAGCTGCTGCTGCGCTATCGCGCCCGCAACTACCCGGCGACGCTGTCGGCGCCCGAGCAGGAGCAATGGCGTCAGCACCGGGTGGCGCGCTTGCTCGAAGGCGCAGACGGCCGCCCGACGCCGGCGGCTTATCTGGAGCAGCTGGCGGCGCTCGAAGGCAGCGCCGATGCGCGTGGCCGCGGCGTGCTGGCCGACCTGCGCGCCTATGCCGAGGCGATCACGCCGGCCGCCGATTGACGGGCCGGCGCCCCGGGCCGGGCCGCACCCGCTCTGCCTGGGCAGGCGGCGGCGGACTCAGGGCGCGTGCGGCCGCCGCCGTTGCAGGCGCGGTCAGTGCTTCGACGCCGGCGTGCCGGTGATCTGCATCTGGCCAGGGGCGTTGATGCCCAGCCGGTTGCTGTCGCCGGCGGCGGCCAGTGCCGCTTCGTGCTTCTGTTCGTCCTGCTGGCAGCCGTCGACCAGCCGCTTGCCGGCCTTGGTGTCCATCACGATCGTCTTGGTCGGGATCTGCACGAGCAGCAGGTCGCCCGCGTTTACCTGTTCGAGCCGCAAGGCACCGGTGGCCGAACGCACCGGCTTGAAGGTGGCCTTGCGCCGCAGGATCTCGACATCGACGTAGCCGTCGGCGCCGGGGGTCCGGCTGATCACCATCTTCTGGTCGAACTCGCAATCGAGGCGGCCGAGCAGCACCATCGAAGCCGCCAGCAGTTGCTCGGGGTCGGCTTCAGCCAGTGCGGTGACGGCCGCTGCGGCCGCGGCCGTCGCCGTCGCCTTGGCCGACGGTTTGGCGGCCGACTTGGCCGGTGTTCTGGTCTGCGCGTGGGTGCCGAGCGGCAGCGTCAACGCCGCGAGCAGCAGTGCCGGAAGGTACCGAGGCTTCATGGGTTCGGGCAGGCGAGTGGAAAGTGCGCGATTATCTCCGCCTTCGGCCCCGATGTGGATACCCGGCGGCGGCGCGACACGCCGGCGCCGGCACGATCCGCCAATGCCGGCATCCGGGCGCGCCCGCGCTCGGGCCATCGCGGCGGCGGGCTGGGCGCGGCCCGGCCCGGCCCGCAGGGCGCTCAGACCGCGACCGTCTTGGCCGTCTCGGCGTACTCCTCGATCTGGTCGAAGTTCATGTAGCGGTACACGCTGGCCGCGTCCTGGTTGATGATGCCCATCGCCTCGTGGTACTCGGCCACGCTCGGGATCTTGCCCAGCTTGGAGGCGATCGCCGCCAGCTCGGCCGAGGCCAGATACACGTTGGTGTTCTTGCCCAGCCGGTTCGGGAAGTTGCGCGTGCTGGTCGAGATGACCGTCGCGCCTTCGCGCACCTGCGCCTGGTTGCCCATGCACAGGCTGCAGCCCGGCATCTCGGTGCGCGCGCCTGCCGTGCCGAATGCGGCGTAGTGGCCTTCCTTGATCAGCTCGCTCTGGTCCATCTTGGTCGGCGGCGCGATCCACAGCTTGGTCGGGATGTCGCGCTGCCCGCCCAGCAGCTTGGCCGCGGCGCGGAAGTGGCCGATGTTGGTCATGCAGCTGCCGATGAAGGCCTCGTCGATCTTGGTGCCGGCGACGTCGGACAGCAGCTTGGCGTCGTCCGGGTCGTTCGGGCAGCACAGCACCGGCTCCTTCAACTCGTTCAGGTCGATCTCGATCACCGCCGCGTACTCGGCGTCCTGGTCGGCCTCGAGCAGCTGCGGGTTGGCGAGCCAGGCCTCGACCTTCTCGATGCGGCGCTTGAGCGTGTTGGCGTCGGCATAGCCGTCGGCGATCATGTTCTTCATCAGCACGACGTTGCTGGTCAAGTACTCGACGATCGGCGCCTGGTTCAGCTTGATCGTGCAGCCGGCGGCCGAGCGCTCGGCGCTGGCGTCCGACAGCTCGAAGGCCTGTTCCACCTTCAGGTCGGGCAGGCCCTCGATCTCGAGGATGCGGCCCGAGAAGATGTTCTTCTTGCCCGCCTTGGCCACGGTCAGCAGGCCCTGCTTGATCGCGTAGTAGGGAATGGCGTGCACCAGGTCGCGCAGCGTCACGCCCGGCTGCATCCGGCCCTTGAAGCGCACCAGCACGCTCTCCGGCATGTCCAGCGGCATCACGCCGGTGGCCGCGCCGAAGGCGACCAGGCCCGAGCCGGCGGGGAAGCTGATGCCGATCGGAAAGCGCGTGTGGCTGTCGCCGCCGGTGCCGACGGTGTCGGGCAGCAGCAGGCGGTTGAGCCAGCTGTGGATCACGCCGTCGCCCGGCCGCAGCGACACGCCGCCGCGCGTGCTGATGAAGGCCGGCAACTCGCGGTGCGTCTTCACGTCCACCGGCTTCGGGTAGGCGGCGGTGTGGCAGAAGCTCTGCATCACGAGATCCGCGCTGAAGCCCAGGCAGGCCAGGTCCTTGAGCTCGTCGCGCGTCATCGGGCCGGTGGTGTCCTGGCTGCCGACGGTGGTCATGTGCGGCTCGCAGTAGGTGCCGGGGCGGATGCCCTGGCCTTCGGGAAGCCCGCAGGCGCGTCCGACCATCTTCTGCGCCAGCGTGAAGCCGGCCTTGGTGGCGGCCGGTGCCTGCGGCAGCCGGAACGCGGTGGAAGCCGGCAGGCCCAGCGCCTCGCGCGCCTTGGCCGTCAGGCTGCGGCCGATGATCAGGTTGATGCGGCCGCCGGCACGCACCTCGTCGAAGAGCACGTCGCTCTTCAGCTTGAACTCGGCGACGGTCGCGCCGCCCTTGGTGATCTTGCCATCGTAGGGGTGGATGTCGATGACGTCGCCCATCTCGAGCTTGGAGACGTCGACCTCGATCGGCAGCGAGCCCGAATCCTCCTGCGTGTTGAAGAAGATCGGCGCGATCTTGCCACCCAGCGTGACGCCGCCGAAGCGCTTGTTCGGCACGAAGGGGATGTCCTGGCCGGTGGCCCAGATCACGCTGTTGGTCGCGCTCTTGCGGCTGGAGCCGGTGCCGACCACGTCGCCGACGTAGGCGACGATGTGGCCCTTCTTCTTCAGGTCCTCGATGAACTGCATCGGGCCGCGCTTGCTTTCCTCCTCCGGCTTGAAGGCGGCGTCGGGGCGGCTGTTCTTCAGCATCGCCAGATAGTGCAGCGGGATGTCGGGCCGGCTCCAGGCATCGGGCGCGGGGGAGAGGTCGTCGGTGTTGGTCTCGCCCGGCACCTTGAAGACGGTGACGGTGATCTTCTTCTCGACCTCGGGGCGGCTGGTGAACCACTCGGCGTCGGCCCAGGACTGCATCACCTCCCTGGCCTTGGCGTTGCCGGCCTTGGCCTTGGCGGCGACGTCGTTGAAGTAGTCGAACATCAGCAGCGTCTTCTTCAGCCCTTCGGCGGCGACACCCGCCACTTCGGCGTCGTCCAGCAGTTCGATCAGCGGATGCACGTTGTAGCCGCCGACCATCGTGCCCAGCAGCTCGGTGGCCTTGGCCCTGCTGATCAGCCCGACCTCGAGGTCACCGTGCGCCACCGCGGCCAGGAAGCTGGCCTTGACCTTGGCGGCGTCGTCCACGCCCGGCGGCACGCGGTGGGTCAGCAGCTCCAGCAGGAAGGCCTCTTCACCCTTCGGCGGCGCCTTGATCAGCTCGATCAGCTCGGCCACCTGCCGGGCATCGAGCGGCAGCGGCGGGATGCCGAGCGCGGCGCGTTCGGCGGCATGTTGGCGGTAGGCTTGCAGCATGGCGGGGTTCTCCGGCAGGGAAGGGTGTGGCGGGTCAGTGGCCGATGGTGCGTGCCCAAGCTTGCATCAAGCTTGGGGCACGACGACCTTCAGGCCCTTGAAGCAGTCGCGATGGAAGCAGGCGGCCTCGGAATGCATGCACTTGCCGCTCAAGTGCAGCCGGACGCAAAGAAGGCCTGGCACACCTCGACCGGCAACTGCGCGCCGCCGTGGTACGAGGTGCGGTGCGCGCGTTGCAGCAGCTGCCAGAAATAGCGGTAGCTGGCGCGGTCGTGCAGGCTGTCGCGGTGGCGGATCGGCGCCCAGCCGGCGGCCTGCGCGGCCAGCAGGATCTCGATGGCCAGGTCCACTTCGGCGGTGGTCGGCGCGAAGGCGTCGACGATGACGCGAATCTGGTCGGGGTGGATGCTCCACATGCGCGTGTAGCCCAGGCGCCGGCAGGCGGTCTCGGCGGCGAGCTGCAGTGCCTTGCGGTCCTTCAGCTCGGTGACCACCGCGTGCGACGGCACCTTGCCGAAGCCGTGGCAGGCGGCGGCGATCTCGAGCTTGGCGCGCAGCACCAGCGGGTGGTCGAACTGACCGCCGTGCGGGTTCAGCCCCATCGCGGTCTGCGGGATCGCGCCGCGGTGCGCCGAGACGAAGTCCATCAGCCCGAAGCTCAGCGATTCATAGCGCGGATGCGCGGCGATCGCCTGCACCTCGCGCAGCGCGCCGTGGGTCTCGATCAACGCGTGCAGCGGCACGGTGCGGCCGATGCCGTGACGCTGCGCCGCAGCGTCCACGGCAGCGGCGGCGCGCTGCACGTCGGCCAGCCCGCGCGGCTTGGGGATCATCAGGTAGGCGAGCCTGTGCCCGGCCTGGCGCATCAGCAGCTCGACCATCGCCTCGAAGCGCGCATGCTCGACCGGCAGCACGCGCGCGCCGACGCGGCCGTGGCGGTTGTCGGGGCCGTTGACCAGCTCGGCGATCAGCGCGGCGTGCTCGAGTTCGCCGCCCACCGGCGCGCCGTCCTCGGCGTCGAGCGTGACGTCGAACACCGGCCCCATCTCGACCTGCAGCGCCAGGCTCTTGCGCATGCGCAGCTCGACGCCGCTGTAGTGGTCGCATACCGGCAGTGCCGGCACCGGCAGGTCGTCGGGGTCGAACAGCGCGTCGCGCGGGTGGGTCAGGGTGTTCATCGGCGGCGTCGGCTGACGTGAAACAGGCGCGGGAAGGCCAGCAGGCGCTGGCCGTCGGCGCGGGGCGGGTAGGCCGCGGCGATGCGCGCTTCGTAGGCGGCGACGAAGGCTTCGCGCCCGGCGGCATCCAGCGGATCGAGGAAGGGGCGCAGGCCGGTCGAGCGCAGCCAGTCGACGATCGCGCGTGCCGACGGCATCGGGTGGCGATAGACCGTGTGCCAGACATCGACGGCTTCGGCCGCCGGCGCGAGCAGGTCGTAGATGCGCTCGGCTGCCAGGCGGGGTGCGCGCAGCGCGTGTGCGTCGCCGATCAGGGCCGCCCAAGGCCCGGCAGCGGCGGTCTCGCGCATCAGCCGGTGGCTGGGCTCGTCCAGGTTGTCGGGCACCTGCACCGCGAGCACGCCACCGGGCGCGAGCAGGCCGAACAGCCGCTGCAACTGCTGCTCCTGATCGGGCAGCCACTGCAGCGCGGCGTTGGCGAAGATCAGCTGCGGCGGCCGCTGCGGCGCCCAGGCGGCGATGTCGGCGGGCTCGAAGCGCAGGCCCGGCAGGCGCTGCCGCGCCGCCTCGATCATCGCCGGCGAGCGGTCGATGCCGGTGACCGCCGCGCCGGGATAGCGTGCAGCGACGAGTGCGGTGGAGTTGCCAGGCCCGCAGCCCAGGTCGACCGCTTCGCGCACGTCGGCCGCGTCCAGCGGCACCCGCGCCAGCAGCTCGACGGCAGGGCGCGTGCGCTGTGCCTCGAAGCGGGTGTAGAGCGCCGGATCCCAGTCGCCCATCGCCACGACCGGAGCCCGCCGCGCCGCACCCGCATCCAGTGCAGGGGTCAGAGCAGGTGCTTGACGCCGTCCTGCTCGCCCTGCAGCTCGGACAGGGTCTTGTTGATGCACTCCTGGCTGAAGGCGTCGATCGCCAGGCCTTCCACGATCTTGTAGTCGCCGCCGGCGGTCGTCACCGGAAAGCCGAACATCACGTCCTTCGGGATGCCGTATTCGCCGTTGCTGGGCACGCCCATCGTCACCCATTCGCCGCCGGTGCCCAGCGCCCAGTCGCGCATGTGGTCGATCGCCGCGTTGGCCGCCGACGCCGCCGACGACAGGCCGCGCGCCTCGATGATCGCGGCGCCGCGCTTGCCGACGGTGGGCAGGAACACGTCCTTGTTCCAGGCCTGGTCGTTGATCATGTCCTTGACGCTGGCGCCGTCGATGGTGGCGAAGCGGTAGTCGGCGTACATCGTCGGCGAGTGGTTGCCCCACACGCACAGCTTCTTGATCGCGGCCACCGGCTTGCCGGTCTTGGCGGCGACCTGGCTCAGCGCGCGGTTGTGGTCCAGGCGCAGCATCGCGGTGAAGTTGCGGCGGTCCAGATCGGGCGCGCTCTTCATCGCGATGTAGGCGTTGGTGTTGGCCGGGTTGCCGACCACCAGCACTTTCACGTTGCGGCTGGCCTTGGCGTTGAGCGCCTTGCCCTGGCCGATGAAGATCTTGCCGTTGATCGACAGCAGTTCCGCGCGTTCCATTCCGGCCTTGCGCGGCATCGAGCCGACCAGCAGCGCGTAGTCGGTGTCCTGGAAGGCCGTCATCGGGTCGGCGTGCGCCTGCATGCCGGCCAGCAGCGGGAACGCGCAGTCCTCCAGCTCCATCATCACGCCCGTCAGCGCCTTCTGCGCCTTGTCGTCGGGGATCTCGAGCAGTTGCAGGATCACCGGCTGGTCGCGGCCGAGCATCTCGCCCGAGGCGATGCGGAACAGCAGGGCATAACCGATCTGGCCGGCAGCACCGGTGACGGCGACGCGGACGGGCTTCTTGCTCATGGGACGACTCCGGGTTGGGGTGGGGGGAAAGGCGCAGCCGAGGCGGCGCGGCGCCGGCCAGTGTACGGACGCCGCCCGGTCTTGTCTAAGACGACTCTAAGGGTTCCCCCGGAGTGTAGCCGAAGTCAGTTGTCTTATAGAAGACATCTGTCAACGGAATGTTGGACTCGGCCGGCCGGCTGTGCTGCAATCGCCCCATGGCTTCGACCTCCGCGCCCGCCGGCACCGCGGCCGCGCCCGCGGCGCCGGCCTTCAGCCCGCTGTACCGGCAGATCCAGGCCCTGCTGACGCGCAGCCTGACGCTGGGCGAATGGCAGCCGGGCGCCGCGCTGCCCAGCGAGCCCGAACTGGCGCTGCGATTCAAGGTCAGCCAGGGCACGGTGCGCAAGGCGCTGGACGCAATGGCCGCCGACGGCCTGCTCGTGCGCCGGCAAGGCAAGGGCACCTTCGTCGCCACCCACGCCGAGGCGCAGGTGCAGTACCGCTTCCTGCGGCTGATGCCCGACCAGGGCGAGCGCCAGGCGATGCGCCGCCGGCTGCTCGATTGCAGGCGGCTGCGGGCGCCGGCCGAGGTCGCGCGCGTGCTGGGCCTGGACAGCGGCGACAGCGTCGTGCAGATCCGCCGGCTGCTGCTGGCGGGCGAGGTGCCGGTGGTGCTCGACGACATCTGGCTGCCGGCGCGGCTGTTCAAGGGCCTGAGCGCGGAGCGGCTGGACGCCTACCGCGGGCCGATGTACCGCCTGTTCGAGACCGAGTTCGGCGTGCGCATGATCCGCGCCGACGAGAAGATCCGCGCGGTGGCGGCGGGGGGCGACGAGGCGGCCCTGCTGAACCTGCCCGAAGGCGCGCCGCTGCTGCTCGTCGAGCGCCTGTCGTTCACCTATGGCGGCAAGCCGGTGGAACTGCGCCGCGGCCTGTACCACACCGCGGCGCACTACTACCGCAATGAACTCAGTTGAGCGGGCTCGGGCCCTGTGCCGCCGGCCGCGCGCAGCACGCATCCAAGCTTCCTGTAAGGGCGTTGGGCTGCAATAGAATCGTTCACGCCTGCCGGGTGCCGATGCACCGGGCGCCTGCGACCGCTTCGAGGACACCAGATGGCAGAAACGGCAAAACCACGTCCGGTCTATCGAAACATCCACATCTGGCAGATCGTCACCTACCGGTTTCCGCCGGCGAGCATCGTGTCGATCCTGCACCGCGCCAGCGGCGCGCTGATGTGCCTGCTGCTGCCCTTCGTGATCTGGCTGTTCGACAACAGCATCAGCAGCGAGATCTCGTTCGACCGCTTCCGCAGCGCCTTCCTCGCCGGCATCGGCTTCGTGCCGGGCTGGTTCGTGCGGCTGGTCTGCCTGGGGCTGATCTGGGCCTACCTGCACCACCTGTTCGCCGGGCTGCGCTTCCTGTGGATGGACGTGACGCTGCGCATGAGCAAGGAGCAGGGGCGCAGCAGCGCGCTGCTCGTGCTGGCGACGAGCCTGCTGCTGACGGCCGCGCTCGGCGCGAAGCTGTTCGGGCTGTACTGAAGGGGGCGACGATGAGCGGAACCTACGGCGTCGGGCGGCTGGTCGTCGGCGCGCATTACGGCTCGCGCGACTGGCTGGTGCAGCGCGTCACCGCGGCGCTGATCGCGCTGTTCACGCTGGTGCTGGTGGCGCAGCTGCTGCTGCCGGGCGAGATCGGCTACGGGCGCTGGGCCGGCATCTTCGCCAGCCAGTGGATGAAGGTGCTGACCTTCGCCGTGATCGTGGCGGTCGCGTGGCACGCGTGGGTCGGCGTGCGCGACATCTGGATGGACTACGTGAAGCCGATGGGCGTGCGCCTGGTGCTGCAGGTGTTCACCATCGTCTGGCTGGTGGGTTGCGCCGGCTGGGCCGTGCAGGTTCTCTGGAGGCTGTGATGGCGGGGGCTTCGATTTCCAAGCGCCGTTTCGACGTGGTGATCGTCGGTGCGGGCGGCTCCGGCATGCAGGCTTCGCTGCGGCTGGCCCGCGCCGGGCTGAACGTGGCGGTGCTCACCAAGGTGTTCCCGACGCGCTCGCACACGGTGGCCGCGCAGGGCGGCATCGGCGCGAGCCTCGGCAACATGAGCGAGGACAACTGGCACTACCACTTCTACGACACCGTCAAGGGCGGCGACTGGCTCGGCGACCAGGACGCGATCGAGTTCATGTGCCGCGAGGCGGCGAACGTGGTGTACGAGCTCGAACACTTCGGCATGCCCTTCGACCGCAACCCCGACGGCACGATCTACCAGCGCCCCTTCGGCGGCCATACCGCCAACTACGGCGAAAAGCCGGTGCAGCGCGCCTGCGCCGCGGCCGACCGCACCGGCCACGCGATGCTGCACACGCTGTACCAGCGCAACGTCGAGGCGCGCACCCAGTTCTTCGTCGAATGGATGGCGCTGGACCTGATCCGCGATGCCGACGGCGACGTGGTCGGCGTGACGGCGCTCGAGATGGAGACCGGCGAACTCCACCTCCTCGAGGCCAAGGTCACGATGCTGGCCACCGGCGGCGCCGGGCGCATCTATGCGGCCAGCACCAACGCGTTCATCAACACCGGCGACGGGCTGGGCATGGCGGCGCGCGCCGGCATCCCGCTGCAGGACATGGAGTTCTGGCAGTTCCACCCGACGGGGGTGCACAACGCCGGCGTGCTGCTCACCGAAGGCTGCCGCGGCGAAGGCGCGATCCTGCGCAACGTGCACGGCGAGCGCTTCATGGAGCGCTACGCGCCCACGCTGAAGGATCTGGCGCCGCGCGACTTCGTCAGCCGCTGCATGGACCAGGAGATCAAGGAAGGCCGCGGCTGCGGCCCGAACAAGGACTACATCAACCTCGACATGACGCATCTGGGCGGCGACACCATCCTGAAGCGGCTGCCCAGCGTGTTCGAGATCGGCCACAACTTCGCCAACGTCGACATCACCAAGGAGCCGATTCCCGTGGTGCCGACGATCCACTACCAGATGGGCGGCGTCCCGGCCAACATCCATGGCCAGGTGATCGTGCCGAAGAACGGCGACCCGAACAGCGTGGTCGGCGGCCTGTACGCCGTCGGCGAATGCTCGTGCGTCAGCGTGCACGGCGCCAACCGGCTCGGCACGAATTCGCTGCTCGACTTGCTGGTCTTCGGCCGCGCTGCGGGCCTGCACGTGATCGAGCACGTCAAGGGCATGCGCAGCCACAAGCCGCTGCCGGCCGATGCCGCCGACTTCTCGCGCGCCCGCGTCGCCAAGCTCGACGCCGCCACGTCCGGCGAGTACGCGCAGGACGTGGCCAACGACATCCGCAGCTCGATGCAGCTGCACGCCGGCGTGTTCCGCACGCAGGCCGCGATGGACGAAGGGGTCAAGCAGATCGAGGCGCTGACCGCACGCGTCGCGGACATCGGGCTGAAGGACAAGAGCAAGGTCTTCAACACCGCACGGGTCGAGGCGCTCGAGGTCGAGAACCTGATCGAGGTGGCGCGCGCGACGATGCACTCGGCCGCCGCCCGGCACGAGTGCCGCGGCGCCCATACGGTGGAAGACTACGAGCGCGGCGCCGACGACCCCGAGTTCCCGCTCGGCCGCAACGACCGCGACTGGATGAAGCACACGCTGTGGTATTCCGACGGCAACCGGCTCGAGTACAAGCCGGTCCGGTCGCAGCCGCTCACCGTCGACACCGTGCCGCCCAAGGTGCGCACGTTCTGACCGGGGCCGACACGATGACGAAGCGAACCTTCCAGATCTACCGCTACGACCCCGACAAGGACGAGCGCCCGTACATGCAGACGCTCGAGGTCGAGCTCGACGGCAGCGAGCGCATGCTGCTCGACGCGCTGCTCAAGCTCAAGGCGGTCGACCCGAGCCTGAGCTTCCGCCGCAGCTGCCGCGAAGGCGTGTGCGGCTCGGACGCGATGAACATCAACGGCAAGAACGGGCTGGCCTGCCTGACCAACCTGCGCACGCTGCCGGGCACGATCGTGCTCAAGCCGCTGCCGGGGCTGCCGGTGGTGCGCGACCTGTTCGTCGACATGACGCAGTTCTTCGCGCAGTACCACTCGATCAAGCCCTACCTGATCAACGACACGCCGCCGCCCGAGAAGGAGCGGCTGCAGTCGCCCGAGGAGCGCGACGAGCTCAACGGCCTGTACGAGTGCATCCTGTGCGCCAGTTGCTCGACCGCGTGCCCGAGCTTCTGGTGGAACCCGGACAAGTACGTCGGCCCCGCCGGGCTGCTGCAGGCCTACCGCTTCGTGGCCGACAGCCGCGACCAGGCCACCGCCGAGCGCCTGGACAACCTCGAGGATCCGTACCGGCTGTTCCGTTGCCACACGATCATGAACTGCACCGACGTCTGCCCGAAGGGGTTGAACCCGGCCAAGGCGATCAGCAAGCTCAAGGAGATGATCGCCCGGCGCAGCGTCTGAGCGGCGGCGCCCGCGCGCCCGATGGCCGGCACCGGTCAGCACCAAGCAAGTGTGGCCATGGAGACTGCGCTCGATCCTGGCATGCTGGGCCGGCTGAGGTGGTCGTGCCGGCGGGGGCTGCTGGAGAACGACCTGTTCATCCAGCGCTTCTTCGAGCGGCACGGCGCGGCGCTGACCGCCCGGCAGGCGCAGGGTCTGACCTGGTTGATGCAGCTGTCCGACAATGAACTTCTCGATCTGCTGCTGCGCCGCTGCGAACTGCCGCCCGGGCACGCGCAGCCCGCGGCCGCCGAAGTGCTGGCGCTGATGCGCCGCCCGCCGCCCGAACATTCAATCGAAGGAAACGCACCATGATGTCCCTGTCCGATGTGAAAGCCTCGCTGTCGTTCTCCGACGGCAGCCCGTCGATCGAGCTGCCGCTGTACAAGGGCAGCATCGGCCCGGACGTGATCGACATCCGCAAGCTGTACGCGCAGACCGGCAAGTTCACCTACGACCCGGGCTTCCTGTCGACGGCCTCGTGCAACAGCACGATCACCTACATCGACGGCGACAAGGGCGAGCTGCTGTACCGCGGCTACCCGATCGAGCAGCTCGCCACGCAGTGCGACTTCCTCGACACCTGCTACCTGCTGCTGTACGGCGACCTGCCCAACGCGCAGCAGCAGAGGGACTTCCACCAGCTCGTCAACAACCACACGATGGTGCACGAGCAGATGCAGTTCTTCCTGCGGGGCTTCCGCCGCGACGCGCACCCGATGGCGGTGATGACCGGTCTGGTCGGGGCGCTGTCGGCCTTCTATCACGACTCGACCGACATCCACAATCCGCGCCACCGCGACATCGCGGCGATCCGGCTGATCGCGAAGATGCCCACGCTGGTGGCGATGGCCTACAAGTACGGCGTGGGCCAGCCGTTCATGTACCCGCGCAACGACTTGAGCTACGCCGGCAACTTCATGCGCATGATGTTCGCCACGCCCTGCGCCGACTACGTGCCCAACGACGTGCTGGTGCGCGCGATGGACCGGATCTTCATCCTGCACGCCGACCACGAGCAGAACGCCAGCACCTCGACGGTGCGGCTGTGCGGCAGCTCGGGCACCAACCCCTTCGCGGCGATCGCCGCGGGCGTGGCCTGCCTGTGGGGCCCGGCGCACGGTGGCGCCAACGAGGCGGCGCTGAACATGCTCGAGGACATCCAGCGCACCGGCGGCGTCGAGAAGATCGGCGAGTTCATCCGCCAGGTCAAGGACAAGAACTCCAGCGTCAAGCTGATGGGCTTCGGCCACCGCGTCTACAAGAACTACGACCCGCGCGCCAAGTTGATGCGTGAGACCTGCCACGAGGTGCTGGGCGAACTCGGCCTGCACGACGACCCGCTGTTCAAGCTGGCGATGGCGCTGGAGAAGATCGCGCTCGAAGACGACTACTTCGTGTCGCGCAAGCTGTACCCGAATGTCGACTTCTATTCGGGCATCGTGCAGCGCGCGATCGGCATCCCGGTGAGCCTGTTCACCGCCATCTTCGCGCTGGCGCGCACGGTCGGCTGGATCGCGCAGCTCAACGAGATGATCGGCGACCCCGAGTACAAGATCGGCCGCCCGCGCCAGCTCTACAGCGGCGCGGCGTCGCGCGACGTCAAGCCGGTCGCCGCGCGCTGATGGCGGCGGCGCGGCTGCGGGCCGGCGGCAGGCTGCGGGCGGTGCTCGCGGCGGCCCTCGGGGCGGTGCTGGTGCTGCCGCTGCTGGCCGGCTGCAACACGCTGGTCGCGCAGAACCCGCGCTCGCCGATGCAGCCGGTCAACGCGGTGCGCTGGGCCGACGAGCCGCGGCTGATGCTGGCCGGGCTGGATCTGGTGGCGTTCTTCGACGGCGGCGGTTTCGTGCAGGGCAGCCCGCAGTACCGCGCCGACTACGAGCAGGTCAGCTTCCACTTCGCCGACGCCATGCACCTGGCCCGGTTCCAGGCCGATCCGCGCGCCTACCTGCCGGCCTATCACGGCTTGTGTGCGGCCGCCATGCTGCAGGCGGTGCCGCGCGCCGGCAAGCCCGGCGCCTTCGCGATCATCGACGGCCGCCTGTTCCTGTTTGCCGACGACGCGTCGAAGGCAGCCTTCCTGCGCGACGCACCGGCGAACATCGCGCGGGCCGATCGGCTGTGGCAGGAGCAGGTGCTCGGCCGCAATGCCGAGTGGCAGCGGCTGCAGCGCTGGTTCGCGCCGCTGGCCGACGACGCGCCTGCCTGATGGCGCTGCGGCCGGCAGCCGCGGCCATGCCGTCGCGCAGCCGCCCCCGATGACGGAACATGCGGCAGCCCGCCACCGCTGGCGTCGGCCGTTGCGCGGTGCCGGCTGGCTGCTGGCGCTGGGCCTGGCGCTGATCGCCGGCTACGCGCTCTACGCGTTGACGATGTTGCCGCCGTTGCAGCGCTGGCACACCGAGCGGCTGCAGGGCGAGTTCAGCGCCGCGCGCCACGCCGGCATCGACTTCGCCGCCTACCAGCGGCTCGAGCAGGCGCTGTTCGACGAGATGCGCCAGCGCATCGCCGGATGGCCGCACGGCGACGCGGCGTTCGCCGACAGCCGCTTCAACCCCGAAGGCGAGGCGATGCGGCTGGCCGCGGGCGCGCCGCTCAACCGCAGCTTCCGGCTGATGCAGCCGAAGCCGCGCGGGCAGGCGCTGCTGGTGCACGGCTTGACCGACTCGCCTTACATGATGCGCGCGGTGGCGCGCGTGCTGCACGCGGCCGGCTTCGACGTGACGGTGCTGCGCCTGCCCGGCCACGGCACGCTGCCGTCGATGATGACGACGATGGCGTCGGCCGACTGGCGTGCGGCGGTGGCGATCGCCGCGCGCGACGTCGCCGCCCGCGCCGGCAGCACCCAGCCGTTCTACGCGGGCGGCTTCTCCACCGGCGGTACGCTGGTGCTGCTGCACGCGCTCGAAGCGCTGAGCGACCCCGCGCTGCCCCTGCCCAGCCGGCTGCTGCTGTTCGCGCCGGCGATCCAGCTGACGCCGGTGGCGAACCTGACCGAGGTCGTCGATGTGCTGGCCGTGCTGCCGCTGCCGGCGCTCGACAAGGTGCGCTGGCAGGAGATCCTGCCCGAGTACGACCCCTACAAGTTCAACTCCTTCCCGGTCAATGCCGCGCTCCAAATCAACCGCCTCGTGCATCAGCTGCAGGGCGCGCTCGAGCGCGCCCAGGCCGAGGGGCTGCTCGCGCGCCTGCCGCCGGTGCTGGCCTGGCAGTCGGTGGTCGACGCGACGGTCGGCTTCGACGGCGTGGCCGACACGCTGTTCGGCCGCTTGTCGGGCGGGCAGCATCGGCTGGTGGTCTTCGACGTCAACCGCGACGTGGAGTACCGCAGCCTGCTGCGCGCCGATTCCGCGCAGCGGCTCGATCGGCTGCGAAGCGCGCCGCGCGGCTGGACGCTGGACATCGTCGGCAATGCCGAGGCGCAGGACGATCCCGTGCAGATCCTGCGCCTGGCGGCCGACGGCACGAGCGAGCGCATCCCGACCACGCGGCGCTGGCCGGCGCAGCTGCTGTCGCTGGGGCATCTGGCGTTGACGCTGCCCGATGACGATCCGGTCTACGGCATCGCGCCCGGCAGCGGCCATGCCGGCGTGCACAGCATCGGCAGCTGGCTGCTGCGCGGCGAGAGCGGCGCGTCGCTGATGCAGCTCGGTGCGCTGACGCGGGTGCGCAGCAACCCGTTCTGGCCGTTGATCGAGGCCGATCTGGCGGCGCTCGCGCGCGCCGACGCGGCCAAGCGCTGACCCCTCAAGGCCTAGTGCAGTGTCCGCAGCGGGGCCGAGGCCGCGCTGCGGCGCCAAGCGGCGGCGCGAGGGTGCCGCGTCACGGCGTGGAGGCCTCGTGCCCGCCGGCGAAGTGTTGCTGCATCAGCCGCCGCGCGTCTTCGGCGCGGCCGTCGACGATGGCCCGCAGCAACGCGCGGTGCTCGGCCAGGGATGCAGCGATGCGGCCGCTCTTGTGCAGCGAGCGGTGGCGGCTGAGCTTCATCACCTTGCGCAGGTCTGCCGCCGCCTGCGCGGCCCAACGGTTGCCCGCAATGCGCAGCAGCGCCAGGTGGAACTCGTCGTTGGCTGCGAAGAAGGCGTCGCGCTGCCCGGCCTGCTGCTCGAGCCGTGCATGCAGCGCCTGCAGCTCGGCGTGCTGCTGCGGCGTCGCCCACGCTGCGACGGTCGCGGCGGCGTCGCTCTCGATCAGCGCCAGCAGGTGGAACGCCTGCGCCACGTCGGCGGCCGAGACCTCGGCCACGTAGGCGCCGCGCCGCACCTTCATCGCCACCAGCCCCTCGGCCGCGAGCACTTTCAGCGCCTCGCGCAGCGGCGTGCGGCTGATGCCGTATTCGGCCGCCAGCTTCTGCTCGTCGATCCAGCTGCCGGGCTCGAGCTCGCGCGCGACGATGCGCTCGCGCAGGCGCTCGGCGACGGCTTCGTACAGCGGGCGCGGTGCGAGGGAAGTCGGCGTCATCGGTGTTGCGGCGGCGGGGTCAGTCGCCCGTCAAGTTTGACTTCATAATTATGCATTGTGTATGATGAATCTGGAATCAGGCAGGTTCCGGTATTCGGGTTTCGACAGGCGTGACGAGCCGCCTCGTGCCTGCCAGACTCGCATCCTCGATGCAGGCAAGCCGCGTGGCGGCCTGCCGCCCCGCAAGCCGCAGGACACCCCATGCCAGCACACGACGAATTCCCCGCCGTCTCCCTCGAGCAGTGGGCCCGGGCCGCCGCCAAGTCGGCGCCGCAGGGCCGGCTCGATGCGTTGAACTGGGTCACGCCCGAAGGCATCACCGTCAAGCCGCTGTACACCGCCGCCGACACGGCGGGCCTGCCCTACGCCGACACGCTGCCCGGCTTCGCGCCCTTCGTGCGCGGCCCGCAGGCGACGATGTACGCGGTGCGGCCGTGGACGATCCGCCAGTACGCGGGCTTTTCCACCGCCGAAGACAGCAATGCCTTCTATCGCAAGAGCCTGGCGGCGGGCGGGCAGGGCGTGAGCGTCGCCTTCGACCTGGCCACCCACCGCGGCTACGACTCGGACCATCCGCGCGTGACCGGCGACGTCGGCAAGGCCGGCGTGGCGATCGATTCGGTCGAGGACATGAAGATCCTGTTCGACGGCATCCCGCTGGACAAGGTCAGCGTGAGCATGACGATGAACGGCGCGGTGCTGCCGGTGCTGGCCGGCTACGTGGTCGCGGCCGAAGAGCAGGGCGTGGCACAGGAGCAGTTGAGCGGGACCATCCAGAACGACATCCTCAAGGAGTTCATGGTCCGCAACACCTACATCTTCCCGCCCGAGCCGAGCATGCGCATCATCGGCGACATCATCGAGTACACGGCGAAGCACATGCCGAAGTTCAACTCGATCAGCATCTCCGGCTACCACATGCAGGAGGCGGGCGCGAACCAGGCGCTGGAGCTGGCCTTCACGCTGGCCGACGGCAAGGAGTACGTGAAGACCGCGCTGGCCAAGGGGCTGGATGTCGATGCCTTCGCCGGGCGCCTGAGCTTCTTCTGGGCGATTGGCATGAACTTCTATCTCGAGATCGCCAAGATGCGTGCCGCGCGGCTGCTGTGGTGCCGGATCATGCAGGGCTTCGGCGCCAAGAACCCGAAGAGCCTGATGCTGCGCACGCACTGCCAGACCAGCGGCTGGAGCCTGACCGAGCAGGACCCGTACAACAACGTGGTGCGCACCACGGTCGAGGCGATGGCGGCGGTCTTCGGCGGCACGCAGAGCCTGCACACCAACAGCTTCGACGAGGCGATCGCGCTGCCCACCGAGTTCAGCGCGCGCATCGCGCGCAACACGCAGTTGATCCTGCAGGAAGAGACGCACATCACCAGCGTGGTCGACCCCTGGGCCGGCAGCTACCTGATGGAGAAGCTGACGCAGGACATGGCCGATGCGGCGCAGGCCATCCTCGACGAAGTCGCAGCGATGGGCGGCATGACGCGCGCCGTCGATTCCGGCTGGGCCAAGCTGAAGATCGAGGCCAGCGCTGCCGAGAAGCAGGCGCGCATCGACAGCGGCAAGGACGTGATCGTCGGCGTCAACAAGTACAAGCTCGCCAAGGAAGACCCGGTCGACATCCTCGAGGTGGACAACGTCAAGGTGCGCGAAGGCCAGATCGCGCGGCTGCAACGGATCAAGGCCACGCGCGACGCCGGCCGCGTGCAGGCCGCGCTGCACGCGCTGGGCGAAGCCGCGCGCAGCGGCCAGGGCAACCTGCTCGCGCTGAGCATCGACGCGGTGCGCGCGCGCGCCACCGTCGGCGAGATCAGCGACGCGCTGGAGCAGGTCTACGGGCGCCACCGCGCCGACATCCAGAAGGTGACCGGTGTGTACGCAGCCGCCTACGATTCGCCCGAGGGCTGGAACAAGCTGAAGGCCGAGATCGACGCCTTCGCCGAAGAGCAGGGCCGGCGCCCGCGCGTGATGATCGCCAAGCTCGGCCAGGACGGCCACGACCGCGGCGCCAAGGTGGTGGCCACGGCCTTCGCCGACCTGGGCTTCGACGTCGACATCGGCCCGCTGTTCCAGACGCCCGAGGAATGCGCGCGCCACGCGATCGAGAACGACGTGCATGCGGTGGGCGTGAGCACGCTGGCCGCCGGCCACAAGACGCTGGTGCCGGCGATCATCGAAGCGCTGAAGGCGCAGGGCGGCGGCGACATCGTCGTGTTCGTCGGCGGCGTGGTGCCGCGGCAGGACTACGACGCGCTGTACGCCGCGGGCGTCAAGGGCATCTACGGTCCGGGCACGCCGATCCCGGCCAGTGCGAAGGACGTGCTGGATCAGATCCGGGCCATGCAGTGAGCAAGAGCATCACTCAGGCGGCGCGCACCGGCCAGGCGGAGTTCGTCCGCTGGTTCGGGCCGTTGCTCGATGCACTGCGCGACCTGGGCGGCTCGGCCTCGCCTCGCGAAGCGGTGGATCGCATCGCGCAGACCGAGCGCGTGCCGAGCGAGTTGCTCAATGCCGCGTTGAAGTCAGGACAGAGCCGCTTCTGCAACCAGGTGCACTGGGCGCGGCAAACCCTGGTCTGGGGCGGGCTGATCGACTCCGGAAAACGCGGCGTCTGGTCGCTGATGCCTCTGGGACGTGATACCCGACTCGATGCGGCGGCGTCGCGTCAACTGTTCTTGCAACAGGTCAAGCGCCACGCCGACCTTCGCCAGCAGGGCGATGGGGCAACAACGACAGCGGCGGCCCTGGACGACACACCGGCCGACACGCCGCAGTCGGACCAGGACGCCGCGCTCGAGTTGTTCCTGCGCGTGGCCCGTGCCTTGTCGTCGAAGGGGTTCGAGCAAGTCTGCATGAGGCTGCTCAGGGAGGCCGGCTTCGAGCGGGTGCAGATCACCGGCCGGTCGAACGATGGCGGCGTGGATGGCGTGGGCGTGCTGCAGGTGAACGACCTGGTCAGCTTCAACGTCGTGTTCCAGTGCAAGAAGTGGGAGCAGACCGTCCCGCCGAAGGAGGTGCGCGATCTGCGCGTCGCCATGGACGGACGCGCGGAGAAGGGCATCTTCCTGACGACGAGTGCCTTCAGCACGAATGCGCGCGTCGAGGCCGAACGCCCCGGTGCGGCGCCGATCGAACTCGTCGACGGCGTCAAGCTGTTCGAGATGTTCAAGAAGGACGAACTCGGGCTGAAGCCGCGGGTGGTCTGCGACGTCGATCCAGCGTTCTTCGAGCAGTTTGGCTGATGCTTGTCATCTGTCATACAGTCATACTGTAATACCACGATACAACGAGTCGGCCATGGCTGTTTCTGTTCGCATGGATCCGCTGCTCGAGCGCGAGCTCGACGCGGCAGCGAAGCGCCTGGGAAAGACGAAATCGCAGTTCATCATCGATGCGGTGGAGCGCGCGCTGGGGCGCAAGGATCCCGCGCTGCTGTACCAGAAGGTGATGGAAGAAGCGGCACGCAACGACATCGCCGACGGCGTGCCGGACGAAGCGCTGCCCCCGGCCAAGGCGGCCTTGCGCCGCAGCCTGCGGGGTGAATACGAGCGGCAGCAGGACGAATACGCCGCCTATCTGGCGCAGCGTGCGGCCGCCGCAAGGAAGCCCGCTTGACGGCCTGCCTGCTCGATGCCGGCCCCATGGTGGCTCTGTTCCACCGGGGGGACCGCTTCCATGCGCATTTCCGGCGACTGATGATGCAAGCCCCGTCGCCGCTCATGGTGCAGACGACCTGGCCCTGCGTGACCGAGGCCAGTCATTTGCTGGGCCCGCGCTGGCGCGTGGCGCTGCTGCAATGGATCGCGGCCGGGGCGGTTCAGGTGTTTCCTTTCGACGCCGAAGATCTGCCGCACATGTGCGAATGGATCACGCAGTACACGCAGCTGCCGCGCACCGAGATGGACCTGGCCGACGCATCGCTGTACTGGCTCGCCAGCGAGTCGGGTGTGGCTCGCATCATGACCGTGGACGTGCGCGACTTCTCGCGCTATCGCCTGCCCGACGGACGGCCCTTCGAAATCCTGTGATGAGCACGCTCTTGTCCGAAGACGCCACGCTGCGCGATGCCGTGCTCGACCGTGACGTGCCCATGCGCCAGCGCCGTGCGATCGCCAAGGCGATCACGCTGCTGGAGTCCACCCGCACCGACCACCGCGTGCGCGCCGATGCGCTGCTCGACGCGCTGCTGCCGCATGCCGGCGGTGCCTTCCGCATCGGCATCAGCGGCGTGCCGGGCGCAGGCAAGAGCACCTTCATCGAGGCGCTGGGGCTGTGGCTGATCGCGCGCGGCCACCGCGTCGCGGTGCTGGCGGTGGACCCGTCGAGCAGCGTGTCGGGCGGATCGATCCTCGGCGACAAGACGCGCATGGAGCGCTTGTCCGCGCAGGAGCAGGCCTTCATCCGGCCGAGCCCGTCGTCGGGCACGCTCGGCGGCGTGGCCGAGAAGACGCGCGAGGCGATGCTGGTGGCCGAGGCCGCCGGCTACGACATCGTGATCGTCGAGACCGTCGGCGTCGGCCAGAGCGAGACCGCGGTGGCCGGCATGACCGACCTGTTCGTGCTGCTGCAGCTGCCCAATGCGGGCGACGACCTGCAGGCGATCAAGAAGGGCGTGATGGAGCTGGCCGACCTGGTCGCGATCAACAAGGCCGACCTCGACCCCGATGCCGCGATGCGCGCGCGTGCGCAGATCACGTCGGCCATGCGCCTGATCGGCCGCCAGGGCAACCCCGAGCATGCCGCCGGTGCCGATCATGCGCCGCCGCCGGTGCTGCAGCTCAGCGCGCTGCGTGGGCAGGGGCTGGAAGCATTCTGGCAGGCGGCCGAGGCCTTCCGCGCGCAGCAGCAGGCGAGCGGCCGCTGGCAGGTGCGGCGGCGGCAGCAGGCCAAGGCCTGGATGTGGGAGCGCGTGGATGCCGGCCTGCGCGCGGCCTTCCGCCGCAGCGAGCCGGTGCGCGCGGCGCTGCCGTCGATGCTGGAGCGGGTCGAGGCCGGCGAGCTGCTCGGCTCGGTCGCTGCACGGCGGCTGCTGGCGATCATGGGGCTGGATCTCGGATGGCAGGGCCCCGGCGCATGAGGCCGCGACGGTTGCCGGCGGTGGGCCGATGAACGCGCAGGATCTGCAGCGCATCCGCGCCAGCGAAGGCTGGCAGCGCCTGCGCGTCGAGCGCCTGCGCGGCACCAGCGCCGGCGATGTCGTCGTCAAGGGTGCGCAGCGCGCGGGCGGCCGGGGGCGCTGGCTGCTGCTGTGGGCCGTGGCGGCACTGGCCGGGCTGAAGCCGCTGCGCAGCGCACCGCCGCGTTCGGCGGCGCGCACCCAGGCGCACGAGATCGAGCGGCTGCGCTCCCTGGCGCAGGCCGGCATCGCGGTGCCCGCCGTGCTGCATGTCGAGCCCGGTTTCTTCGTGATGCGCCACTGCGAAGGGCAGCGCCTCGACCAGTTGCTCGCCGCGGCCGACGAGCGCGCGCTGCAATGGTGGCAGCGAGGGCTCGAGATGCTGCTCGCGGTGCACCTCGCCGGCCAATACCTGGGGCAGGCTTTCGCGCGCAACTTCATCGGCCAGGGCGACCGCCTGGTGGCGCTCGATTTCGAGGACGATCCGCTCGCCGCGATGTCGCTGCCGCAGGCGCAGGCGCGCGACTGGATGGCCTACCTGCATTCCAGCGCCAGGGCGCTGCGCGCGCTGCCGCCGGCGCTGCGCGACACGCTGCCCGGGCGGTTGCGCGCCGTGCTGGCCCAGGAATCGGCTGCCGTGCGCGCCGAACTCGCGCGGGCGGCCCGGCGACTGGCCTTTGTGCAGCGCCTGGACGCCGGCGACGGCCGCGGCTGGCGGCGCCACATCGCGATCGCGCAGGCGGCGGTCCAGCTCGCCGGCACTGCCACCGACACCCGCGGCCGCGAGGCCGCTTCACCGAACTACCGACCAGAGGCCTGACATGCACAGCATCATCGAACAGCTCGAACAAAAGCGCGACGCCGCGCGCCTGGGCGGCGGGCTCAAGCGCATCGATTCGCAGCATGCCAAGGGCAAGCTCACTGCGCGCGAGCGGCTCGAAGTGCTGCTCGACGAAGGCAGCTTCGAGGAATGGGACATGTTCGTCGAGCACCGCTGTGCCGACTTCGGCATGGCCGGCAACAAGGTGCCGGGCGACGGCGTCGTCACCGGCTACGGCATGATCAACGGCCGCCTGGTGTTCGTGTTCAGCCAGGACTTCACCGTCTTCGGCGGCGCGTTGAGCGAGGCTCACGCCGAGAAGATCTGCAAGGTGATGGACCAGGCGATGAAGGTCGGCGCGCCGGTGATCGGCCTGAACGACTCGGGCGGCGCGCGCATCCAGGAGGGCGTCGCGTCGCTCGGCGGCTATGCCGAGGTGTTCCAGCGCAACGTGATGGCCAGCGGCGTGATCCCGCAGATCAGCCTGATCATGGGGCCCTGCGCCGGCGGCGCGGTGTACAGCCCGGCGATGACCGACTTCATCTTCATGGTGCAGGACAGCTCGTACATGTTCGTCACCGGCCCCGAGGTGGTGAAGACGGTGACCCACGAGGAAGTCACCGCCGAGGAGCTGGGCGGCGCCGCCGCGCACACCACCAAGAGCGGCGTGGCCGATCTCGCCTTCGACAACGACATCGAGGCGATCCTGATGCTGCGGCGCTTCTTCAACTACCTGCCGCTGAACAACCGCGACCGGCCGCCGATGCGCCCCGGCGCCGACAGCGCCGAGCGGCTGGACCTGTCGCTGGACACGCTGGTGCCCGAGAACCCGAACCAGCCCTACGAGATCCGCGAGCTGATCTACAAGGTGGTCGACGACGGCGACTTCTTCGAGCTGCAGCGCGAGCACGCGAAGAACATCGTGATCGGCTTCGGCCGCATGGAAGGCTCGACGGTGGGCATCGTCGCCAACAACCCGATGGTGCTGGCCGGCTGCCTGGACATCAAGAGCAGCATCAAGGCGGCGCGCTTCGTGCGCTTCTGCGACGCCTTCAACATCCCGGTGGTCACCTTCGTCGACGTGCCCGGCTTCATGCCCGGCACCGCGCAGGAATACGGCGGCATCATCAAGCACGGCGCCAAGCTGCTCTATGCCTACGCCGAATGCACGGTGCCCAAGGTCACGGTGATCACGCGCAAGGCCTACGGCGGCGCCTACGACGTGATGAGCAGCAAGCACCTGCGCGGCGACGTCAACTTCGCGTGGCCGAACGCCGAGATCGCGGTGATGGGCGCCAAGGGCGCGGTGGAGATCATCTTCCGCGAGGACAAGGGCGACCCGGCCAAGCTCGCCGGCCGCGAGGCCGAATACAAGGAGCGCTTCGCCAACCCCTTCGTCGCCGGCGCGCGCGGCTTCCTCGACGACGTGATCCAGCCGCACGAGACGCGCAAGCGCATCTGCCGCAGCCTGGCGATGCTGCGCGACAAGAAGCTCGACAACCCGTGGCGCAAGCACGGGAACATCCCGCTGTAGGGGGCGCCGCATGTCCGGCCCGCATCCCGCCGCCGCCCGCGGCATCCGTGCCCCGCGCGCAGGGGCACGCTCCCGGCTGCCGCGTTCACGCGGAAGCCTCGCACCATCATGGCCTGCGCGTGAACGGCGCGCCGGCCGTCTCGACCCGACGGAGCACCTTCATGTTTAGCAAGATCCTGATCGCCAATCGGGGCGAGATCGCCTGCCGCGTCATCAAGACGGCGCAGAAGATGGGCATCGCCACGGTGGCGGTGTACTCCGACGCCGACAAGGAGGCGCGCCACGTGCGGCTGGCCGACGAGGCGGTGGCCATCGGCGCCGCGCCCAGCCGCGACAGCTATCTGGTCGCCGACCGGATCATCGAAGCCTGCAAGGCCACCGGCGCGCAGGCGGTGCACCCGGGCTACGGCTTCCTGTCGGAGAACGAGGCCTTCGCGCGCCGGGTGGAGGAAGCAGGCATCGTGTTCATCGGCCCGAAGCACACCAGCATCGCGGCGATGGGCGACAAGATCGCGTCGAAGAAGCTCGCGCTCGGGGCCGCGGTCAACACCATCCCGGGCTGGAACGACGTGATCGAGACGCCCGAGCGCGCGGTGCAGATCGCGCGCGACATCGGCTATCCGGTGATGATCAAGGCCAGCGCCGGCGGCGGCGGCAAGGGGCTGCGCGTGGCCTACGACGACCAGGAGGCCTTCGACGGCTTCTCGGCCTGCCGCAACGAGGCGCGCTCGAGCTTCGGCGACGACCGCGTGTTCATCGAGAAGTTCGTCGAGCACCCGCGCCACATCGAGATCCAGGTGCTGGGCGACGCGCACGGCAACGTGGTCTACCTGTGGGAGCGCGAGTGCTCGATCCAGCGCCGCCACCAGAAGGTGATCGAGGAGGCGCCGTCGCCCTTCATCAGCGAGGCCACGCGCCGCGCGATGGGCGAGCAGGCGGTGGCGCTGGCCAGGGCCGTGAAGTACCAGAGCGCCGGCACGGTGGAGTTCGTCGTCGGCCGCGACCAGAGCTTCTACTTCCTCGAGATGAACACCCGGCTGCAGGTCGAGCACCCGGTCACCGAGTCCATCACCGGGCTGGACCTGGTCGAGCAGATGATCCGCGTGGCCGCCGGCGAGCCGCTGGGCTTCACGCAGGCGCAGGTGCAGCGCCGCGGCTGGGCGATCGAGTGCCGGATCAACGCCGAGGATCCGTTCCGCGGCTTCCTGCCGTCCACCGGCCGGCTGGTGCGCTACGAGCCGCCGCCGACGACGATGGAAGCCGCGCAGCCGCTGCCGGACGACGCCGTCGGCGTGCGCGTGGACACCGGCGTGTACGAAGGCGGCGAGATCCCGATGTACTACGACTCGATGATCGCCAAGCTGATCGTGCTCGGGCAGGACCGCAACGACGCGATCGCGCGCATGCGCGACGCGCTCAACGGCTTCGTGATCCGCGGCGTGGCCAGCAACATCCCGTTCCAGAGCGCACTGCTGGCGCACCCGAAGTTCGTCGCCGGCGACTTCAACACCGGCTTCATCGCCGAGCAGTACGCGGACGGGTTCCGGGCCGAGGACGTGCCGCACGACGATCCGGATTTCCTGATCGCGATCGCGGCGGCCGCCAACCGCGCCTACCGCCACCGCGCGGCCGGCATCAGCGGCCAGCTGCCGGGCCACGGCATCCGCATCCGCGACAGCTTCGTCGTCGTGGTCAAGGCGGCCGACGGCCGCCACCGCCACCAGCCGGTGCAGGTGCACGCCAACGGCGCGATGCGCGTGGTGGTGGGCGAGCGCACCTACGCGATCGCCAGCCGCTGGCGCTTCCGCGACATCCGCGCGGTGGGCACCTGCAACGGCAAGCCCTTCACCGCGCAGGTCGAGCGCCACGGGCTGTGGCTGCGGGTCGCGCACAACGGCCGCGTGATCGACGCGATGGTGATGAGCGAGCGCGCGTCGGAGCTGGCGCGGCTGATGCCCTTCAAGCCGCCCGCCGACACCAGCAAGTTCCTGCTGTCGCCGATGCCGGGGCTGCTGACCGAGATCGCGGTGCAGCCCGGGCAGACGGTGCAGGCCGGCGAGCGCCTGGCCGTGATCGAGGCGATGAAGATGGAGAACATCCTGACCGCGGCGCAGGACGGCGTGGTCCGGGAGGTGCTGGCCGCCAAGGGCGAGAGCCTGGCGGTGGACCAGCCGATCATCGCTTTCGCCTGAGGAGCGCGGCCATGAGCGACAAGCCTTTCCGCATCCTGGGCGTGCAGCAGATCGCGATCGGCGGCCCCGACAAGCAGCGGCTGCGCGCGCTGTGGGTCGACATCTTCGGCCTGGCGGTGAAGAGCAGCTTCGTCAGCGAGCGCGAGAACGTCGACGAAGACATCTGCGCGCTGGGGCAGGGCGCGCATGCGGTCGAGGTCGACCTGATGCAGCCGCTCGACCCCGACAAGAAGCCCGCGGTGCACGCGACGCCGCTGAACCACGTGGGCCTGTGGGTGGACGACCTGCCGCGGGCGGTCGAGTGGATGAGCGCGCACGGCGTGCGCTTCGCGCCGGGCGGCATCCGCAAGGGCGCGGCCGGCCACGACATCTGCTTCATCCACCCGAAGGGCAACGACGAGTTCCCGCTGGGCGGCGAAGGCGTGCTGATCG
>JAFEFZ010000268.1 GCA_018240325.1 Pseudomonadota bacterium
CGCGGTGCTGGCCAAGCTGCGGCCCTGGCTCGAGGACGCGGCCGCGCCCAAGCTCGGCCAGAACATCAAGTACGACCGGCACGTGTTCGCCAACGCCGGCATCGCCGTGCGCGGCTACGTGCACGACACGCTGCTGCAGAGCTACGTGCTCGAGGCGCATCGCCCGCACGGGCTGGAAAGCCTGGCCGAGCGCCACCTGGGCCGCAGGGGGCTGAGCTACGAAGACCTGTGCGGCAAGGGCGCGCACCAGATCCCGTTCGCACAGGTCGAGGTGGCGCGCGCCGCCGAGTATTCGGGCGAAGACAGCGAGATGGCGCTGCAGGTGCACCAGGTGCTGTGGCCGCAGATCGAGGCCGAGCCCGGGCTGCGCTTCGTGTACGAGCGCATCGAGCTGCCCACCTGCGACGTGCTGGCGCGCATCGAGCGCCACGGCGTGCTGATCGACAGCGCGCGCCTCGCGCAGCACAGCCGCGAACTGGGCGAACGCATCGTCGCGCTCGAGCGCCAGGCGCATGCGCTCGCCGGCCAGCCCTTCAACCTCGGCAGCCCCAAGCAGATCGGCGAGCTGCTGTTCGGCACGCTCGGGCTGCCGGTGGTCAAGCGCACCGCCGGCGGCGCGCCCAGCACCGACGAGGAGGTGCTGGAGAAGCTGGCGCAGGACCACCCGCTGCCGCGCTGCCTGCTCGACCACCGCGCGCTGACCAAGCTCAAGAGCACCTACACCGACAAGCTGCCCGGCATGGTCGACCCGGCCACCGGCCGCGTGCACACCAACTACGCGCAGGCGGTGGCGGTGACCGGGCGGCTGGCGAGCAACGAGCCGAACCTGCAGAACATCCCGATCCGCACGCCCGAGGGCCGGCGCATCCGCGAGGCCTTCGTCGCGCCGCCGGGGCACGTGATCGTGTCGGCCGACTACTCGCAGATCGAGCTGCGCATCATGGCGCACCTGAGCGGCGACGAAGGCCTGCTGCGCGCCTTCGGCGCCGGCGAGGACATCCACCGCGCCACCGCGGCCGAGGTCTTCGGGCTGGCGCCGGCCGCCGTCACGGCCGAGCAGCGGCGCTACGCGAAGACGATCAACTTCGGCCTGATCTACGGCATGGGCGCCTTCGGCCTGGCGCAGTCGCTGGGCATCGAGCAGAAGGCCGCGCGCGACTACATCGACCGCTACTTCGCGCGCTTTGCCGGCGTGCGCCGCTACATGGACGACACCAAGGCGCTGGCCGCCGAGCGCGGCTGGGTCGAGACCCTGTTCGGGCGGCGCATCGCGCTGCCCGACATCCGGGGCGGCAGCGGCCCGCGGCGCAGCGCGGCCGAGCGCCAGGCGATCAACGCGCCGATGCAGGGCACCGCGGCCGACCTGATCAAGCTGGCGATGATCGCGGTGCAGGCGGCGATCGACCGCGAGCAGCGCGCCACCTGCATGGTGATGCAGGTGCACGACGAGCTGGTGTTCGAGGTGCCCGACGCCGAGCTGGCCTGGGCGCGCGAGGCGGTGCCGCGGCTGATGGCGGGCGTGGCCGCGCTGCGCGTGCCGCTGCTGGCCGAAGTCGGCGTCGGCGCCAACTGGGATCAGGCGCACTGAAGGCTTGCGCGCCTAGGGACGCCGCTCTAGCGAAATCCGCGGAACTGGGGTGCGGCCTCTACAGCGCCCGGGCACAGTGTGCCCATCCCCGATTCGCGGGCTGTTTCAAGAAACCGGAGCCACCATGAGCAAGACCCTGTCCGCCGTCGCCGTCGATGTGATCGAAGCCTACGGCAACACCGCGATCAACGTGATCAGCGCCTACCGCGCCGGCACCGAGCGCGTGATCGACTATGTCGATACCCGCTTCGAAGCCGCGGTCAGTGCCGGCGGTGCGCGCCTGAGCGACAACCTGCGGTCGGGCCTGATCGACGCCGAGAAGCGCCTGAGCGGCTACTACACCCGCGGCCTGGAGCTGGGCGTCGAGCGCGCGCAGAACGCGGTGAACTTCGCGGTCGATCTGGCGCACAAGGGCGTCGATCGCATGGCGGCCAACGCCGAGCGCTTCGACCAGGCCACCAATTCCGGCGCGCTGGAGCTGTTCAACCGCGTGGCGATGCCCGCGGCGTCGGCGATGAGCGAGATCGTGTTCCGGATCGAGCAGGGCACCGGCGAACTGGCCAAGAAGGCCGCCGGCGAGCAGGCGGTGGTCAAGGCCGCGACGCGCAAGGCGCGCGCCGTCAAGAAGGCCACCGCCAAGACCACGGCCAAGACCAAGGAGAAGGCCGCTGTGGCCAAGCGCAAGGTCGTGCGCAAGACGCGCGCGGTCACGCGCGAAGTCGCTGCCGCCGCGGCCTGAGCGCCCGCGCACGCCTGGCAGTCGGCCTGCATCCGGCACCGCCGTCCATTTCGGGCGGCGGTGCCGTTTTGCATTCCGGGCCTGCGCCTGTGCCGGCAGCGTCCCCGATCCCGGCCGAGGTATAAGGTCGGACCTGACTCACACCGGCATGCCGCGTAAACCAACCCCTGCCGGTGCCCTGACGCCCGTGCCGAAGCTGCTGAATCGCGAGATCGCGATCCTGGAGTTCAACCGGCGCGTGCTGGCGCAGGCGCAGCGCACCGACGTGCCGCTGCTCGAGCGGCTGCGCTACGTGACGATCGTCGCGTCCAACCTCGACGAGTTCTTCGAAGTCCGTTTTGCCGATTACCTCGATGCGATGCGTGCCGGCCGGGGCATCGGCTCGCAGGCCGAAGCGGCGCGGGTGTGGGACGCGGCGCACGCGTTGATCGACGAGCAGTACCGGATCTTCAACGACGAGCTGACGCCTGCGCTGGAGCGTGCCGGCATCGTCGTACTCAGCCACGCCGAGCGCAGCGGCGCGCAGCGCCGCTGGGTCAAGGCCTTCTTCGACCAGCAGGTGCGGCCGCTGCTGGTGCCGGTGGGGCTGGACCCGTCGCACCCGTTTCCGCAGGTCGCGAACAAGTCGCTGAACTTCATCTGCCGCCTCGGCGGCCGCGACGTCTTCGGGCGCGAGAACCTGATCGCGATCGTCAAGGTGCCGCGCGCGCTGCCGCGCGTGATCCGGTTGCCCGAGGCGCTGTGCCCGGGCCGGCAGGCCTTCGTGCTGCTGACCAGCGTGATCCGTTCGCACCTGTCCGAGCTCTTCGCCGGGCGCACCGTGGAGTCGTTCTCGCAGTTCCGCGTCACGCGCGACTCCGAGCTCGACGTCGACGCCGAAGAGGTCGCCAACCTGCGCCAGGCGCTGCGTTCCGAGCTGTCGACGCGCCACTACGGCCAGGCGATCCGGCTCGAGGTGGTGCGCAGCTGCCCCGACGACCTGGCCGACTTCCTGCTGCTGCAGTTCGGGCTGCCGCGCGCCGCGCTGTACAGCGCCGACGGCCCGGTCAACCTCGGCCGGTTGGACCAGCTGGTCGACGAGGCCGAGGGCGCGCAGCTGCGCTTCGAGCCCTTCGAGCCGGCCTGGCCGGCGGCCCGGCTGTCCGCGGGCACGCGCGTGCTCGACGCGCTGCAGGACGGCGACCTGCTGCTGCACCACCCGTTCGAGAGCTTCGAGCCGGTGCTGCAGTTCCTGCGCGAGGCGGTCGAGGACCCGGACGTGCTGGCGATCAAGCAGACCATCTACCGCACCGGCGCGCAGTCGGTACTGATGGAGCTGCTGATCGAGGCGGCGCGCCGCGGCAAGGAAGTGATGTGCGTGGTCGAGCTGACGGCGCGCTTCGACGAAGAGGCCAACATCAACTGGGCCGAGCGGCTCGAGGCGGTGGGCGCGCAGGTGGTCTACGGCATCGTCGGCCTGAAGACGCATGCGAAGCTGCTGGTGGTGACCCGGCGCGAAGGCCGGCGGCTGCGGCGCTACGTGCACCTGTCCACCGGCAACTACAACCCGCGCACCGCGCGCCTGTACACCGATGTGGGGTACCTGAGCGCCGACCCGGGGCTGGCGCAGGACGCCGACGCGCTGTTCGTGCAGCTCGCCAGCCAGGTCAAGCCCAAGCCGCCGCGCCACCTGGTGACGGCGCCGTTCCAGCTGCACCGCCGCATGCTCGCGCACCTGCACCAGGTGGCCGACGCCGCGCGCCGCGGCGCGCCGGCGCGTGTCGTCGTCAAGATCAACGCGCTGACCGATCCGGTGCTGATCCGCGCACTCGTGGCCGCGGCCGCGGCCGGCGCGGCGGTCGACCTGATCGTGCGCGGCGCCTGCCTGCTGCCGCCGGGCGTGCCGGGGCTGACCGAGCGGATCCGCGTGCGCTCGATCGTCGGCCGCTTCCTCGAGCACACCCGGGTGCTGTATTTCCGCTGGGGGCCGGCCGAGCGCGACGAGGTGCTGTACCTGAGCAGCGCCGACTGGATGACGCGCAACATGCTCGGCCGCATCGAGATCGCGTGGCCGGTGCGCGACGCGGCGCTGCGCCAGCGCGTGATCGACGAGTGCCTGGTGCCGTACCTGCACGACACGCTCGACGCGTGGGAGCAGTCGGCCGACGGCAGCTACCGGCGCGCGGGCGGCGCCGGCGCGCAGCCCGGGCGGCCGCGGGGTGCCGGGCCGCGGCGCGCGCGCAGGCCCTGCTGCGGCGCGCAGGGCGCGCTGGTGCAACGCTATTCGGAACCGACGGAGTGAAGCGGCGATGGACCTGATCCTGTGGCGGCATGCGGAGGCCGTGGACGCGGTGGACGACGACCCCGTCTTCGACCTGGGCCGCCAGCTGACGCCCAAGGGCCGCCGGCAGGCGGCGCGCATGGCCGCATGGCTGCGCCGGTCGCTGCCCGACTCGACCCGCATCCTGGTCAGCCCGGCGCTGCGCTGCCAGCAGACCGCGCTGGCGCTCGGGCGCAAGTTCCAGACCCGCGAGGGTCTGGGCCCGCAGGGCAGCGCCGCCGAGCTGCTGGCGCTGGCGCGCTGGCCGAAGCGGCGCGCGCCGGTGCTGGTGGTCGGCCACCAGCCGACGCTGGGCATCGCCGCTGCGGCCTTGATGACCGGCGCCGATGCGCAGGCCGCGCCGTCGTGGGCGGTGCGCAAGGGCGCCGTCTGGTGGCTGCGCCACCGCGTGCGCGGCGAGGTCGGCGAAGTGGTGCTGCTGGCGGTGCGCAGCGCCGACACGGGTTGACCGGCCGCAGGCCTTTGCGCTCCCTGATGCCGGTGCGGCGGCTACGGCGGCAGCTGCAGCCGCAGCGCGGCCTGCGAGGCCCAGGCCTGCGCCTCCTCGCGCAGCAGGTGCACGGTGCGCGGCTGCGCTGCGGCCCACGTGGGGTCGAGCAGCAGCCGGGCGTGCGTGCCGCTGCGCTGCAGGCGCAGCACCAGCGGGTCGACCGGGCCGCGCGCGTGGCACTCGATCACCGCCAGCCGCAGGCACAGCACCTGCCACGCGAAGTGCGGCTCGGCGATGTCGGGCTCCAGCTTGCGCAGCCCGCCGCGCTGGCCGAGCACCAGCCGGCTGACGCGCCGCTGCTGGCTCTGCGAGAAGCCGGGCGCGTCGACGTTCGCCGCCAGGTAGGCGCTGTGGCGGTGGGGGTCGTGGTGCGACACCATCAGGCCGATCTCGTGCAGGTCGCAGGCCCAGCCGAGCTCGCGCAGGCTGTCGGTGCTGGCGTCGGGCAGTGCCTGGTCGTGCAGCGCCTGCGCCAGCGTGCGCACGCGCAGCGCCTGCTCGGCGTCGGCGCCGAAGCGCGCCTGCAGGCTGCGCACCGATTCGTCGCGGATGTCCTCCGGCTGCGCGCGGCGCAGCGCATCCAGCCGCTGGCGCAACTCGATGATCACGCCCTGGCGCAACGCGCCGCGCGCCGGGCGCAGCCGGTCGATCGCGAAGTGCGTGGCCAGCGTGTACAGGATCGCCAGGCCGCCCGGCAGCACCGCGCGCCGCTCGGGTTGCAGCCCGGGCAGATCGAGCCGGTCGGTGTGGCCGGCGCGGATGCATGCGTCGATGCACCAGCGCAACCCGGCCGGCGTGATGCGGCCGTCGGTCACGCCGGCGGCGGCCAGCAGCCCGGACACCGCGCCGACCGTGCCCGACGAGCCCAGCGCCTCCTGCCAGCGCGACGGCGCGAAGGCCTGGAGCGCCTCCTCGATTTCGGCACCGGCGGCGACCTGCGCGGCGCGGAAGGCCTCGGCGCCGAGCCGGCCGTCGCCGAAGAAGCGCATCGACAGGCTGACCGAGCCGATCGGGAACGATTCGGCCCGCAGCGGTGTCAGGCCCCGGCCGAGGATCAACTCGGTCGAGCGCCCGCCGATGTCGATCACCAGCCGATCCGCGTTGCCGCGCTGCAGGTGGGCGACGCCGATGTAGATCAGCCGAGCCTCCTCGTGCCCGGAAATCACCTCGACCGGCACGCCGAGCACCGCCTGCGCGCGCTCGAGAAAGGCGTCGCGGTTGCGCGCTTCGCGCAGCGTCTGCGTGGCCACCGCGCGCACCTGCTGCGGCGCGAAGCCTTCCAGGCGCTGCGCGAAGCGGCGCAGGCACGCGAGGCCGCGCGCGGCCGCGGCGTCGCTCAGCATGCCGTCGGCGTCGAGCCCGCCGCCCAGGCGCACCATCTCCTTCAGGTAGTCGATGCGCCGGTAGCGGCCGTGCTGCAGCTGGCCGATCTCGAGCCGGAAGCTGTTCGAGCCGATATCCACCGCCGCGAGCGGGCCTGACAGGAGCTGGGCAGACGGGCGCATCGGGCGATTGTGCGGGCTCGAGGCGGCCGGGGCCGCGCTGGGGCTGCCGCCCGCGCGGCCGTGCGAACGCCGGGCGGCGCGGCGGCCGGTTGACCGCCGGCCGCGCTTGACAGGGCTGCTAAGCTCGGCCGCAGGGCCCCGATCCCGGACGGCCCGCGAGCGGCGGCGCCGGCAAGGGGCCGCGCCAGGCGGAAGCTGCGTACCGCCGCATCGTCCCGCTCCACGCCATGACCCTTGCCTACATCGTTGCCGCGACGCTGCTCGGCGGCGTGCTGTCGGTGCTGATCGCCGCCAGCGTCACGGTGGCCGTGCTCGGCCGGATCGTGCGCCACCTGGTCAGCCTGTCGGCCGGCGTGCTGCTGGGCACCGCGCTGCTGAACGTGCTGCCCGAGGCCTTCGAATCGGGTGCCGACAGCCGCCGGCTGTTCCTGACGCTGCTCGGCGGGCTGCTGTTCTTCTTCCTGCTGGAGAAGGCGGAGCTGTACCGCCACACCCACCACCACGAGGGCGACGGCCACCACCACCATCACCATTTCGATGCCCAGCAGGCGGGCCGCGGCGGCGTGGCGGTGCTCGTGGGCGACAGCATCCACAACTTCTGCGACGGCGTGATCATCGCCGCGGCCTTCCTGACCGACCCGAAGCTGGGGCTGGCGACCTCGCTGGCGATCGTCGCGCACGAGATCCCGCAGGAGGTGGGCGACTACATCGTGCTGCTCAACGCCGGCCTGTCACGCCGCCGGGCGCTGCTGTACAACGCGCTGTCGGGGCTGGCCGCGGTGCTCGGCGGCGTCTTCGGCTACTGGCTGGTCGGGCCGCACGACCAGCTGTTCCCGTACCTGCTGGTGGTGGCGTCGAGCAGTTTCATCTATGTGGCCGTGGCCGACCTGCTGCCGCAGCTGCAGCGGCGGCTGCCGTGGCACGAGACGGCGCAGCAACTCGCCTGGCTGGCCGGCGGCATCGGGATCGTGCTGGTCATGCTGCAACTGCTGCACGAACACTGATGCGGCGCCGGCCGCGCGCCGCCTGCTCGACCACCCGCTACTTGACCACCCGCTACTTGACCACCAGCACCGGGATCGCGGAGTGCGTCAGCACCTTCTGGGTCTCGCTGCCCAGCAGCAGCGCCGACAGCCCGCGGCGGCCGTGCGAGGCCATCACGATCAGGTCGACATTCTGGTTCTTCGCGTGGTCGAGGATCGCCTCCCACGGATGCAGCGCCTCGACGGTGTGCGCCTGGCAGGCGAGGCCCTCGGCCTTGGCGGTGTCGACCACGCCCTGCACGCGCTGGCGTGCGACCCGCTCCTGCGCGTCGAAGAACTCCTGCGGCGGCACCGGCTGCATCTCGGAGATCGCGCTGTAGGGGAAGGGCTCCTTCACGCTGATCGCCAGCAGCTCGGCGCCCATCGACTTGGCCAGCGCCACGGCGCTGGCCGCTGCCTTGCGGCTGATTTCGGAACCATCGGTCGAGACCAGGATGCGCTTGTACATCGCCTACTCCTTGTGCTGTCGAAGACTGGGACCGGCCATCGGACCCGCGGGGTCCATTATGGGCAGCGGCGGCGGCGGCGCGAAGGTGCAGCGGCGCAAAGTCAGCCGCGTTCGACCGGGCGCGCCGGGTCGGCGCACCATTCGCTCCATGAACCCGGGTACAGCGCCGAGCCGGCCAGCCCGGCCCGCTCCATCGCCAGCAGGTTGTGGCAGGCGGTCACGCCCGAGCCGCACTGGTGCACCCAGTCGGCCGGCGCGCCGCCGAGCGCGGCGAACTCGGCCCGCAGCTGCGCTGCCGGCTTGAAGCGGCCGTCGGGCGTGAGGTTGTCGCGGAAGTTGCGGTTGTGCGCGCCGGGGATGCGCCCGGCCACGGGGTCCAGCGGCTCGACTTCGCCGCGAAAACGCTCGGGTGCGCGCGCGTCGAGCACTGGCCGGCGCTGCAGCACGGCCAGCAGCCCGGCGGCGTCGATCGTGGGCATCGCCGGCGGCAGCGCCGGGTAGGGCGGCAGCGGCGCAGCGTCCGTGGCCGGCGCCCCGGCGACGAACGCTCCGCCGGCCGCCGCCCAGGCGGCGGGGCCGCCGTCCAGCACCGCCACCTGGGCGTGGCCGAGCCAGCGCAGCAGCCACCAGGCGCGTGCCGCATAGGGGCCGCCCTGCGCGTCGCAGCAGACCACGGGCACCCCCGGCGCGATGCCCCAGCGGCCGGCCGTGGCGGCGAAGGCCGCGCGCGCGGGCAGCGGGTGGCGGCCGTTGCGGCCGGTCTTCGGCCCGGACAGGTCGCGGTCGAGGTGCGCGTACTGTGCGTGCGGCAGGTGCGCGGCGGCGAATGCGCGCTCGCCGGCCTGCGGGTCGGCCAGGTCGAAGCTGCAGTCGAGCACGACCAGCGGCCCGGCGGCTGCCTGCAGCCGCAGCAGTGCCGCTGCGTCGATCAGCGGGCCCGGCAGTGTGATCGGCACCGGGCTTCCTCAGCCGGCGGCGCCGTCGGCGCCCCAGCCCATCTCGCGCCGGTACCACTCGTGGAAGTGCTGCATGCCGTCTTCCATCGGGCTCTGGTAGGGGCCGAATTCGTCGTCGCCGCGCTGCATCAGCGCGCGCCGGCCGCCGTCCATGCGCTCGGCGATCTCGTCGTCCTCGATGCAGGTCTCCATGTACGCGGCCTGCTGGGCCTCGACGAACTCGCGCTCGAAGGCGACGATCTCTTCGGGATAGTAGAACTCGACCATGTTCAGCGTGCGCTGCGGGCCCTGCGGGTGCAGCGTCGACACCACCAGCACGTGCGGGTACCACTCGACCATCACGGTCGGGTACAGCGTCAGCCAGATGGCGCCGTGCGCCGGCGGCCGGCCCTGCCGCCAGCGCAGCAGCGCCTCGTGCCAGCGCCGGTAGACGGGCGAACCCGGCCGCGCCAGTGCGCCCTGCACGCCCACCGTCTGCACCGAGTGGTGCGCACCGAACTCCCAGCGCAGGTCGTCGCAGGTGACGAAGCCGCCGAGCCCCGGGTGGAAGGGGCCGACGTGGTAGTCCTCGAGATAGACCTCGATGAAGGTCTTCCAGTTGTAGCGGCAGTCGTGCAGTTCGATCCGGTCGAGCACGTGGCCGCTGAAGTCCAGGTCCGCATGGCCGAAGCCGGCCAGCGCCGCGGCGACATCGCGGCCGCGATCCTCGAACAGCAGCCCGCGCCAGTCGCGCAGCGGCCAGGCGCGCAGGTGCAGGCAGGGGTCTTCGGGGAAGTGCGGCGCACCGACCAGCCGGCCCTCGAGGTCGTAGGTCCAGCGGTGCACCGGGCAGACCACGTGCTGCTGCGCATGGCCCTTGCCGCGCAGCATCAGCGCCTGGCGGTGGCGGCAGACGTTGGACTGCAGCCGCACGCCGTCGCCGGCGCGCAGCAGCATGCGGCCCTCGCCCTCCTGCGGCAGCGTGTGGTAGTCGCCCGCCTCGGGCACCCACAGCGTGTGGCCGACGTACGCCGGGCTGCGCTCGAAGATGCGCGCGCGCTCGGCGCGGTACACGTCGTCGTCGAAGTAGCTGCTGACGGGAAGTTGCGAGCGGCTGCGCTCCAGAGCTTCGAGACTGATGCTCAGGTTCGACATGATCCGGGCGGATCTCCATGAGTGGGTATGTCAACCTCCCACCCGGTGGCCCCGCGGATGGGTATCGCCGCCCGATCGCGGGTGTGGCGCGCAGCCCACCGGATCGGCCGGAACCGGCGATTCTACCCACGCGCCTTCCGCGGGCCGGGCGCGGCCGTTTAAAATCCGCCGTTTCGCGCGACCCGGATCCGATGCCCCGCAACCCCGTCCCGGCCGCCCCGAGCTACGAGCAGGCGCTGGCCGAGCTCGAGCGCCTGGTACAGGCGATGGAAGCCGGCCAGTTGCCGCTGGACCAGTTGCTCGCCGGCTACCGGCGCGGCGCCGAGTTGCTGCAACTGTGCCGCGAGCGCTTGCAGGCGGTCGAGGAGCAGGTCAAGCTGCTGGACGAAGGGCAGCTCAAACCCTGGACCGCTTCATGAATTTCAGTGAGACCGCCATGCTCGTGCCCGACGAATCCGCCGCTTTCGAGCAGTGGATGGACGGCGAGCTGGCCGAGGTCGAGCGCGCGCTCGACGCCTGGGTGCCGGCCGGCGCGCCGGCCGGCCTGGGCGACGCGATGCGCTACGGCGTGCTCGACGGCGGCAAGCGGCTGCGGCCGCTGCTGGTGCTGGCCGCGTGCCGCGCAGTCGGCGGCGCGCGCGAGGCGGCGCTGCGCGCGGCGGTCGCGGTCGAGCTGATCCATGCGTACTCGCTGGTGCACGACGACATGCCCTGCATGGACAACGACGTGCTGCGCCGGGGCAAGCCCACCGTGCACGTGCGCCACGGCGAGGCGCAGGCGATGCTCGCCGGCGACGCGATGCAGGCGCTGGCCTTCGAGGTGCTGACGCCCGAGCAAGGGGTCGAGCCGCGGCTGCAGGCCAGGCTGTGCGCGCTGCTGGCGCGCGCCGCCGGCCACGCCGGCATGGCCGGCGGCCAGGCGATCGACCTGGCGAGCATCGGCAAGCCGCTGGACGAGCAGGCGCTGCGCGACATGCACAGCCGCAAGACCGGCGCACTGCTGCAGGCCAGCGTGCTGATGGGGGCGGCCTGCGGCCGCTGCACGCCGCCGGCCTGGGCCGCGCTCGAGGACTACGGCGCCGCCGTCGGGCTGGCCTTCCAGGTGGTCGACGACATCCTCGACGTCACCCAGGAATCGCAGACCCTCGGCAAGACCGCGGGCAAGGACCTGGTCCACAACAAGCCGACCTACGTATCGGTGCTCGGGCTGGCGGCGGCGCGCCGCGAGGCGGCGCAGCTGCGCACCGCGGCGCAGGCCGCACTGGCCCGCTGCGGCCTGCACGGCACCCGCACCCTGGCCCAGCTGGCCGACATGGTCGTCGATCGCGACAGTTGACATGCACAACCGCTATACCCTCCTCGAATCGGTCCAGTCCCCGGCGGACCTGAAGCGGCTGTCGCGCGCCGAGCTGCAGGTGCTGGCGCAGGAGTTGCGCGCCTGCGTGCTGCACAGCGTCAGCCAGACCGGCGGCCACCTGGGCAGCAACCTCGGCACGATCGAGCTGACGGTGGCGCTGCACCACGTGTACGACACGCCCCGCGACCGCATCGTCTGGGACGTGGGCCACCAGACCTACGCGCACAAGGTGCTGACCGGGCGGCGCGAGGCGATGGCCGGGCTGCGCCAGCAAGGCGGCATCGCCGGCTTCCCGCGGCGCGAGGAAAGCGAGTACGACACCTTCGGCACCGGCCACAGCTCCACGTCGATCTCGGCCGCGCTCGGCATGGCGATGGCGGCCAAGCTCAAGGGCGAGGAGCGGCGCGTCGTGGCGGTGATCGGCGACGGCGCGATGACCGGCGGCATGGCCTTCGAGGCGCTGAACAACGCCGGCGTCGCGCACGGCGGCCTGCACGCCGACCTGCTGGTGGTGCTCAACGACAACGACATGTCGATCAGCCCGCCGGTGGGCGCGCTCAACAAGTACCTGGCGCGGCTGCTCAGCGGCAGCCTGTACGCGCAGGCGCGCGAAGGCGCCAAGAGCGTGCTCAAGCACACGCCGCTGTACGAGCTGGCGCGCCGCCTCGAGGAGCACACCAAGGGCCTGGTCGTGCCCGGCACGATCTTCGAGGAGTTCGGCTTCAACTACGTCGGCCCGATCGACGGCCACGACCTCGACGCGCTCGTGCCGACGCTGGAGAACCTGCGCGGCAAGCGCGGCCCGCAGTTCCTGCACATCGTCACGCGCAAGGGGCAGGGCTACAAGCTGGCCGAGGCCGACCCGGTCAAGTACCACGCCGCCTCGGGCCGCTTCGACCCGGCTGAAGGCTTCCCGAAGGCCGCGCCGGGCAAGCCCACCTTCACCCAGGTCTTCGGCCAGTGGCTGTGCGACATGGCCGAGGCCGACCCGCGCCTGGTCGGCATCACGCCGGCGATGCGCGAAGGCTCGGGCATGGTCGAGTTCCACAAGCGCTTCCCGAAGCGCTACTACGACGTCGGCATCGCCGAGCAGCACGCGGTCACCTTTGCCGCCGGCCTGGCCTGCGAGGGGCTCAAGCCGGTGGTGGCGATCTACAGCACCTTCCTGCAGCGCGGCTACGACCAGCTGATCCACGACGTCGCGATCCAGAACCTGCCGGTGGTGTTCGCGCTCGACCGCGCCGGCATCGTCGGTGCCGACGGCGCCACCCACTGCGGAGCCTTCGACATCGCGTACATCCGCTGCGTGCCCAACCTGAGCCTGATCGCGCCGGCCGACGAGGCCGAATGCCGGCGCGCGCTGACCACCGCGTTCCGCCAGGATCATCCGGTGGCGGTGCGCTACCCGCGCGGCACCGGCGTCGGCGCGGCGGTCGAGCCGGCGCTCGACGAACTGCCCTGGGGCAAGGCCGAGCAGCGCCGCCGCACCACGCGCACCAGCGCTGCCGGCGGGCCGCGCGTGGCGATCCTCGCCTTCGGCACGCTGCTGTACCCGGCGCTGCAGGCGGCCGACGCGCTCGATGCCAGCGTGTTCAACATGCGCTTCGTCAAGCCGCTCGACGCCGAAGCGGTGCTGCAGGCCGCGCGCAGCCACGAGGCGCTGGTCACGATCGAGGAGGGCGCCGTGATGGGCGGCGCCGGCAGCGCGGTGGCCGAATGCCTGGCCGCCAACGGCGTCGCCGTGCCGCTGCTGCAGCTGGGGCTGCCCGACCACTTCGTCGAGCACGGCGACCCGGCCCAGCTGCTGGCGCAGTGCGGGCTCGACGCCGAGGGCATCGTGCGCGCGATCCAGCAGCGCTACGGCAGCCGGCTGACCGTGCTGCGGCCGGTGGCCGCGTGTTGAGCGCCCGCGGGGCCGGGTTGCGGCGCGCCTGCCCCGCGCTGGAGCCTGGCGGCCCGGAACGGCCGGCCTGGCGCGCGGGCCCGCGGCGCGGCCGCGCGATGCCCCTACGCCGGCCGACAATGCCTTCGGGTGCCATCCTCGTGCCGCGATGAACCAGCTGACCGAACTGCTGCACATCCCCGATACGCAAGGCGAGCGCGACGAGCGCCGCGTCGCGATCCAGCGCGTGGGCGTGCGCGGCGTGCGCTGGCCGCTGCAGCTGCGCGTGGCCGGCGCGGTGCAGAGCACCGCCGCGGTCTGGGACCTGGATGTCGCGCTGCCGGCCGAGCGCAAGGGCACCCACATGTCGCGCTTCCTCGGCTGGCTCGACGCGCTCGACGCGCCACTCGACGCCGCCGCGCTGCGCGCACGCCACGCGCAGATGCTCGAGCGGCTCGACGCCGAGGCCGGGCGGATCGAGGCGCGCTTCGCCTTCTTCCTGCGCAAGCGCGCGCCGGTGTCGGGCGTGGCCAGCCTGCTCGACTACGAAGGCGCGTGGATCGCCGAGACGCACGAGGGCGCGAGCCGCGTGTGGGCCGAGGTCGGCGTGCCGGTGAAGAGCCTGTGCCCGTGCTCGAAGGAGATCTCCGACTACGGTGCGCACAACCAGCGCTCGCTGGTGCGCATCCGGGTCGAGGTGCTGCAGCCGGTGGAGTGGCACGAACTGGTGCGCTTCGCCGAAGACCAGGCGTCGAGCGAGCTGTGGCCGCTGCTCAAGCGCGTCGACGAGAAGTGGGTCACCGAGCGCGCGTACGAGAACCCGAAGTTCGTCGAGGATCTGGTGCGCGACGTCGCGCTGGCGCTGAACCGCGACGCGCGCATCGGCCGCTACCGGGTCGAGGTCGAGAACTTCGAGTCGATCCACAACCACAGCGCGTACGCCTGCATCGAGCGCTGACGCACTGCCGGTGCACGAAGCCGCCGCCGCGATCGACGACCCGCTGCGCATGCGCAGCGCCGGGCCCGACCTGCTGTCGCTGGCGCTGATCGACGCGCGCAACTGCACGCTGCGCTGGCTGGCGGCGTTCGAGCCGGTGCTGCCCGCGCTGGGGCCCAGCGCGCTGGCCGATCCGCCGCTGTGGCTGGTGGGCCATGCGGCCTGGTTCCAGGAGTACTGGATCGCGCGCCATGTGCAGCGCGGGCGCGGCGAGGCGGCCGACCGGCGCGGGCCGCACCTGGCGTCGATCGAACGCGAGGCCGACGACTGGTTCGACCCCTCGGTGCACGACCGCGTGCAGCGCTGGCGCCTGGCCCTGCCCGAGCCGGCGGCGCTGCGCCAGTACCTGGTCGAGACCCTGGATGCGACGCTGGACCTGCTGGCGGCCGCCGGCGACAGCGACGCCGCGCTGTACGTGTTTCGCCTCGCGCTGCGCCGCGAGGACATCGTCGGCGAGGCGCTGGCGGCTGCGGCGCAGGCGCTGCAGCTGCCGCCGGACCCCGAGGCGCCGGCCCCCTGGCTGCCGCGCCCGGCGCGCGCCGGGCGCGAGCCCATAGGCTTTCCCGCGCAGCGCTTCACGCTCGGCTCGCCGCCGGGCGGGCTGGTGCCGGCCAACGAGCGCTGGGCGCACGAGGTCGCGGTGCCCGAGTTCGAGATCGACGCGCAGGCGGTGAGCTGGGCCCGCTACGCCGAGTTCGTGGTCGATGGCGGCTGCGACGAGCCGCAGTGGTGGAGCGCCGAGGGCTGGGCCTGGGTGCAGGCCGAGGCGCGGCGCGCGCCGCGCTACGTCGAGCAGATGCGCCAGGCGGTGCTGGTGCAGCGCCAGGGACAGATGCAGCGGGTCGGCCCGGCGCAGGCGGCGGTGCACGTCAGCCGGCACGAGGCCGAGGCCTGGTGCCGCTGGGCCGGCCGCCGGCTGCCGACCGAAGCCGAATGGGAACTGGCCGCGCTGCAGGGCGCGCCGCGCGGCTTCGTCTGGGGCGACGTGTTCGAGTGGGTGCTGGGCAGCGCACGGCCCTATCCCGGCGGCGGCGAGGTGCCGCCCGGCTTCTCGCCGTTCCCCGAGCCGGGGCGCTGCGGCGTGCTGCGCGGCGCGTCGTGGATGACGCGGTCGCGCCAGCGCCATCCGCGCGCGCGCCGCTTCGCCGCACCCCATCGGGACGAGCTCTTCTGCGGCTTTCGCAGCTGCGCGCTCTGATCGGGGCTGCGCGCGGCCGCGCTGCGCCGCATCCGCCGCGCCACGGGGCCGTGGGGCCGACCTAGGGTTTGGCCGGTGTTGCCGGGGGCTTCGACCGGCTCGGACAATGGGCCGGTTTGCCGCCCGCCGCCGGGCGGCAACTCACTTCGCAGAAGGAGACCCCCCGTGAGCGTCCAACTATCCCTGACGGTCAACGGCCGCGCCGTGACCGCCAGCGTCGACCCGCGCACGTTGCTCGTGCAGCTGATCCGCGAGCAGCTGCAGTTGACCGGCACCCACGTCGGCTGCGACACCGCGCAATGCGGCGCCTGCACCATCCAGCTGAACGGGCGCGCGGTCAAGGCCTGCTCGATGCTCGCGGTGCAGGCCCAAGGCGCGACCATCACGACGATCGAAGGCCTGGCCGTCGACGGCCGGCTGCACCCGATGCAGGAAGCCTTCCGCGAGTGCCACGGCCTGCAGTGCGGCTTCTGCACGCCCGGCATGGTGATGGCGGCGGTGCAGCTGCTGGACGACAACCCGCAGGCCAGCGAGGCGCAGATCCGCGAGGGCCTGGACGGCAACATCTGCCGCTGCACCGGCTACCACAACATCGTCAAGGCGATCCAGCACTGCCAGGCTGGCGCCAAGGCCTGACGCGAAGGAGACCGCCATGACCGACATCTCCAGCTCGCCGATCGGCCAATCGCTGCGCCGCCGCGAGGACCTGCGCTTCCTGACCGGCGCCGGCCAGTACACCGACGACGTGGTGCTGCCCGGGCAGACCTACGGCTTCTTCGTGCGCTCGCCGTACGCGAACGCGCGCATCAAGGCCGTCAACCTCGACGCCGCCCGGGCGATGCCCGGCGTGGTGGGCATCGTCACCGGCGCCGACATCGCCGAAGCCAAGGTGGGCGGGCTGCCCTGCGGCTGGCTGATCCACAGCAAGGACGGCACGCCGATGAAGGAGCCGGCGCACCCGGTGCTGGCGCACGGCAAGGTGCGCTACGTCGGCGACGCGCTCGCGCTGGTGGTGGCCGAAACCTACCTGCAGGCGCGCGACGCCGCCGAGGCGGTGGAGGTCGACTACGAAGAACTCGTGCCGGTGATCGACATCACCCAGGCCGCGGGCGCCGCGAGCTCGGTGCACGACGACGTGCCCGACAACGTCTGCTACACCTGGGGCCACGGCGACGCAGCGGCGGTCGATGCCGCCTTCGCCCAGGCGGCCAAGGTCAGCCGGCTCGAATTCGCCAACAACCGGCTGATCCCCAACGCGATGGAGCCGCGCGCGGCCAACGCGCACTACACCCGCCACGACGACAGCTGGACGCTGTACGTCGCCAACCAGAACCCGCATGTCGAGCGGCTGCTGATGTGCGCCTTCGTGCTCGGCATCCCCGAGTCGAAGATGCGCGTGATCGCGCCCGACGTCGGCGGCGGCTTCGGCTCCAAGATCTTCCTGTATGCGGAGGAGACGGCGCTGGTGTTCGCCAGCAAGCGCCTGAACCGGCCGATCAAGTGGACCGCCGAGCGCAGCGAATCGTTCCTGTCGGACGCGCACGGCCGCGACCACGCGACTACCGCCGAGCTGGCGATGGATGCGCAGGGCAACTTCCTGGCGATGCGCGTGCACACCATCGCCAACATGGGCGCGTACCTGTCGACCTTCGCGTCGAGCGTGCCGACGATCCTGTACGCGACGCTGCTCGCGGGCCAGTACAAGACGCCGGCGATCTATGCCGAGGTCAAGGCGGTGTTCACCAACACCTCGCCGGTGGACGCGTACCGCGGCGCCGGCCGGCCCGAAGCGACCTACGTCGTCGAGCGGCTGGTCGAGACCGCGGCGCGCGACATGCAGATGGACCCGGCCGAGATCCGCCGCCGCAACTTCATCACCCAGTTCCCGTACGCGACGCCGGTGGGCCTGACCTACGACACCGGCGACTATGCGGCGCACCTGGACAAGGCGCTGCAGATCGCCGACGTGGCCGGCTTCGCCGCCCGCCGCGCGGCGTCCGAGGCCAAGGGGCTCAAGCGCGGGCTGGGCTACAGCTGCTACATCGAGGCCTGCGGGCTCGCGCCGAGCAACATCGCCGGCGCGCTCGGTGCGCGCGCCGGGCTGTTCGAGGCGGGCGAGGTGCGCGTGCACCCCACCGGCACTGTCACGGTGTTCACCGGCTCGCACAGCCACGGCCAGGGGCACGAGACCAGCTTCGCGCAGGTGGTGGCGGGCAAGCTCGGCATCCCGGTGGAGTCGGTCGAGATCGTGCACGGCGACACCGGCCGCGTGCCCTTCGGCATGGGCACCTACGGCAGCCGTTCGCTGGCGGTGGGCGGCACCGCGATCGTCAAGGCGGTCGACAAGATCATCGCCAAGGGCAAGAAGATCGCCGCCCACCTGCTCGAGGCCGCCGACACCGACATCGACTTCGACGGCGGCGAGTTCCACGTCAAGGGCACCGACAAGAAGATCCCGTTCGGCCAGGTGGCGCTGACCGCCTATGTGCCGCACAACTACCCGCTCGACAAGCTCGAGCCCGGGCTGAACGAGAACGCGTTCTACGACCCGACCAACTTCACCTATCCGTCGGGCAGCTACGTGTGCGAGGTCGAGGTCGACCCCGAGACCGGCAAGACGCGGGTGGACCGCTTCACCGCGGTCGACGACTTCGGCAACCTCGTCAACCCGATGATCGTCGCCGGCCAGGTGCACGGCGGGCTGGCGCAGGGGATCGGGCAGGCGATGCTCGAAGCCTGCGCCTACGACGCCGAATCGGGCCAGCTGCTGACCGGCTCGTACATGGACTACGCGATGCCGCGCGCCGACGACCTGCCGAGCTTCACGATCGACCACACCGTCACGCCGTGCACGCACAACCCGCTGGGCGTCAAGGGCTGCGGCGAAGCCGGCGCGATCGGCTCGCCGCCGGCCTTCATCAACGCGCTGACCGACGCGCTCGGCGTGCGCGACATCGCGATGCCGGCCACGCCCGAGCGCGTGTGGCGTGCCGCCCGCGGCAAGGCCTGAGCACGGCGACGGACAAGGAGACCTGCACATGTACAGCTTCGACTACCAGCGCCCAGCCGACCGGGCCGCGGCCGCCGCCGCGATCCAGGGCGATGCCCGCTACCTGGCCGGCGGCCAGACGCTGATCCAGGCGATGAAGCTCCGCCTGTCGTCGGCCGAGCGGCTCGTCGACCTGGGCGCCATCGCCGACCTGAAGGGCATCACCGTCGCCGGCAACACCGTGACCATCGGCGCGATGACGCCGCACGCCGAAGTCGCGCGCTCGGCCGCGGTGCGCGGCGCGATCCCCGCGCTGGCCGAGCTGGCCGGCAGCATCGGCGACGCGATGGTGCGCAACCAGGGCACGATCGGCGGATCGGTGGCCAACGCCGACCCGGCGGCCGACTACCCGGCCGGCCTGCTGGCCTTGGGTGCGACCGTCAACACCGACCGGCGCTCGATCGTGGCCGACGACTTCTTCACCGGCATGTTCGAAACCGCGTTGCAACCGGGCGAGCTGATCGTGTCGGTCGCCTTCCCCGCGGCGCAGAAGGCGGCCTACGCGAAGTTCAAGCAGCCGGCGTCGCGCTTCGCGCTGGTCGGCGTGTTCGTCGCCCAGACCGCGGGCGGCGTGCGCGTGGCGGCCACCGGCTGCAAGGGCAGCGTGTATCGCGTCGCCGAGCTCGAGGCGGCGCTGGCCAAGAGCTTCACGCCCGAAGCCGCGAAGGCGGTGCAGCTGTCGCCGGCCGGCTTCAATGCCGACCTGCATGCCAGCGCCGAGTACCGCGCCGCGATGCTCAGCGTGATGGCGGCGCGCGCGGTCGCGGCGGCCAACGCGCGCTGAGCACGCCGACCGCGCTGCGCTTGCGCACGCGCCGAGGGCCGCCCCGCGAGGGTCGGCCCTTCGCGCTTCAGGCCTGCTGCGGCAGGCGCAGAATGCCCAGACCGCCAGCCGCCGGACCCACCCCATGAGCCTGAGCCTGCCCGCCGACGTCGACGCGGTGATCGCGCTGCTCGCGGCCGAGAACTACGTCTGCGACCGCCAGCTCGCGACCGCGCTATTCCTGAGCCTGAAGCTGCAGCGCCCGCTGTTCCTGGAGGGCGCGCCCGGCGTCGGCAAGACGGAACTCGCCAAGGTGCTGGCGCGCGCGCTCGACACACGGCTGATCCGCGTGCAGTGCTTCGAAGGCCTGGACATCGCGCAGACCGCCTACGAATGGAACATCGGCCGGCAGATGATCGAGATCCGCCTGGCCGAGGCGGCGCACGAAGTCGACCGCGAGGCGCTGGCGCGCAACCTGTATTCGCGCCGCATGCTGATCGAGCGCCCGCTGCTGCAGGCGCTGACGCAGACGCGTTCGCCGGTGCTGCTGATCGACGAGCTCGACCGCGCCGATGAGCCTTTCGACGCCTTCCTGCTCGAGGTGCTGGCCGAGAACCAGCTGACGATCCCCGAGTTCGGCACCGTGGTCGCGGCCGAGCCGCCGATCACGCTGATCACCAGCAACCGCACGCGCGAGGTGCACGACGCGCTCAAGCGCCGCTGCCTGTACCACTGGG
>JAFEFZ010000269.1 GCA_018240325.1 Pseudomonadota bacterium
CGCCGCCGGCGCGGCGATCAGCAGCTCGGCGAGCCGGTCGTTGGGCCGCTGCAGGCCGCGCAGCAGCGCCACCCGCGGCGGCAGCGCCGGCGGCAGCCGCAGCCGGGTCTCGCCGTCGGGGAAGGCGTGGCGCTCGACCAGCCGCAGCGGCACGCCGGCCGCCGCCGCCAGCCGGCGCGCCAGCGGGCGCTCGTCGGCGAAGGTCAGCAGCAGGTCGATCATCGCCGTGCCCCGGCGGCGATGGGTGCGGCCGTCTGCCGGGCGGCCCCCGCGGCCGGCCCTTCGGCTGCGCCTGCGGCCGCTGCACCGCCCGGCGCTTCGGCCGCAGCTTCGGCCGCCTCCGGCCGCGCCCCGCCGGGCGCGGCCTCACCGGCCTGCTGCTGCAGCCGCTCGCCGATCTGCTGCCGCAGCCGCAGCGCCAGCGCGCGCCGGTCGGCATGGCGCGTGCCCTGCGGCTGCAGCAGCTCCACGTGCACCCGCAGCCCGCGGGCGCGCGCGATCCGCCAGACGCTTTGCGTCAGCGTGACGGCACCGACGAACTCGACCGCCGGGCTGAAGGCCGCGCCGGGCGCGCTGTAGCGCAGCACCACCGGCTGCACCGGGGTGCCGGTGGCGATCGCCGCCTGCAGCAGGTTGGCGTGGAAGGGCAGCGGCTGCGGCCCGGCGCCGGTGGTGCCTTCGGGGAAGACGGCCACGCGCTCGCCGGCGCGCAGCGCCTCGGCGACGCGGTGCACCACGCGCAGCGCGTCGCGCTTGCGGTCGCGCTCGATGAACAGCGTGCCGGCGCCGCGGACCAGCCGGCCCAGCAGCGGCCAGCGCCGCACCTCGGCCTTGGACACGAAGCGCGCCTGCGGCACGACCGCATGGATCGCGGCGATGTCCAGCCACGACACGTGGTTGGCCACCAGCAGCGTCGCCCCCGGACGCGGCGGCGCGCCCGTGACGTCGAGCTCCAGCCCGAAGCGGCGCAGCAGCCCGGCCGACCACCCGCGCACGCGCGCACTGCGGCCGTGCGCGTCGAGCGTCGGGAAGCGCAGCGTGATCAGCGCGATGCCGTGCAGCAGGTGCAGCACGGCCGCGGCCAGGCGCGCCGCGGCACGCAGGCCGTCGGTCACGGCGCGCCTGCGGATGCGCGCGCCGCAGTCCCGGGCAACCCGCGGCGGGAGTCGCCTACTGCGGGACTGGCCTTCGGGACGGCACGGGGCGGGGTCATGAAGCAAGTTGCGGGCTGCACGCTGCCGTGCTCGCCCTTGGGGCGGCCCGGCGGGCTCATCCGCCGCCCTGCGCGTCGAACGCGATGCCGCCGGCCATCAGCGTCGCGCGCACCCGGCCGGGCAGCGCCATGCCTGTGTGTTCGAAGGCGAAGGGCGTGTGCTTGCCCTGGCTGCGCAGCGCCGCGCGGTCGATGCGCCAGGTGGGCTCGGGGTCGAACAGGCACAGGTCGGCCACGCCGCCCTCGACCAGCCGGCCGGCGCTGGCGGCCAGCGAGCCGGCGGCGCCGCCGAGCACGCGCACCGGGTCGCAGGTCACGCGCGCCAGCGTGGCCGCCAGCGGCAGGCCGCTGTCGGCGCCCCATTTCAGCGCCAGGCTGAGCAGCAGCTCCAGCCCGGTGGCGCCGGGCTCGGCCTCGCCGAAAGGCAGCGTCTTGGCGTCGTCGGCCACCGGGTTGTGGTCGGACACGAGCGCATCGATGGTGCCGTCGGCCAGCCCGGCGCGCAGCGCGTCGCGGTCGGCCGGCTGGCGCAGCGGCGGCTGCAGCCGCATGTCGGGGTTGAAGTAGCCGATGTCGACGTCGCTCAGGTGCAGCGAGTTGATGCTGACGTCGGCCGTCACCGGCAGCCCCTGCGCCTTGGCCGCGCGCAGCAGCGCGACGCCGGCAGCGCTGGACAACTGGCAGAAGTGCACGCGCGCGCCGGTGGCGCGCGCCAGCTCGAAGGCGGTGTGCAGCGCGATCGTCTCGGCGGCCGCCGGCACGCCGGCCAGGCCCAGCCGCGTCGCCACCGCACCGCTGGCGGCCACGCCGCGGCCGAGCTGCGGATCCTGCGGGCGCAGCCACACCGCGTAGCCGAAGGTGGCCGCGTACTGCATCGCGCGCAGCAGCACCTGGTTGTCGGGCAGCGGCGCGTCGCCCTGCGAGAAGCCGACGCAGCCGGCCTCGGTGAGCTCGGCCATCTCGGTCAGCACCTGGCCGGCCAGGCCGCGGGTGAGCGCGCCCAGCGGCAGCAGCCGGCAGCGGCTGAGCTTGCGCGCGCGGAACTTCAGCATCTCGACCAGCCCGGGCTCGTCCAGCGGCGGCTCGGTGTCGGGCGGGCAGACCAGGCTGGTCACGCCGCCGGCCGCGGCCGCCGCCAGCTCGCTTTCGAGGAAGCCCTGGTGCTCGGCCCCGGGTTCGCGCAGCCGCGCCGACAGGTCGACCAGCCCGGGCGCGACCACCAGCCCGTGCGCGTCGATCGTCCGTGCGGCGGCGAATTCGGCGCCGACCGCGCCGATCGCGACGATGCGGCCCGACGCGACCGCCACGTCGGCGGCCTCGTCGCGCCCCGAGGCCGGATCGACCACGCGGCCGCCGCGGATCAGGATGTTCATGCTGCGCCGCTCACGCTGCGTTGCCCGCGATGATCGACATCACCGCCATGCGCACCGCGATGCCGAAGGTCACCTGCGGCAGGATCACGCTGTGCGCGCCGTCGGCCACCGCCGAATCGATCTCGACGCCGCGGTTGATCGGCCCCGGGTGCATGACGATGGCGTCGGGCCTGGCCAGCGCGAGCTTGTCCGGCGTGAGCCCCCAGCTCTTGGCGAATTCCCCCGCGCTGGGCAGCAGCGCGCCGCTCATGCGCTCGTTCTGCAGCCGCAGCATGATCACCACGTCGGCATCGCGCAGGCCTTCGGCCAGGTCGTGGCACACGCGCACGCCCATCGCGCGCAAGTCGGCGGGCACCAGCGTCTTCGGCCCGACCACGCGGATCTCGGGCACGCCCATGATCGACAGCGCGTGGATGTCGGAGCGCGCGACGCGCGAGTGCACGATGTCGCCGACGATCGCCACCGTCAGCTCGCGCAGCGCGGGCTTGTAGTGGCGGATCGTGTACAGGTCGAGCAGGCCCTGCGTCGGGTGCGCGTGGCGGCCGTCGCCGGCGTTGACCACGCGCACGTGCGGCGCGCAGTGCTTGGCGATCAGGTAGGGCGCGCCGCTCTCGCTGTGGCGCACCACGAACATGTCGGCGTGCATCGCCGACAGGTTGGCGATGGTGTCGAGCAGGCTCTCGCCCTTGGCGGCGCTCGAGCGCGCGATGTCCAGGTTGAGCACGTCGGCCGACAGGCGCTTGGCGGCGATCTCGAAGGTGGTGCGGGTGCGCGTGGAGTTCTCGAAGAACAGGTTGAACACGCTCTTGCCGCGCAGCAGCGGCACCTTCTTGACTTCGCGGTCGTTGACGCTGAGGAAGGTGCCGGCGGTGTCGAGGATCTGCACCAGCACCTCGCGCGGCAGCCCCTCGATCGACAGCAGGTGGATCAGTTCGCCGTGGGCGTTGAGCTGCGGGTTGCGGCGCGACAGCATTCAGCCCCCCGCGCGCACCGAGAATGCGAAGCGGCCGGCCTCGTCGCGCGCCAACCGCAGCCGCTGCGCCGTCGGCAGCGCCACCCGTGCCGCGGCGAAGGCGGGCTCGATCGGCAGCTCGCGCCCGCCGCGGTCGACCAGCACCGCGAGCTGCACGCTCGCCGGGCGGCCGAAGTCGTACAGCTCGTTGATCACCGCACGGATCGTGCGGCCGGTGTAGAGCACGTCGTCGATCAGCAGGATGCGGCAGCCCTCGATCGCGAAGGGCAGCCGGGTCGCGTCGGTGCCGGCGGCCATGCCGCGCGAGCCGAAGTCGTCGCGGTGCAGCGTGCTCGAGATCACGCCGACCGGCCCGCTGCGGCCCAGGTCGGCCTGCAGCCGCTCGGCCAGCCAGGCGCCGCCCGACCAGATGCCCACCAGCTGCACGCCGGGCTCGAGCAGCGCGCGCACGCCGCCGCGCAGCGCCGCGTACAGCGCCTCGGCGTCGAGCTGCAGCGCGGTGCTCACGTGAGGCTGCGCAGGTATTGGTCGAGGATCACCGCGGCCGCCGCGGCATCGACGTCGGCCGCGCCGCCGGCCAGCGCCTCGGTGGTGCTGTAGCGCTCGTCGATTTCGATCACCGGCAGGCCGAAGCGGCCGTGCAGCTGCCGGCCGAAGCGGCGCGCGCGCGCGGTGTTGAGGTGCGCGGCGCCGTCCGGATGGAAGGGCACGCCGACCACCAGCGCATCGGGCTGCCATTCGCGCAGCAGCGCGCCGATCGCGGCGAAGCGGGCTTCGCCTTGCAGCGCCAGCGTCTTCAGCGGCTGCGCCTGCCGCAGCAGCGCGTTGCCGACCGCGACGCCGACGCGGCGCTCGCCGAAATCGAATGCCACGAAGGTGGCAGGCGCGCTGCGGGCCGGCGGCCGGGTCGGCACCGCCGTCGCCTTCATGCGTGCCCGGCCTCTTGCGACAGCATGCGCGGGTCGAAACCGAGCAGCGCCAGCGCGCGCTCGTAGCGCTGCTCGACCGGCGTGTCGAAGATGACCGACGGGTCGGCCGCCACCGTGAGCCAGCCGTTGCGGCCCAGTTCGTCCTCGAGCTGGCCCGCCGACCAGCCGCTGTAGCCGAGCGTGATCAGGATGCGCTTCGGGCCGTCGCCCGCGGCCAGCGCCTCGAGCACGTCCTTGCTGGTGGTCATCTCCAGCCCGCCGGGCACCGACAGCGTGGAGTTGAAGCGCGCCGCGTCGTCGGCCAGCTTCTCGTGCAGCACGAAGCCTCGCTCGGTCTGCACCGGGCCGCCGAAGAACACCGGCTGGCGGCCCAGCTCGTCGCGCTGCAGATCGAGCTCGACCTTGTCGAACAGGCTCTTCAGGTCGATGTCGATCGGCTTGTTGATCACCAGCCCGAGCGCGCCCTTGTCGCTGTGCTCGCACAGGTACACCACCGAGCCCGCGAAGTTGTCGTCGAGCATGCCCGGCATCGCGATCAGGAACTGGTTCGCGAGGTTCAAGGTGGTGGCGCCCATACCCGCATTTTATGGCTGCGGCACACTGCCGCGCGATGATCAGGCCCCTCGATCGGGCGCTCGTCTGGTTCCGGCGCGACCTGCGCACCGACGACCAGGCGGCGCTGTACCACGCGCTGCGCGCCGCGCAGCGGGTGTGGTGCGCCTTCGTCTTCGACCGCGACATCCTCGACCCGCTGCTGCAGCGCGGGTTGCGCGCCGACCGCCGGGTGGAGTTCGTCCGCGACAGCCTGGTCGGGCTGGCCGCGCAGCTGCGCGCGCTCGGTGCGTCGCACGGCATCGAGGGCGCGGGCCTGATCGTGTGCCGGGGCCGTGCCGTCGACGAGATCCCGGCGCTGGCGGCGCGCCTGGCGGTGCAGGCGGTCTACGCCAACCACGACGACGATCCGGCGGCGCTGGCGTGCGACGCGCGCGTGCGCGGCCGGCTGGCCGACGCCGGCATCGCGCTGCACACCTCGAAGGACCACGTGATCTTCGAGCGCGACGAGCTGCTCAGCGCCGCCGGCACCGCCCACGACGCCTTCACGCCCTACCGCCGCGCCTGGCTGGCCAAGTTCGACCCGTACTGCGTGAAGGCCTATCCGGTGGCGCACCACGCGGCGGCGCTGGCGCCGGTGCCGCCCGATCTCGCCGCGGCAGTGCCCACGCTCGCCGCGATCGGCTTCGCGCCGACCAACCTGCACGCGCTGCGGCTGCCCAGCGGCAGCGCGGGCGCGACCGAATTGCTCGACGACTTCCTGGCCGAGCGCATCGGCCGCTACCACCAGACCCACGACTTCCCCGGCGTCAAGGGGCCGAGCTACCTGGGCCCGCACCTGCGCTTCGGCACGATCTCGATCCGGCGCGTGGTGCGCGAGGCGCGGCAGCGCGCGCAGGCCGGCCCGGCACGGCGCGGCGCGGCGGCCTGGCTGTCGGCGCTGATCCGGCGCGACTTCTGCCACCAGATCCTGCACCACCACCCGCGCGTCGTCGACCACGCATTCCGGCCAGAGTTCGACCGCATCCGCTGGGAGCACGGGCGCAGCGCCGACGCGCTGTTCGACGCCTGGGCGCAGGGCCGCACCGGATACCCGCTGGTGGATGCGGCGATGCGGCAGCTCGACCGCAGCGGCTACATGCACCACCGCCTGCGCCTGGTGGCGGCCGGCTTCCTGGTCAAGGACCTGGGCGTCGACTGGCGCCGCGGCGAGGCCTGCTTCGCCGACCGGCTGAACGACCACGACCTGGCTGCCAGCAACGCCGGCTGGCAGTGGGCGGCCTCGACCGGCTGCGACGCGCAGCCCTGGTTCCGCATCACCGACCCGGTCGCCCAGAGCCGCCGCTTCGACCCGGCAGGCGGCTTCATCCGCCGCTACCTGCCGCAGCTGGCGGCGCTGCCCGATGCGCTGATCCATGCGCCGTGGCTGGCTGGCCCGGCCGAGCTGGCGGCCGCGGGCGTCGAGCTCGGCCGCGACTACCCGGCGCCGATCGTGCAGCACGCCCAGGCGCGCCGGCGCACGCTCGCGCGCTATGCGGCGGTGGTGCCGGCAGCCGGCACGATCAGGCGGTGACCGCGGCCTCCTGCGCGCAGCGCGCCACCAGCGACAGCAGCTCGTCCTCCGCGTAGGGCTTGCCGAGGTAGTGGTCGACGCCCAGCCGGGCCGCATAGTCGCGGTGCTTCTGCGCGATCCGCGACGTGATCATGATCACCGGCAGCTGCGCCAGCCGCGCATCGGCGCGCAGGTTGCGCACCAGGTCGAAGCCGTCCATGCGCGGCATCTCGATGTCCGACAGCACCACCGCCGGCAGCTCGTCGGCCAGCTTCTCCAGCGCGTCCAGTCCGTCCTTGGCGAGCGCCACGCGATAGCCTTCGCGCTCGAGCAGCCGCTGGGTCACGCGGCGCACGGTCAGCGAATCGTCGACCACCAGCACCAGCGGCGCGCGCGCCTCGGCCGGGGCCGCCGCCGCCGGCTGGTCCGCCGCCGGCTGCCGGCGCTGCGCGGCGCGCGCGGCGTCGCCATAGGTCGCCGCCAGCGCCACCGGGTTGTAGATCAGCGCCACGGCGCCCGAAGGCAGCAGCGTGACGCCTGCCAGCCCGGGCAGCCGCGCCAGCTGCGGCCCCAGGTTCTTGACCACCACTTCCTGGTTGCCGAGCACCTCGTCGACGTGCAGCGCCACGCGCTGCGCGGCGCTGCGCACGATCACCACCGTGGCCATGCGCGCGGCCGCCGGGCCGCGCGCGTCGGCGCGCAGCAGCGCGCCCAGCCAGAAGAAGGGCAGCACGCGCTCGCCGGCGGCGAAGCCTGCGCCGGCATAGGCCTGCTCGAGCTCGGCCGCGGGCACGCGCCGCACCTGTTCGACCAGCGTCGAGGGCACGGCCACGTCCAGGCCGCCGCAGCGCAGCATGACCACCTGGGTGACCGCGGTGGTCAGCGGCAGCACCAGCCGGAAGCTCGCGCCCTGGCCGGCGGCCGTGGCGGTCTCGATGCGCCCGCCCATCGCGTTGACTTCGGCGCGCACCACGTCCATGCCGACGCCGCGGCCGGCCAGCTCCGACACGTTGTCGGCGGTGGAGAAACCGGGCGCGAAGATCAGGTTGGCGAGCTCGGCGTCGCCGGGCTGCGCGCCCTCGGCCAGCAGCCCCTGCGCGACGGCGCGCCGGCGGATGCGATCGAGATCGAGGCCGGCGCCGTCGTCGCGGAACTCGACCGCGACTTCGTTGCCTTCCTGCGCCAGGCTGATCGTGATCGCGCCGGCTGCATCCTTGCCCGCCGCCAGGCGCTGCGCCGGCGCCTCGATGCCGTGCGCGACGCTGTTGCGCAGCAGGTGCTCGAAGGGTGCCGTCATGCGGTCGAGCACGCCGCGGTCGACTTCGATCGCGCCGCCGGCGATGTCCAGCCGCACCTGCTTGCCGGTTTCCTTGGCCGCCTGGCGCACCACGCGGTACAGCCGGTCGGCCAGGCTCTCGAACTCGACCATGCGGGTGCGCAGCAGGTCGTCCTGCAGGTCGCGGGTCAGCCGCGCCTGCGACGCCAGCTCGTCCTCGGTGGCCTGCAGCGAGCGCTGCAGGCCGCGGTGCACGGTGGCCACGTCGTTGACCGACTCGGCCATCATCCGCGTGAGTTCCTGGAAGCGCGTGAAGCGGTCCATCTCGAGCGGGTCGAAGGCCTGGGCCGCGGCCTTGGCCGCCTCCATGCGCGACGCGATCTGCGACTCGGCCTGCAGCTCCAGGTCGCGCAGCTGGCGGCGCAACCGGTCGAGGTTCTCGGTCAGGTCGCCGAGCGAGCCGCGGATCTGGCCGACATCGCTCTCGATGCGCGCCCGCGTGATGCTGACTTCGCCCGCCTGGTTGACGAGCCGGTCGAGCAGCGGCGCACGTACCCGCACTGCCGCCTGGGCGCTGCCGGCGCGGTCGGCCGCCGGCTGCGGCACCGCGGCCGCGCTGCCGGCGGCAAAGCGGCTCCAGTCGATCGAGCGGCTGGCGGCGGCCGCGGCCGGCGGCCGGGGCGGCGCCGGCGGCGCGGCAGCCGCCGGCATCGGCACCGGCG
>JAFEFZ010000026.1 GCA_018240325.1 Pseudomonadota bacterium
AGCTTGAAGCCGACGCCGGTGAGCGTGACGACGCCGATCACGATGCCGACCGTCGCCGCCGCCGCGCCCACCGCGAGCGCGTACTTCGCGCCGGTGGACAGCGACTCGATCAGCACCACGCCGCCGATGCGGCCTTGCACCCCGAGTCGCTTCAGCAGCAGCGGCGTCGCCGCCGCCGCGGCGAGGAAGAGGCCGACCTTCAGCGCCTCGTGCTCGATGCCGCCGAACACCAGCACGAGCAGCACCGCGTGCAGTGCGCCCATCAGCGCCCAGTGGCGCGGCGTGTTGCCGCGCTCCTGCGTGGTCAGGCCGACGATCGCGCAACTGCTGATCCCGGCGAAGGCCGCGAGGTACGGCGTGCGCCCGGTGACGAGGATCGCGATCAGCAGCACGAGCGGAATCAGCGTCGGCCAGCGCCGCGCGAGCGAATCGCGCAGCTTCGGCATCTCGGCCTCGGTCAGCCCGCGCAGGCCGTAGCGCTTGGCCTCGAAGTGCACCTGCATGAACACGCCGAAGAAGTGCATGAAGGCCGGCACCGCGGCGGCGGCGATGATCGTCTGGTACGGCAGGCCGAGGAACTCGATCATCAGGAAGGCCGCGGCGCCGAGCACCGGCGGCGTGATCTGGCCGCCGGTCGACGACGCCGCCTCGACCGCGCCGGCGAACTCGCGCTTGTAGCCGACGCGGATCATCGCGGGGATCGTCAGCGAGCCGACCGTCACCGCGTTCGCGACCGACGAGCCCGACAGCATGCCGAACATCGCCGAGCCGAACACGCTGACCTTGGCCGGCCCGCCGGCGTAGCGCCCGGCGATCGCCGACGCGAAGTCGAGAAACAGCTGGCCGAGGCCGACGCGCGTGGCGATCACGCCGAACAGCACGAAGTGGAAGACGTAGGTCGCGACCACGCCGAGCGCAACGCCGTAGATGCCCTGGCTCGTCAGGTACTGGTGGTTGATCAGCTGCACCCAGCTCGCGCCGGCGTGCTTGAGCAGCCCCGGGAACGCCGGCCCGGCGAGTGCGTAGGCGATGAAGGTGATCGCGATCAGCGGCAGCGGCCAGCCCATGCTGCGCCGCGTCGCTTCGAGCAGCGTGACGAGCAGCACGCTGCCGAGCACGACATCGAGCGTGCTCGGGTTGCCGAC
>JAFEFZ010000270.1 GCA_018240325.1 Pseudomonadota bacterium
GCCGAACCGCCGGCTGCGCCCCAGGCGGCGGCGCCAGCCGGCGCGGGCGCGGGCACGTACAAGGTGCGGCAGGGCGACTCGCTGAGCCGCATCGCCGAGCGCACCCGGCAGCCGAATGTGTCGCTGGACCAGATGCTCGTCGCGCTGTTCAGGGGCAACCCGGAAGCCTTCATCGGCCAGAATATGAACCGGCTCAAGGCCGGTGAAGTGTTGAGCGTGCCCTCGGCGGAAGCCGCGCAGCAGATCAGCCAGGCGCAGGCGCGCGAGGTGATCCACGCGCAGAGCGCCGATTTCGCCAACTACCGGCGGCAGCTCGCCGGCGGGGTGGCGCCGGTGCCGGCTGAAGCGCCGGCGCGCGTCGCCAAGGGCAGCGTGCAGGCCGAGGTGCACGACGCCAAGCAGGCCGCGGCCGCATCGCCGGACAAGCTGCAGCTCAGCCAGGGCGAAGTCAAGGCCGCCGCACCGGAAGCGGCGGCCGCGAAGGACGCCGAGAAGAAGGATGCGGCCACCCGTGTGGCCGAGCTGTCGCGCAACGTCGAAGAGCTCAAGCAGCTGCAGGCCGCCGCCGCGACGGCATCGGCGCCGGCGGCCAGTGCGGCGGCCGCCGCGGCGCCCGCTGTGGCCGCAGCGGCCGCATCGGCGCCGGCGGTGGTGGCGGCGGCGCCGGCTGCGGCCTCGGCGGCCGTGCCGGCGGATGCGGCATCGGCGGCGGCAGCAGCAGCAGCCGTGCCGCCGGGGGCCACCGCGAAGGCGCCGGCGGAGCCGGGCATCGTCGACTCGCTGCTCGACAACCCGTTGGTGCTGCCTGGCGCGGGGCTTCTGGTCGCGCTGATCGCCGGCCTGGGCGCCTATCGGCTGCGCGGGCGGATGCGCAAGGGCGAGCGCGAGACCACCTTCCTCGAGAGCCGGCTGCAGCCCGACTCGTTCTTCGGCGCCAGCGGCGGCCAGCGCGTGGACACGCACGATTCGCCCAGCGTGCAGTCGTCGGCGTCGTCGATGAGCTATTCGCTGAGCCAGCTCGACGCGATCGGCGACGTCGATCCGGTGGCCGAGGCCGACGTGTACCTGGCCTACGGCCGCGACCTGCAGGCCGAGGAGATCCTGAAGGAGGCGATGCGCGCCACCCCCGACCGCCTCGCGATCCGGGTGAAGCTGCTCGAGGTGTATGCGAAGCGGCGCGACACCAAGGGCTACGAGCTGCAGGCGGGCCAACTGTTCGCGCTGGCGGGCGCCGACAGCGACGAATGGCACAAGGCGCAGGAGCTCGGCCGGCAGATCGACCCCGACAACCCGCTGTATGCGCCGGGCGGCCAGCCCGACCTGATCGTTCGCGAAGGCGGCCGCATGGTCGAGCATCTGGACGCGACGACGATGCCGCAGTCGGTGATGCCCAAGCCGCCGCAGCCGCTGATCACGGAGCCGGGCAAGCTCGACCTCGACAGCGGCATCGACCTGGACCTCGACCTGGGCGCCAGGCCGACGCCCGAGCCGCGGCCGAGCACCCTCGAAGCGACCCAGCCCTTCACCACCGGCGCGGCGATCGCCGACGCCGGCACGCCCGCGCTGGACCTGCCGCTGGACGCGCCCCTGGCGCCGTCGCTGCCGACGGCTGCGGGTGCAGCGCCGAAGCCGGCGCCGGCGCTGGAGTCGCTCGATTTCGACCTGGGCGACCTGTCGCTCGACACCGCGGCCGTGCCGGCTGCGGCGAAGCGCGCGGCCGACGACGACTTCGGCGCTTCGCTGCCGGCGCTGGATCTGGACAGTGCCGACACCGACCCGCTGGCGCGCAAGCTCGAGCTGGCCGAGGAGTTCCGCCAGATCGGCGACATGGAAGGCGCGCGCGACCTGCTCGAGGAAGTGATCGCGCAGGCCGGCGAAGGCGCCGTCCGCAGCCGGGCGCAGGGCATGCTGGCGCGCCTCGGCTGAGGACGGCAGCGTACGGCTGATCCACCGGCGGCTGCGGCCGCCGGTCGCGTTTCAGGCTGCCGCACAATCGGCCGATGCCTGACCAGCCCGCGCAGCGCCTGGCGCTCGGCGTCGCCTACCGCGGCGGCGCCTACCAGGGCTGGCAGTCGCAGCCGCACGGCCGCACCGTGCAGGACCGGCTCGAGGCGGCACTGGCCGCCTTTGCGGCGCAGCCGCTGCGCACCGTGTGCGCGGGCCGCACCGATGCCGGCGTGCATGCGCTGAACCAGGTGGTGCACCTCGATGCGCCGGTGGTGCGCGACGCCTTCGCGTGGGTGCGCGGCACCAACCGGTACCTGGAGCGCGACATCGCGCTGCAGTGGTGCGTGCCGGTCGACAGCGGGTTCGATGCGCGCCGCTCGGCGCTCGGCCGGCGCTACGCGTACCTGCTGCTGGAATCGCCGGTACGCCCGGCGATCGAGCAGGGCGCCTGCGGCTGGAGCTTTCGCCCGCTCGACGGCGACGCGATGCGCGCCGCTGCCGCACTGCTGCTCGGCGAGCACGACTTCAGCTCGTTCCGCGCGGCCGAGTGCCAGGCGGCCACGCCGGTGCGCACGCTGCGCGCGCTGGAGGTCCGCCGGCGCGGCGCGTACTGGCGCTTCGACTTCGACGCCGACGCCTTCCTGCACCACATGGTGCGCAACCTGATGGGCTGCCTGGTCGCGGTGGGCACGGGCCGGCGGCCGCCGGACTGGGTGGCCGAGGTGCTGGCCGCACGCTCGCGCGAGGCGGCGGCGCCGACCTTCGCGCCCGACGGGTTGTACTTCCTCGGGCCGTACTACGATCGCCGCCATGCCCTGCCCGAGCGCACCCCGGCCCACGACTGGCTGCCCTGAACGGGGGCTGCGGTGAGCCGCACGCGCATCAAGATCTGCGGCTTGACGCGCGCGTCCGACGTGGAGGCGGCGGTGCACGCGGGCGCCGATGCGATCGGCTTCGTGCTGTATGCGCGCAGCCCGCGTGCGGTCAGCGCGGCGCGCGCGGCCGAGCTGGCGCGCCGGCTGCCGCCCTTCGTCACGCCGGTGCTGCTGCTGGTCAACGCGACGCCCGCCGAGGCGGCCGCCGCGCTGCAGGCCGTGCCGCAGGCGCTGCTGCAGTTCCACGGGGACGAGACCCCGGCGCAGTGCGCGGCGCCGGGCCGGCCCTACCTGCGCGCCGCGCGCATGGCCGCCGGTTTCGATTTGTTAGACTTCGCCGCCCGTTTCGCCGGCGCATCCGCGCTGCTGCTCGATGCTCATGTCGAGGGCTACGGCGGCGGCGGAAAGGCCTTCGATTGGTCACTCGTTCCTCGCGGCGTTCCCCTTCCGGTCGTTTTGTCTGGTGGGTTGAATGCTGCCAACGTGATCGATGGGATGCGGCGCGTGCGGCCCTGGGCCGTTGACGTGAGCTCCGGCGTCGAGCGTGCCAAAGGCATCAAGGATGCCGCGCTGATGCGCCGGTTCTGCGACGCCGTGCGCGAGGGCGATGCCCTCGCCGCCGACGCCGCCGACCAGTAGAAGGACTCTTTTTCCATGTTGAACTATTCGATGCCCGATGCGCGCGGGCATTTCGGGCCCTACGGCGGCAGCTTCGTCGCCGAGACGCTGCACCACGCGCTCGACGAGTTGCAGGCCGCCTATGCGCAGTGCCGCGGCGACGCCGCCTTCCAGGCCGAGTTCCGCGATGAACTCGCGCATTTCGTCGGCCGCCCGAGCCCCGTGTACCACGCCGCGCGCCTGAGCCGCGAGCTCGGCGGCGCGCAGATCTTCCTCAAGCGCGAAGACCTCAACCACACCGGCGCGCACAAGATCAACAACACGATCGGCCAGGCGCTGCTGGCGCGGCGCATGGGCAAGCCGCGGGTGATCGCCGAGACCGGCGCCGGCCAGCATGGCGTGGCCACCGCCACGATCTGCGCGCGCTACGGCCTGGAGTGCGTGGTCTACATGGGCGCCGAGGACATGAAGCGCCAGAGCCCCAACGTCTACCGCATGCACCTGCTGGGCGCCACCGTGGTGCCGGTGGAGTCGGGCAGCCGCACGCTGAAGGACGCGCTCAACGAGGCGCTGCGCGACTGGGTGACGAATGTGGAGAACACCTTCTACATCATCGGCACCGTCGCCGGCCCGGCGCCGTACCCGGAGATGGTGCGCGACTTCCAGCGCGTGATCGGCGACGAATGCGTCGAGCAGATGCCGGCGATGACCGGCCGCCAGCCCGACGCGGTGATCGCCTGCGTGGGCGGCGGCAGCAACGCGATGGGCATCTTCTATCCGTACATCGCGCATGAAGGCGTGCGCCTGATCGGGGTCGAGGCCGCCGGGCTGGGCCTGTCCACCGGCCGGCATGCGGCGTCGATCAGCGCCGGCTCGCCCGGCGTGCTGCACGGCAACCGCACCTACCTGCTGCAGGACGACGACGGCCAGATCCTCGAGACGCACTCGGTGTCGGCCGGGCTGGACTACCCGGGCGTCGGCCCCGAGCATGCGTACCTGCACGACATCGGCCGCGCCGAGTACGTGACGGTCACCGACGACGAGGCGCTGGCCGCCTTCCACCGCCTGTGCCGCACCGAGGGCATCATCCCGGCGCTCGAATCCAGCCATGCGGTGGCCCATGCGATGAAGATCGCGCCGGCGCTGCCGGCCGGCCAGCACCTGCTGGTCAACCTGTCGGGGCGCGGCGACAAGGACATCGGCACCGTGGCCGACCTGTCGGGTGCCGAGTTCTTCTGCCGGCCCTCATGCCGCCCCGACGCCGGCGGCCGGCGGGTGGAGCTCGCGCGATGAGCCGCATCGCCGCCACCTTCGCGGCGCTGCGCGCGCGCGGGCGCAAGGCGTTGATCCCGTACATCACCGTCGGCGACCCCTACGCCGACGCGACGCCGCAGATCATGCACGGCCTGGCTGCGGGCGGTGCCGACATCATCGAGCTGGGCGTGCCCTTCTCCGACCCGATGGCCGACGGCCCGGTGATCCAGAAGGCCGCCGAGCGGGCGCTGGCGCGCGGCATCGGCATGGCGCAGGTGCTGGCGGCGGTGCGCGAGTTCCGCGAGACGGATGCCAAGACGCCGATCGTGCTGATGGGCTACGCGAACCCGGTGGAGCGCTACGACCAGAAGCACGGCAGCGGCGCCTTCGCCGCAGCGGCGGCGCAGGCGGGCGTCGACGGCGTGCTGGTGGTCGACTACCCGCCCGAGGAGTGCGGCGCCTTTGCCGCGCAGTTGCGTGCGCAGGCGCTCGACCCAATCTTCCTGCTCGCGCCGACCTCGACCGACGCGCGCATGCAGGAGGTCGGCCGGCTCGCCAGCGGCTACGTGTACTACGTGTCGCTGAAGGGCGTGACCGGGGCCGGCCACCTGGACACCGCCGGCGTCGCGCGGATGCTGCCGCGCATCCGCCGGCACGTGTCGGTGCCGGTGGGCGTGGGTTTCGGCATCCGCGACGCCGCCAGCGCCTGCGCGGTGGCCGAGGCTGCCGACGCGGTCGTGATCGGCACGCGGCTCGTTCAGGTTCTCGAAACCGAGCCGCGCGAGAATGTGGCCGCGGCGGGGCAGGCGTTCATCGCCGGCATCCGCCGCGCCTTGGATGCCATGAACGAAGGAGTGCGCGCATGAGCTGGCTCGAAAAGCTGCTGCCGCCCAAGATCCAGCAGAACGACCCCACCGAGCGCCGCACGGTGCCGGAGGGTCTGTGGTCCAAATGCCCGTCGTGCGACACGGTGCTGTACAAGACCGACCTGGAGGGCAACCTCAACGTCTGCCCGAAGTGCGACCACCACCACCGCATCGGTGCGCGCGCGCGCCTGGACCGCTTCCTCGACCCCGAGGGCCGCTGGGAGATCGGCCAGGAGGTGCTGCCGGTCGACGCGCTGAAGTTCAAGGACAGCAAGAAGTACCCGCAGCGGCTGAAGGCCGCGCTCGAAGACACCGGCGAAACCGACGCGCTGGTGGTCGTGGGCGGCGCGGTGATGAGCGTGCCGGTGGTCGCGGCCTGCTTCGAGTTCGACTTCATGGGCGGCTCGATGGGCTCGGTGGTCGGCGAGCGCTTCGTGCGCGGCGTGCACGCGGCCGTCGAGCAGAAGGTGCCCTTCGTCAGCTTCGCCGCCACCGGCGGCGCGCGCATGCAGGAAGGGCTGCTCAGCCTGCTGCAGATGGCCAAGACCAATGCGGCGCTGACGCACCTGGCCAAGGCGCGGCTGCCCTACGTCAGCGTGCTGACCGACCCGACGATGGGCGGCGTGTCGGCCAGCTTCGCTTTCGTCGGCGACCTGGTGATCGCCGAGCCGAAGGCGCTGGTCGGCTTTGCCGGCCCGCGGGTGATCGAGAACACGGTGCGCGAGAAGCTGCCCGAAGGCTTCCAGCGCAGCGAGTTCCTGCTCGACAAGGGCGCGATCGACATGATCATCGACCGCCGCCAGCTGCGCCCGGTGATCGCGCGCGCGCTGGCGATGCTGCAGCGCCAGAGCGCCGACGCGGTGGCCTGAAGGCCGGTGCGCGCCGCGCGGCGGCGCGCGACCATGATTCCGGTGATCGATCGGCGCAGGCGGGCCGCGCGTGCCAGCCCGTGTAGATCGGCGCGCATCGCACATGACCCCCTCCACACTCGATGACTGGCTCGCCCATTGCGAGCGCGTGCACCCGCCGGCGCCCGAGCCGACGCTGGAGCGGGTGCAGGCGGTGCGCCGGCGGCTCGGCCTGCGATTCGACGCCGTGGTGGTCAGCGTCGGCGGCACCAACGGCAAGGGCTCGAGCTGCGCGATGCTGGAGTCGATCATGCGCGCCGCCGGCTGGCGCGTCGGCCTGTACGGCAGCCCGCACCTGATCCGCTTCGAGGAACGCTGCCGGATCGACGGCCGGCCCATCGATGCGGCGGCGCTGCTGCCGCACTTCGCCGCGGTGGAGCAGGCGCGCGAGGGCGTGGCGCTGACCTATTTCGAGTTCACGACGCTGGCGATCCTGCGGGCGCTGGCCGCAGCGCCGCTGGACCTGGTGGTGCTCGAGGTGGGCCTGGGCGGCCGGCTCGACGCCGTCAATGCGGTCGACGCCGACTGCGCGCTGCTGACCAGCATCGACCTGGACCACTGCGCGATCCTCGGTCCCGACCGCGACAGCATCGGCCGTGAGAAGGCTCACATCATGCGCGCCGGCCGGCCCGCGGTGGTGGCCGACCCCGATCCGCCGGCCAGCGTGCCGGCCCATGCGGCGGCGATCGGCGCCGACCTGTGGCTCGCCCGGCGCGATTTCTCGTTCACCGGCGACCGCCAGCAATGGTCGTGGCGCGGCCGGCAGCGGCGCTGGCATGGGCTGGCGCATCCGGCGCTGCGCGGCGCCAACCAGCTGCTCAACGCCAGCGGCGTGCTTGCGGTGCTGGAGGCACTGGCCCCGCGCCTGTCGGTGAACGCGCAGGCGGTGCGGCAGGGCCTGGCGGGCGTCGATCTGCCGGGCCGCTTCCAGGTGGTGCCGGGGCAGCCGGCGCTGGTGCTCGACGTCGCCCACAACCCGCAGGCGGCGGCGGTGCTGGCGCGCAACCTCGACCAGATGAGCTTGCCTCGGCGCACCCACGCCGTCTTCGGCGCGATGGCCGACAAGGACATCGCCGGCATGCTGCGGCACCTGCTGCCGCTGGTGCAGCACTGGTACCTGTGCGATCTGCCGCTGCCGCGCGCGGCCGGCGCTGCCGCGATCGAGGCCGTGCTGCGCCGCGCGGCGGGCGCTGCACCGGTCGCGGCGAGCCGCCATCCGTCGCCCGAGCAGGCGCTGGCTGCGGCTCTGGCTGCGGCAGACCCGGTTGATAGAATCGTCGTCTTCGGCTCCTTCCTCACCGTCGGCGGCGTGCTGAAGGCAGGCACCGCGCACTGGCGCAGCGGCCGCTGAGCCGCCCGGCCCACGGCAGATCCTCAGCGATGAACCCGCCGGGCGGGGCCTGCGGCCGGCTCGATGCCCCGTGCCGACGCCGCCGCCCTCCGTCGAATCCCAGCCACCGTTGAGCAAGCGCAAAGACTCCAACCCCGCTGCCGGCGGCGCCGACGAGGCAGTGCCGGTGCAGGCCGCGCGCATCCGCGCACGCCGCCGGCTGATCGGCGCGGCCGTGCTGGTGGGCATCGGCATCATCGGCTTCCCGTTGGTGTTCGAGACCCAGCCGCGGCCGATCGCCGTCGATATCCCGATCGAAATCCCGTCGAAGGATTCGGTGCCGCCGCTGACGCAGCCGCCCGCGCGCGCGGCCAGCGTCGTGGCACAGGCCGCGCCGCCGGCATCGGCCGCGGCGTCTGCGGTGCCCGAACCACCGGTGGCGGTGGCTTCGGCCCCTGCGGTTGCCGCACCGTCGGCACCGGCAGCGGCAGCGCTGCCGGCAGCGGTGGATCGGCCGGTCGCAGTGGATCGGCCGGCGGCCGCAGCCTCGCGCGTGGCACCCGCAGCGGCGCGCGCGCCGGCACCTGCGCCGGCCGAAGCGTTGAGCCGCGACGCCAGGCGTGCGCAGGATCTGCTCGAAGGCAAGCCGGTCGCTGCCGCCGCGCCGCAGGCCAGCGATGCGGCTGCCGCCGACGAACCCAAGGCGGCGCGCTTCGTCGTGCAGGCTGGCGCCTACACCGACCCGGCGTCGTTGCGCCAGGCGCGGCAGAAGGTCGAGAAGCTCGGCCTGAAGACCTACACCCAGGTGATCGAGACCGAAGGCGGCAGCCGCACGCGCGTGCGCGTCGGGCCTTTCGCCACGCGCGACGAGGCCGAGAGGGCCGCCGCGCGCATCAAGTCGGCCGGGCTGCAGGCCAACATCCTGGCGCTGTGATGGGCAACCTCGGCTGGATCGACCTGGGCCTGCTGGCGCTGCTGCTGCTGTCCACCGTCTTCGGCCTGTGGCGCGGCCTGCTGCTCGAGGTGCTGGCCCTGGCCGGCTGGGTCGTCGCCTGGTTCGGTGCGCAGTGGCTTGCGCCGCAATGGGCGCCGCGGCTGCCGGTGGGCGAGCCGGGCTCGAGCCTGAACGCGGCGGCGGCCTTCGGCGCAGCGTTCCTCGTCGTGCTGATCGGCTGCGGCCTGGCGTCGCGCGTGCTGCGCCTGCTGGTCAGCGCCACGCCGCTGAAGGGCACCGACCGGCTGCTCGGCGGCGCCTTCGGCCTGCTGCGCGGCCTGGTGCTGCTGCTGGCGGTAGCCGCCGCGGTGGCGCTGAGCCCGGCCGCCACCTCGCCCGACTGGCATGCATCGCGCGGCGCACAGTGGCTGCACGACGCGCTGCAGGGCCTGAAGCCGCTGCTGCCGCAGGACCTCGCGCGGCACCTGCCGGCCTGAGAGCCTGTGAAGACATGAATCGCACCCGCGTGGGGTCCCGATATCTTCGCAGGCCCTGAGCCGGCGCCAACGAAGGGAGCAAGCCATGTGCGGCATCGTCGGTGCGATCTCGGCCTCGCCGGTGAACCAGCTGCTGTATGACGCGCTGCTGCTGCTGCAGCACCGCGGGCAGGATGCGGCCGGCATCGTGACGATGCAGGGCACGAAGTGCTTCATGCACAAGGCGCGCGGCATGGTGCGCGACGTGTTCCGCACGCGCAACATGCGTTCGCTGCCGGGCCAGGTGGGCCTGGGCCAGGTGCGCTACCCGACGGCCGGCAATGCCTACAACGACGAGGAGGCGCAGCCCTTCTACGTGAACGCGCCCTTCGGCATCGTGCTGGTGCACAACGGCAACCTGACCAATGCGCAGGCGCTGCGGCGCGAGCTGTTCGCCGTCGACCGCCGCCACATCAACACCGACAGCGACAGCGAGGTGCTGATCAACGTGCTCGCGCACGAGCTGGGGCGCAGCGCCGGCGACGCTGCGTTGACGCCGCAGGCGGTGTTCCGCGCGGTGGCCGGCGTGCACCGCCGCGTCAAGGGCTCGTATGCGGCGGTCGCGCTGATCGCCGGCCACGGCCTGCTCGCCTTCCGCGACCCCTTCGGCATCCGGCCGCTGGCCTTCGGCACGCGGCAGGGCGACGGCGGCGTCGAGTTCATGGTCGCCAGCGAATCGGTCGCGCTCGAGGGCACCGGCCGGCGGCTGCAGCGCGACGTGGCGCCGGGCGAGGCGATCTGGGTCGAGCTCGACGGCCGGCTGCACGCGCAGCAGTGCGCCGACGCGCCGAGCCTGAACCCCTGCCTGTTCGAGTACGTGTACCTGGCGCGGCCCGATTCGGTGATGGACGGCATCTCGGTCTACCAGGCGCGGCTGAACATGGGCGAGACGCTGGCGCAGCGCGTGATCTCGACGATGCCGCCCAGCGCGATCGACGTCGTGATCCCGATCCCCGAATCGAGCCGTCCCAGCGCGATGCAGCTGGCGCAGAAGATCGGCCGCCCGTACCGCGAGGGCTTCGTCAAGAACCGCTACGTCGGCCGCACCTTCATCATGCCGGGACAGGCGGTGCGCCAGCGCAGCGTGCGCCAGAAGCTCAACGCGATCGGCGTCGAGTTCAAGGGCCGGCGCGTGCTGCTGGTCGACGATTCGATCGTGCGCGGCACCACCAGCCGCGAGATCGTGCAGATGGCGCGCGAGGCCGGCGCCGCGAAGGTGTACATGGCCTCGGCGGCGCCGCCGGTGCGCTTTCCCAACGTCTACGGCATCGACATGCCCACGCGCGCCGAGCTGATCGCCGCCGACCGCAGCATCGAGCAGATCCGCGCCTACATCGGCGCCGATGCGCTGATCTACCAGGACCTCGAGGCGATGAAGCGCGTGGTGCGCGCGCTCGCCCCGAGGCTCGACGGCCTGGAGGCCTCGTGCTTCGACGGCCGCTACATCACCGGCGACGTGTCGGCCGAGGATTTCGCACGGATCGAGGCGCAGCGCCGCGCGCAGCCGGCCGACGAGGACGCGGCCGGGCGCTCGCCGCTGGCATTGCAGGGCACGCAGGAGTCGAACGGATGAACGAATACAAGGGCATCCCGCGCAAGCGGCTGCCGGCCGGCGTGCGCACCGACACGCTGGCGGTGCGCGAAGGCCTGCCGGCCACGCCCTGGGGCGAGAACTCCGAGGCGCTGTTCCTGACCAGCAGCTTCGTGCACCCCGACTGCGCGACCGCCGCCGCGCGCTTCGCCAACGAGGAGGACGCCTTCGTCTACAGCCGCTTCAGCAACCCGACGGTCGCGATGTTCGAGCGCCGGCTGGCGGCGATGGAAGGCACCGAGGCCTGCATCGCCACCGCCAGCGGCATGGCGGCGATCCTGATCCTCGTGATGGGGCTGCTGCAGCGCGGCGACCACGTGGTCTGCTCGCAAAGCGTGTTCGGCTCGACGATCCGCCTGTTCCAGGACTTCGCGAAGTTCGGCGTCGACACCACGTTCGTGCCGCAGGAAGATGCGGGTGCGTGGCGCGCCGCGATGCGGCCGAACACGAAGATGCTGTTCGCCGAGACGCCGAGCAACCCGCTGACCACCGTCAGCGACATCGCCGCGCTGGCCGGCATCGCCCATGCCGGCGGCGCCTTGCTGGTGGTGGACAACTGCTTCTGCTCGCCGGCGCTGCAGCTGCCGGTGAACTTCGGCGCCGACCTGGTGATGCATTCGGGCACCAAGTACCTCGACGGCCAGGGGCGGGTGATGGCCGGCGCGGTCTGCGGCCCGAAGGCGCTGGTCGAAGGCAGGCTCGTGCCGGTGATGCGCAGCGCCGGCATGTGCCTGTCGCCGTTCAACGCCTGGGTGGTGCTCAAGGGGCTGGAGACGCTGTCGATCCGCATGCGCGCGCAGAGCGCGCGCGCGCTGCAGGTCGCGCAGTGGCTCGAGCAGCAGCCGCAGGTGGCGCGCGTGTGGCACCCGTCGCTGCCTTCGCATCCGCAGCACGCGCTGGCGATGGCGCAGCAGGGCGGGCAGGGCGGTGCGGTGGTGTCCTTCGCGTTGCGCGCGTCCGATGCGGACGAGGCGCGCCGGCGCGCCTTCGCGCTGATCGACGCCACGCAGATCTGCTCGATCACCGCCAACCTCGGCGACACCAAGACCACGATCACGCACCCGTCGAGCACCAGCCACAGCCGGCTGAGCGAGGCGCAGCGCCAGGCCGCCGGCATCACCCAGGGGCTGATCCGGCTGGCGGTGGGGCTCGAGGACGTGCAGGACCTGATCGATGACCTGCAGCGCGGAATGGAGCCGGCATGAACCCAGCCCGAAAGGTCCGCACCCGGATCGCGCCGTCGCCCACCGGCTTCCTGCACCTGGGCACCGCACGCACCGCGCTGTTCAACTGGGCCTTTGCGCGCCACTTCGGCGGCGAATTCATCCTGCGCATCGAGGACACCGACCTCGCCCGCTCCACCCAGGAAGCGGTGGACCAGATCATCGCCGCGATGCAGTGGCTGGGGCTGGACTGCGACGAGGGCCCGTACTTCCAGATGCAGCGCATCGACCGCTACCGCGAGGTGATCGCGCAGATGCTGGACGCCGGCACCGCCTACCGCTGCTGGTGCACGCCGGCCGAGCTGGACGCGATGCGCGAGGCCCAGCGCGCGCGCGGCGAGAAGCCGCGCTACGACGGGCGCTGGCGCCCCGAGCCGGGCAAGCGGCTGCCGGCGCCGCCGGCCGGCGTGGAGCCGGTGGTGCGCTTTCGCAATCCGGCCGACGGCGTGGTCCGCTGGGACGACCTGGTCAAGGGGCCGATCGCGATCCGCAACCAGGAGCTCGACGACCTGGTCATCGCGCGCGCCGATGCGCACGAGCCGGGCGGCGTGGGCACGCCCACCTACAACTTCTGCGTGGTCGTCGACGACTGGGACATGCGCATCACGCACGTGATCCGCGGCGACGACCACGTGAACAACACGCCGCGGCAGATCAACATCCTGCGCGCGCTCGGCGCCGAGTTGCCGGTCTACGGCCACGTGCCGATGATCCTGGGCCCCGACGGCGACAAGCTGTCCAAGCGCCACGGCGCCGTCAGCATCACCCAGTACGACGACGACGGCTACCTGCCCGACGCGATGGTCAACTACCTGGCGCGGCTGGGCTGGAGCCACGGCGACGACGAGCTGTTCACGCGCGCGCAGCTGGTCGCCTGGTTCGACGGCAGCCACCTGGCGCGCCACGCGGCGCAGTGGGACGCGGCCAAGCTCGACTGGGTCAACGCGCACTACCTGAAGCACACCGACGATGCGATGCTGGCGCCGATGGTGGCCGAGCGGCTGGCCTCACGCGGCATCGCGGCGCCGGCCGACGGGCGGCTGGCGCGCCTGTGCGCGCTGTACAAGGACCGCTGCGCGACGCTGGTCGAGCTGGCTGACTGGATCGGCATGCATTTCGTGTCGGTGCAGCCGTCGCCCGGGCTGGTGGCCGCGCATGTGAGCGACGCGGTGCTGCCGGCGCTGGTCGCGCTGCGCGAACGGCTTGCCGAGGTCGAATGGGAGCGCAGCGCGATCGCCGCTGCGATCAAGCGCACGCTCGGCGAGCACGGGCTGAAGATGCCGCAGCTCGCGCAGGCGGTGCGCGTGCTCGTGTGCGGGCGGGTGCAGACGCCGTCGCTGGATGCGGTGCTCGAGGGCTTCACGCGCGAGCAGGTGCTGCAGCGGCTGGCGGGCGTGCGCTTGCGCATATAATGCGCGCTTGCTCGCACGGCGCACGGCACCCTCGGGGGTATAGCTCAGCTGGGAGAGCGCTTGCATGGCATGCAAGAGGTCAGCGGTTCGATCCCGCTTACCTCCACCAAGGCCCGCGGCGCGCAGTACGGGCGGATCAGTTGGTTTGCAGTCCCCTTCGTCTAGAGGCCTAGGACACCACCCTTTCACGGTGATTACAGGGGTTCGAATCCCCTAGGGGACGCCAAGTTTGGCCGCGCTTGCGGAAGCGATTCCGGCGATGCGGCTGCCGACGCGGAGTGGTAGTTCAGTTGGTTAGAATACCGGCCTGTCACGCCGGGGGTCGCGGGTTCGAGTCCCGTCCACTCCGCCAAACATTCCAGAAGAACGCGGCCACGAGCCGCGTTTTTCGTCTCCGGCTCCAAGACAGGAGGCACGATGGAGGCGATGCAACTCGACGCGCACGGTGCCCCGCTGCGGCTGGTGCAGCGGCCCGATCCGTTGCCGGGGCCCAGCGAGATCCGGCTGCGCGTCGGTGCCTGCGGCGTGTGCCGCACCGACCTGCACGTGGTCGACGGCGAGCTGCCCGGCGCGGTGCTGCCGATCGTCCCGGGGCACGAGATCGTCGGCCGCGTCGACGCGCTCGGCGCCGGCGTGCAGGGGCTGCGCATCGGCGAGCGCGTCGGCGTGCCCTGGCTCGGCCACACCTGCGGCGCCTGCCCGTACTGCATCGGCGGCCACGAGAACCTGTGCGACCGGCCGCTGTTCACCGGCTTCACGCGCGACGGCGGCTACGCGACCGCGGTGGTCGCCGACGCCCGCTATGCGTTCCCGCTGGGCGAGGAGGGCGACGACACCGCGCTCGCGCCGCTGCTGTGCGCCGGCCTGATCGGCTGGCGTTCGCTGGTGATCGCCGGCGACGCGCCACGGCTCGGCCTGTACGGCTTCGGCGCCGCTGCGCACCTGGTGGCGCAGGTGGCGGCGTGGCAGGGGCGCACGGTGTATGCGTTCACGCGGCCGGGGGATGCCGCCTCGCAGGCCTTCGCGCGCAGCCTGGGCGCGGCCTGGGCCGGCGGCAGCGACGAGCCGCCACCGGCGCTGCTGGACGCCGCGATCATCTTCGCGCCGGTGGGTGCGCTGGTGCCGCAGGCGTTGCAGGCGGTGCGCAAGGGCGGCCGCGTGGTGTGCGCCGGCATCCACATGTCCGACATCCCGGTGCTGCCGTACCGCCTGCTGTGGCATGAGCGCCAGCTGGTGTCGGTGGCCAACCTGACGCGGCAGGACGGGCTGGACTTCCTGCGGCTGGCGCCGCGCGTGGGCCTGCGCACCCACACCACCGTGTATCCGCTGCATGCGGCGAACCGCGCGCTCGACGACCTGCGCTGCGGGCGTTTCGACGGTGCCGCGGTACTGGTGCCGTCGTAGAGTGGGGCCGCGCTGTGGGCGTCATCGGCCGTCTCGGGCAGCTTGCGCCTGGGTGTTGCGTCTGCGAAACGCCTGCTTGCGTGCGCCAGAACCCCGCGCAGCCGTTGTCAACCCGGATCGATCCTAGGCGTTATCATCCTACGCCGTGCCCTGTGCAGCGCACTTGAAGTGTCGGATCGCGATCGTGACGCGGTCGAATGTCACTCAAGGCATTTGTTTTTTCAGCTAGATGGTCCAACCCAAGGAGATCCGACCATGAACAAGACCCTGACTTCGCTCGCCGTGGCCGCTGTGGCCCTGTTCGGTGCCCAGGCCGCGATGGCCCAGTCGCCCACGCGCGCCGAAGTGAAGAAGGAAACCGCCGAGGCCAACAAGGCCGGCCAGATCGCCGACACCGGCGCCGGCAACGTGCCGGGTGCGGCTGCCGGCGAAACGTCGCCGAAGGCCAAGGCTGCCACGAGCGACACCACCCGTGACGCGCGCAAGTCGTCGACCGCGGCCGCCAACAAGGCTGGTGCGATCGCCGACACCAGCGGTGGTGGTGCCATGACTGAGGCCGGTGACAAGGCGGTCAAGGATGCCAAGTCCGGCAGCCGCGCCGAGGTGAAGAAGGAGACGGCAGCCGCCAACAAGGCCGGCCAGATCCCCCAGACCGAAGCGCAGATGCAGCAGCCGAAGAAGTGATCGAATCAGGCCTTGATGCCTGAAGCGACGGCCGCCCGCAAGGGCGGCCGTCTTGTTTCCGGAGTCGGGTGCTGCTGCGGCGGCTGCCGTTCGAGCGCCAGCAACGCCTGCTTGCGCGCCAGCCCGCCGGCATAGCCGGTCAGGCTGCCGTCGCGGCCGAGCACGCGGTGGCACGGGATGACGATCGAGATCGGGTTGCGGCCCACCGCGGCGCCGACGGCCCGCGCTGCCGCAGGCCTGCCCACGGCTGCGGCCAGTTCGCCGTAGCTGCTCAGCCGGCCGCAGCCGATGCGCAGCAGCTCGCGCCAGACGGCCTTCTGAAAGGCGGTGCCGTGCGGATCGAGCGCGACCCGGAACAGCTCGTGCGACGGTCCCGACCAGTACTGTTGCAGTTCGGCGCGCAGTTGCGCCAGGTGCGGCTGCATCGGATCGAGCGGCGATGCCAGCGCGCCGGGGTGGTGCCGCTGGCCGTCGAACCACAGGCCGGCAACGCCGCGCGTGGTGGCCACGGCCGTGAGCGGCCCGAGCGGGGAGTCGATCCGTGCTTGCGCCACCAGCGCGGCGTAGTCCAGCGTCTTCATGTCGGGGTCTCCAGGGTTTGCCACAGCCGCAGCACCGCGTAGGCGCGCCACGGCCGCCAGGCCGCGGCCTGTTCGGCAGCGGCGGCCGCGTCGCGCGTGCCGAGCGCGCAGAGCACGCCCAGGTCGGATGCGGGGAAGGCGTCCGGCCAGCCCAGCACGCGCATCGCGATCATCTGCGCGGTCCATTCGCCGATGCCGGGCAGCGCGCGCAAGGCGGCCAATGTGGGCTCCAGCGGCGCCGCCGGGTGCAGCGCGATCCGGCCTTCGGCCACCGCGTGCGCCAGCGCTTGCAGCGCCGCCACGCGCCGGCGCACGATGCCGAGCCGGCCGATGCGCTGGGGGTCGGCTGCGGCGATCGCAGCCGCGCCGGGGAAGAGGCGGTCGATCCCGCTCCACGGCGTCGCGACCGCGTCGCCCAGATCGGCGGCAAGGCGGCCGGCGAGCGTGCGCGCGGCCGCCACCGTGATCTGCTGGCCGAGCACGATGCGCGCCGCGGTCTCGAAGCCGTCGATTGCGCCCGGCAGGCGCAAGCCGGGGCGGGGCGGGGCCGGCAGCATCGCCAGCACCGGATCGATCAGCGCCGGGTCGGCGTCGAGGTCGAAGGCCGAGCGCAGCTGCAGCAGGATCGCACCGGCCGCCGGCAGCAGCGCCGGCGCCAGCGTGACATGCAGCTCGTGGCGCTCGGGCACGAAACGGCAGCGCAGCCAGCCTTGCAACTCGGCGCCTGCCGGCTCGCGGGCGTCGGCCGCCAGCGGCCAGCGCAGCGTGCGCCGCAGCTCCAGGCCGTCGACCGCCTCGCTGCGCGGCAGCGCCCGCAGCGCCAGGAAGCCCAGCAGGCCGGCGTGGTCGTAAGGCGGCCGGTAGGCCAGCCGCAGCAGCGGCGGCTCGGCAGCGGCGCGCGTCGCGCTGCCGGCCACGCTGGCGCGCGTGCGCAACTGGCTCGGCGTCATCCGGTACTGCGCGGCGAAGGCGGCATTGAAGCGGCGCACGCTGCCGTGCCCGCTGGCCAGCGCCACCTGCGTGACCGGCATCGCGGTGTCGGTCAGCAACTGCTTGGCCAGCAGCAGGCGTTGCGTCGCGAGGTAGGCGATGGGCGTCACGCCGTGCTCGCTGCGGAAGATGCGGCGCAGGTGGCGGTCGGTCACGCCCAGCCTGGCCGCCAGCGCCGGCATCGCCAGGCCGGTGCCGCTGCGGGCGATGCGTTCGATGCAGCGCGCCGCCTGTTGCGCCAGCACGGCCGACGAGTCGGCCAGCGACAACCCCGGCGCCAGCTCGGGCCGGCAGCGCAGGCAGGGGCGGAAGCCGGCGCCTTCGGCACTGGCGGCGTTGGCGAAGAAGCGGCAGTTGCGGCGCAGCGGCGTGCGCACCCGGCACACCGGCCGGCAATACACGCCGGTGGAGCGCACGCCGACGAACAGCCGGCCGTCGAAGCGGGCGTCGTGGGTCTTCAGCGCCAGGTAGGCAGCGTCGTCGCCGAGCGTCATGGTGCCGATCATAGGCAGCCTCCGGGCGTCGGCTGGCCGTTTTCGGACCTGTGCCTCGGCTGCCGCCACGCCGTGCCGCGCGCGGCCTGCGCCCGGCGCCGGGCGCCCTGAAGCCGCTGCCTACAATCCGCGCGACTTTCCCGAAGGCCCGCCACCCATGCACGTCGATCCCACCGTCTTCAAGGCCTACGACATCCGCGGCATCGTCGGGCGGACGATCGACGAGGCCTTCGCCGAGCACCTGGGCCGCGCCTTCGGCTCGGAGGCGGTGGCCGCCGGCGAACGCGCGGTTGCCGTGGGCCGCGACGGCCGGCTGTCGGGGCCGGCGTTGAGTGCGGCGCTGATCCGCGGGCTGGCCTCGACCGGGCTCGATGTCGTCGACCTGGGAGCAGTGACCACGCCGATGCTGTACTACGTGGCCGCCACGCGCGGCGCGCACGGCTGCCGCAGCGGCGTCCAGGTCACGGGCAGCCACAACCCGAAGGACTACAACGGCTTCAAGATGGTGCTCGCCGGCCGCGCGATCCACGGCCCCGATATCCAGGGCCTGCGCCGCCGCATCGAAGCCGAGGCCTACACCGTCGCCCAGGGCCGCAGCGCAGCGATGGACGTGGGCGCCGAGTACCAGGCGCGCATCGTCGGCGACGTCCGCCAGGCGCGGCCGCTGAGAATCGTCGTCGATTGCGGCAACGGCATCGCCGGCGCGTCGGCCCCGGCGCTGCTGCGTGCGCTCGGCAACGAGGTGGCCGAGCTGTACAGCGAAGTCGACGGCAACTTCCCGAACCACCACCCCGACCCGAGCAAGCCCGAGAACCTGGCCGAGTTGATCCGCACCGTGCGCGACACCGGCGCCGAGCTGGGCCTGGCCTTCGACGGCGACGGCGACCGGCTCGGCGTGGTCACCCGCGACGGCCGCATCATCTACCCCGACCGCCAGCTGATGCTGTTCGCGCAGGACGTGCTGCAGCGCTGCCCGGGCGCGACGATCCTGTACGACGTCAAGTGCACGCAGCAGCTCGCGCCGTGGATCCGCCGCGCCGGCGGCGTGCCGCTGATGTGGCGCACCGGGCACTCGCTGATGAAGGCCAAGCTCGCCGAGACCGGGGCGCCGTTGGCCGGCGAGATGAGCGGCCACATCTTCTTCGCCGAGCGCTGGTACGGCTTCGACGACGCCACCTACACCGCGGCGCGGCTGCTCGAGATCCTGTCGCGTGATGCCGACCCGAGCGCCGTGCTGAATGCGCTGCCGGCGAGCTTCGCCACGCCCGAGCTGAACGTGCCCTGCGCCGAAGGCGAGCACCACCGCGTGGTCGAGCAGTTGCGCGCGCACGCGCGCTTCGACGGCGCCACCGAGCTGGTCACGATCGACGGCCTGCGCGCCGAGTACCCCGACGGCTTCGGCCTGGTGCGCGCCTCCAACACCACGCCGGTGCTGGTGCTGCGTTTCGAAGGCCAGACGCAGGCGGCGCTCGATCGCATCCAGGCGCAGTTCATGGCGGCGCTGCGCCAGGTGAAGCCCGACGCGCAGATCGAAGCGGCGGCCCATTGACGGCAACTGCCCGCGGCGCTGCGCTGCCGGCCGCCCGCTGAGCATCCGATGCGCGAAGCCCTGGCGCGCGCCGGCTACACGCTGTTGCTGCGGCTGGTGACGCCGCTGTACCTGCTGCGGCTGTGGTGGCGCGGCCGGCGCGAGCGCGGCTACCGCGTCGCGATCGGCGAGCGGCTCGGCTTTGGCGCCCGGCCGGCGCCGCAGCCCGGTGCGCTGTGGCTGCACGCGGTGTCGCTGGGCGAGACGCGCGCAGCGGCGCCGCTGGTCGATGCGCTGCGCCGGGCGCGCCCGGGCCTGCGGCTGCTGCTGACCCACGGCACCGCCACCGGGCGCGAAGCGGGGCTCGCGCTGCTGCGCGACGGCGACCGCCAGTGCTGGCTGCCCTGGGACACGCCCGGCGCGGTGCGGCGCTTCCTGCACCGGCAGCGCCCGGCGATCGGGGTGCTGATGGAGACCGAGATCTGGCCGAACCTGTTGCACGCCGCGGCCGCGCAGCAGGTGCCGATCGTGCTGGCCAATGCGCGGCTGAGCGAGCGCAGCCTGGCGCGCGGCCTGCGGCTGCGCGCGCTGATGCGGCCGGCGGCGCGGCGGGTGGCGCTGGGGCTGGCGCAGACCGAGGCCGACGCCGTGCGCCTGCGCGCAGCCGGCGGGGCGCGTGTCGAAGTCTGCGGCAACCTGAAGTTCGATCTCGAGCCGCCGCCGGCGCTGGTGGCGCGCGGCCGGGCGTGGCGCGCGGCGCTGGGCCGCCCGGTGGTGATGGCTGCGAGCACGCGCGAAGGCGAAGAGGCGGCGTTGCTGCAGTCCTGGTGCCGGCTGGCGGCGCCGCGGCCGCTGCTGCTGCTGGTGCCGCGCCACCCGCAGCGCTTCGACGCCGTCGCCGAGATGGTGCGCCAGGCCGGCCTGGCCTTGCGCCGGCGCAGCGAATGGACCGAGGCGCCGCCCGCCGATGCGGCCGGCGCCGATGTCTGGCTCGGCGATTCGATGGGCGAGATGGCGCTGTACTACGGGAGTGCCGATGTCGCCCTGCTCGGCGGCAGCTTCGAGCCTCTGGGCGGGCAGAACCTGATCGAGGCGGCCGCCTGCGGCTGCCCGGTGGTGATGGGGCCGCACACCTTCAACTTCGCGCAGGCGGCCGAACTGGCGCTGGCCGCCGGTGCGGCGATGCGGGTAGCCGATCTGGACGAGGGCGTGGCGCAGGCGGTGGCGCTGGCCGGCGACGCGGCAACGCAAGGCGGATCGGAAGTGGGTCGCGAGGCGGGGGGCGAGGCGGGGGGCGAAGCCGCCGGCCGCAGCGCGCACCCGTCGGCATGCCACGGCGCGCATGCTGCCTGGCGCCAGCGCGCGCTGGCCTTTGCCGGCGCGCACCGCGGCGCGGCGGTGCGCATGGCCGCGGCCATCCTCGACATCATGGACCACCCGCCGCCGCCTGCGGGTGCGGCCTGACGCCCGCCGCCGCGTTCGGGTGCGGCCTGACGCACTCCGCCGCCTGCGGGTGCGGCCTGACGCCCGCCGCCGCGCACGGGCGCGGCAGGTCGCCGAACGCCGGGCACGGGCACGGCGATGGCCCTACTGCGGCGCGGGCGCCACCAGGCGGTTGAGCGCGCTCAGGTCGGCCGGTGCCAGCTGGCCCGCGGCCTGGCGCAGCCGCAGGCTGCCGACCAGCACGTCGTAGCGCGACTTGAACAGGTCGCGCTGCGTCTGGAACAGCTGCGTCTGCGCGTTCAGCACGTCGATGTTCACGCGCACGCCGACCTTGTAGCCGAGCTGCGTCGCCTCGAGCGACAGCTTGCTCGACGCCTCGGCCGCCTCCAGCGCCTTGACCAGCGCCTCGCCCGACTGCACGCTGAAGAAGGCCACGCGCGTGTTCTGCGCGACGGTGCGGCGCACGTTGTCGTAGTCGTTGCGCGAGCGGTCCTCGAGCGCGATCGATTCCTTGATCTTGTTCTGCACGATGCCGCCGGTGTACAGCGGCCAGTTCAGCTCGACGCCGATCGAGCCGATGCGCGTGGTGCCGGGCACGATCGCGTTCGAATTGCCGGATGCGTAGTTGGCGGCCAGCGACGCCACCGCGTCCACGGTGGGCAGCTGGCCGGCACGGCTCTTGTCGATCTCGAGCCGGGCGGCCTCGAGCGCGGCGCGCGCGCGCAGCACCTGCGGGTGGGTGGCGTCGGCGCCGTTGACCCACTCCTCGACGTTGCGCGGCAGGATCGTCGGCAGCTGCACCGGCACGGCCAGCGGCCAGGGCTCGATGTCGCGCCGCCCGACCAGCGTGCCCAGCGCGATGCGCTTGTTGCGCAGGTCGATGTCGGCGGCGATCTCCTGCGCGGTCGCCAGATCGGCCTTGGCCTGGGCCTCGCGCGTGTCGGTGATCGTCGCGGTGCCGACCTCGAAGTTGCGCTTGGCCGATGCCAGCTGCTCGAGGATCGCGGTCTTCTGCACGCGCGTCAGCTGCACCGTGTCCTTGGCGGCGAGCACGTCGAAGTAGGCCTGCGTGACGCGGATGATCAGGTCCTGCTCGGCCGTCTCGAGCTCGGCCTTCGATGCGGCCAGCACCTGCCGTGCCTGCGCGATCGTCGCGTCGTTGGCGCGGTTGAACAGCGGGTAGCGGCCGTTCAGCGAGTTCTGCCAGGCGTTGTTGTCGCCCGAGCGGTTGTGCGGCAGATCGACCTGGGTCGACACCGCGCGGCCGGTATAGCCCAGCGACGGCAGCGCCAGCCCTTCGGCCTGCGCTGCCTTGTACTCGGCGGCTTCGGCCTGCGCGTGGGCGGCGAGGTAGACGGCGTCGTAGCGGCGCGCGATGTCGTACATCTCGAAGACGCTCTGCGCGCGCGCGCCACCGGCGGCGGCCAGTGCGAACAGGGTGGGCAACAGCAGGGTGCGGTGCGGCCGGCGCACAAGGGCCATCTTCGGTTCTCGGGCGTGCTGCGCGTCAGAACACGAAGCGAGGGTGCTCGGCAAAGCCGTCGAGCCGGGGTGCGACCGTGTCGAACAGGTCGGCCTGCGACCATTCGGCCTCGCCGGCGCGGGTGTACAGCCGCGCGCGCATCACCGGCCCGGTGCCGACGATCGCCATCAGGCGGCCGCCGATCGTCAGCTGCTCGAGCAGGTGCCGCGGCACATCGGCCACCGAACCCGACAGCACGATCGCGTCGAAGGGCGCCTCGGTGGGCAGCCCGGCGGCGCCGTCGGCGCAGCGCACCCCGGCAGTGCCGACGGCCGCGCGCTCGAGGTTGGCCGCCGCCAGCCGCGCCAGCACCGGGCGGATCTCCAGGCTGATGACGCGCAGCGCCTTGTGCGCGAGCAGCGCCGCCATGTAGCCCGAGCCGGCGCCGATCTCGAGCACCGAATCCGAGGGCCGCAGCTGCAGCTCCTGCAGCATGCGGGCCTCGACCTTCGGCGCGAGCATGCATTGCCCCTCGGGCAGCGGCAGCTCCATGTCGACGAAAGCCAGGGTGCGGCAGGCCTCGGGCACGAAGTCCTCGCGCCGCACCTGCGCCAGCAGCGCCAGCACCTGCGGGTCGAGCACGTCCCACGGGCGGATCTGCTGCTCGATCATGTTGAAGCGCATCTGCTCGACGTTCATGGCGGCGGTCCGATCCTCAGTGACAGGCAATGCACGAATTCTAGGCACCGGCCTGTACCCCGCCTGACGGGCGCCGCCGCAGCCGCCCGGCCCACTGCGCCAGGTCGTCGAGCCAGCAATAGATCACCGGCACCACCACCAGCGTCAGCAGCGACGAGGTGATCACGCCGCCGATCACCGCCTGGCCCATCGGTGCGCGCTGCTCGGAGCCCTCGGTCATGGCCAGCGCCAGCGGCAGCATGCCGAAGACCATCGCCAGCGTGGTCATCAGGATCGGCCGCAGCCGCACGTGCGCGGCCTGCAGCAGCGCCGCTTCGCGATCCATGCCTTCGGCACGCATGCGGATCGCGAAGTCGATCAGCAGGATCGCGTTCTTGGTCACCAGCCCCATCAGCATCACGATGCCGATGATCGAGAACATGTTCAGCGTCGAGCCGAACAGCAGCAGCGCCAGCACCACGCCGATCAGCGTCAGCGGCAGCGAGCTCATCAGCGCCAGCGGCTGCACGAAGCTGCGGAACTGGCTGCCGAGGATCATGTAGATGAACACCACCCCCAGCGCCAGCGCCTGCACCGCATAGGCGAAGCTCTCCTGCATGTCCTTGGTCGAGCCGCCGAAGCGAAAGCCGTAGCCCGGCGGCATCGCGCTCGCCTCGAGCACGCGCCGGATGTCGGCCGCGACTTCGCCCGATGCGCGGCCCGACACGTTGGCGGTGATCTCGACCTCGCGGTTCAGGTCGCGACGGTTGATCTGGCTGGCGCCGCTCGAGGGCCTGGCCTGCACCACCTGCGACAGCCGCACGATGCGCGCGCTGCCGTCGGGGTTGAAGCCCACCGTCACGCCCAGGCGCTCGATGTCGGCCGCGCCGGCGCGCGCGTCGGGCGGCAGGCGCAGCTTGAGGTCGTAGTTCTGGTCGTCCGCGGCGCGCCAGGTGCCCAGCGTCTGCCCGGCCACCAGCGTGCGCAGCAGGCTGGTGATCGCGCCCACCGACAGGCCGGCGTCGGACGCGGCGTCGCGCTTGACTTCGATCGCCACCGCCGGCTTGTCGGGCTTGGCGCTCGTGTCCAGGTCCACCAGCCCGGGGATCGCCGCGAGGCGGGGCATCAGTTGCGCGGTCAGGCGCTGCAGCTCGCGCAGGTCGGCGCCCTGGATCGACAGCTGAATCGGCTTTTGTGCGCCGACCACGTCGAGCAGGCCGACCTGGGTGACCGTGATGCCGGGCACCGCCGCCAGGCGCGCGCGCAGCGGCACCGACATCTGGTCGACGCTGAGCCGGCGCCGGTTGCGGTCGACCAGCCGCACGAAGATCTGCACCTGGTTGCGGCCCTGCGCCTGGCCGGTGTTGATCGTCGCCAGCGTGTACAGCACCTCGGGCTGCTCGCGCAGGATGCGCTCGACCTGCTGCGCCTTGGCTTCGGTGAGCTCGAGCGAGGTGCCCACCGGGGTGTAGAAGTTGACGAAGGTCTCGGAGTAGTCGGCCTTGGGCACGAACTCGGTGCCCACCAGCGGCAGCAGCGCGAAGCTGGCCGCCAGCGTCGAGGCGGCGACGGCGGCGGTCGCGAGCCTGTGCCGCAGCGACCAGCCGAGGATCGCCTCGTAGCCGCGGCCGAGCCGCGCGGCGAAGCGGTCGACCGCGCCGGTGAGCCGGCCGATCGTGCGGTCGTACAGGCTCTTCGGCCCCGCCGCTGCGCCCTCGGCGTCGATCGCCGGGTCGTGCCACACGCTCGACAGCATCGGGTCGAGCGTGAAGCTGACGAACATGCTGATCAGCACCGCGCTGACGATCGTGATGCCGAACTCGTGGAAGAACTTGCCGACGATGCCGCCCATGAAGCCGATCGGCAGGAACACGGCGACGATCGACAGCGTGGTGGCCAGCACCGCCAGGCCGATCTCCTGCGTGCCGTCGAGCGCCGCGTCGCGCGGGCTCTTGCCCATCTGCAGGTGGCGCACGATGTTCTCGCGCACGACGATCGCGTCGTCGATCAGCAGCCCGACGCAGATCGACAGCGCCATCAGCGTGACCATGTTGATCGAGAAGCCGAACAGGTCCATCACGCCGAAGGTGCCGATCAGCGCGATCGGCAGCGCGAGGCCGGTGATCACCGTCGATCGCCACGAATTCAGGAACAGGAACACGATGCCGATCGTCAGCAGCGCGCCCTCGAACAGCGTGCGCTGCACGTTCTTCACCGCCATGCGGATCGGCAGCGAGTTGTCGCGCACCACGTCCAGCGCCATGCCCGGCGGCAGCTGCGCGCGCAGCTGCGCGACCACGCGGGTCAGGCCGTCGACCACCTCGATCGTGTTCTCGCCCTGCGACTTCTGCACGTCGAGCACGAGCGTGCGCCGGCCGTTGTACAGCGCCAGGTTCTCGAGCTCCTCGGGGCCGTCGACGACGTCGGCGAGCTGGCCCAGGCGCACCGGCGCGCCGGCCTTGCGCGCGACGATGATCTCGCGGAAATCGGCCGGCTCGCGGATGCGCGCATCGACCTTCAGCATGTGCTCCGACTCGGCGGTGCGCAGCGTGCCCGCGGGCAGCTCCTGGTTGTCGGTGCGCACGGCGGCGAGCACCTGGTCGGCGCCGACGCCGAAGGCCTCGAGCGCGGCCGGCCGCAGGTACAGGTTGATCTCGCGCTTGCGCCCGCCCACCAGCGTGACCGCGCCGACGCCGCGCACGTTCTCGAGCCGCTTCTTGACCACCTGGTCCGCGAAGGTGGTCAGCTCCTGCTGGCTGCGCGAGCCGTCGGGCGAAGTCAGCGCCAGCGTGAAGATCGGCCGGCTGGCCGGATCGAAGCGCGTGACCCGCGCCTCCTTGACCTCGTCGCGCAGCTGCGGGCGGATCGCCGCGACCTTCTCGCGCACGTCGTCGGCGGCGCGCCGGCCGTCCATCGTCAGGTCGAACTGCACGATCACGACCGAGCTGCCCTCGTAGGAGCGCGAGTACAGCTGGTTGATGCCGGCGATCGTGTTGACCGCCTCCTCGATCTTGCGCGTGACCTCGGTCTCGACGATCTCGGGCGACGCGCCCGGGTAGTCGATCTGCACCACCACCGTCGGGAAGTCGATGTTCGGGAACTGGTCGACCTTCAGCCGGTTGTACGAGAACAGGCCGAGCACCACGAAGGCGATCATCACCATCGCGGCCAGCACCGGGTTGCCGATCGCGACGCGGGTGAACCACATGGCCGGCGTTCAGCGGCCCGCGACCGATGCGGCCGCTGCGGGTGCGCGCAGGCTGTCCTGCACCGGGCGCACGGCCGTGCCGTCGCGCACCGCGCCCAGGTTGCCGGCGAGCACGCGGTCGCCATCGGCCAGACCGCCGAGCACCTCGACCAGCAGGCTGCCGGGCTCGGCCGCATCGGTGCCGCGGCTGCCCAGCTGCGGCACCCGCTGCACGACGCGCCGGTCTTCGATGCGCAGCACGTAGGGCTGGGCCTGGTCGTTGCGCAGCGCGCTGGGCGGCAGCGCCAGCGCGCGCCGGCGGTCGAGCTCGATCGTGCCGCGCGCGAACAGGCCCTGGCGCAGCGCCGGGTGGGGCTGCAGCTCGAGGTAGGCGATCACGCTGCGCGAGCCCGGCTGGGCGCTCGGGTTGATGCGCGCCACCCGTGCCGCGACCGGCGCGTCGATGCCGTCGATCTGCAGCGACGCGGCAGCGCCGACGTGCAGCAGCCCGGCTTCTTCGGGCGGGATCGCCGCTTGCAGCTCGATCCGGCTCAGGTCGACGATCTCCAGCAGCCGGGCATCGACCGGCACGCGCTCGCCCGGCTGCACCAGCCGCTGCGCGACCTGGCCGGCGATCGGCGCGGTCACGGTCGCATCGGCGCGGGCCTTGCGCGCCAGCTCCACGCCGGCCAGCGCCGCCTGCAGCGTGGCCTGTGCGCCGGCCTCGGTGGACACCGCGGTCTCCAGCGCGGTGGCCGAGATGAAGCCCTGCTGCACCAGCGAACGGTTGTTCTGCAGCGTGCGCTGCGCGATCTCGAGCTGCGCCTGCGCGCTGCGCGCCTGCTGCTCGGCCTGGCGCAGCTTCCAGTCGAACTCGGTCGGGTCGAGCTGCGCCAGCACCTGGCCCGGCCTGACGCTGTCGCCTTCGCGCACCGCCACGCTCTTGACCTCGGCCGCGACGCGCGCCTTGACGAAGGCACTGTTGACCGCGACCAGGTTGCCCGAGACCTCGAGGCGGCGCACCAGCTCGTGCGTGCGCACGACGACGACGTCGCCCGGCGCCAGTTCGAGTGCGGCCGCGGCCGCGCCCGGCGCCGCCAGGCGCGCCTGCTCGGCGCGGCGCGCGAGCAGCGTGCGGCCGATGCCCGCGGCCAGCAGCACGACCACGGCTGCGCCGATCAGTGCCCGGTGCCAGCGTTTCATGGGGCGGGCGCGCGCGTGCCCCCAGCGCGGCGGCGCGGCGGACGGGCCGGCGCCGGGCGCGGCCGCACCGGTGCGGCGCGGTCGGGCTGCAGCAGGCCGTGGAGCACCAGGTCGAGCTGCGCGTCGAGCAGTGCGTACGCGTCCAGGCGCTCTTGCGGCGCGGCGCAGGCGCCCACCGAGTGCCGGTGCAGCGCGAGGAACAGCATCGGTGCGATCAGCGCCAGCGCGGTTTCGGCCACCGGCACCGGGCGGAACTCGCCGCGGCGGATGCCGCGCTGCAGCGTGCCGCCGATCAGCCGGCGCGCAGGCATCTGCACCTCCTGCTGGTAGAACTGCGCCAGCTCGGGGAAGTTGCGCACCTCGGCGACGATCACCTTGAAGATGCCGCCCGCGGCGGTGCTGCCCACGCGCGCCCACCAGCCGTGCAGCAGCCGGCGCAGCAGCTCGGCGCTGCTGCCGTCGAAGCGGTCGGCGCGCTGCTGGCCTTCGGCGATCAGTGCCACCAGGTTGTGCCGCAGCACCGCCTTGAACAGTTCTTCCTTGCTGGGGAAGTACAGGTACAGCGTGCCCTTGGACACGCCGGCGCGCGCGGCCACCTCTTCGGCGCGCGTGGCGGCGTAGCCCTTTTCGACGAACAGCTCGAGCGCCGCCTGCTGCAGCTCCTGCGGGCGTGCGGCCTTGCGCCGGCGGCGCGCCGGGGCGCTCGTGGTGGCCGTGGCGCTCGTGGCGCTCGTGGCGCTCGGGAGTGGGGCAGGAGCGGGCGGCGGCATCGGTTAATGACCGAAGGGTCAGCAATGCTAGCAGAGCGCCCGCGGCGCAACCCAAGGGCGCGCAGGCGTGCCGCGAACATCGAAGGCGGCGCGCGCAGCGCAGGGTGGGCAACGAAGGCGGCGCGCGGCGCGGCGCGGGGATCGATGAGCGCGCGGCACGGCCCGGGGCGCCCGTATCATCCGCCGCTTTGCGCGCGGCACCGCCGCCGAAAGGACGCCCGAGTTGGAGATGCCGCTGCTGGCCAAGGCCGCGATCATGGGCGTGGTCGAAGGGCTGACCGAGTTCCTGCCGATCTCGTCCACCGGCCACCTGATCCTGGCGGGATCGCTGCTGGACTTCACCGGCGACAAGATCAAGGTCTTCGAGATCGCGATCCAGACCGGTGCGATCTTCGCGGTGATCCTGGTGTACTGGCAGCGGCTGCAGGCCACCGCGCGCGATTTCGGCCGCAGCGCGCAGGCGCGCGCCTTCGTGCGCAACGTGCTGATCGCCTTCGTGCCGGCGGTGGTGCTGGGGCTGCTGTTCGGCAAGGCGATCAAGGCGCACCTGTTCACGCCGCTGGTGGTGGCCTCGACCTTCATCGCCGGCGGCCTGATCATCCTGTGGGCCGAGCGCAGGCCGGCCGCTGCGGTGCGCGTGCACAGCGTCGACGCGATGAGCGCCGCCGATGCGCTCAAGGTCGGCCTCGCGCAGTGCCTGGCGATGGTGCCGGGCACCAGCCGCTCGGGCGCGACGATCATCGGCGCGATGCTGTTCGGCCTGTCGCGCCAGGCGGCCACCGAGTTCAGCTTCTACCTGGCGATCCCGACGCTGATCGGTGCCGGCGCCTACAGCCTGTTCAAGGAGCGCGCGCTGCTGAGCGCGGCCGACCTGCCGCTGTTCGGCGTCGGGCTGCTGTTCTCGTTCATCAGTGCGTGGGCCTGCGTGCGCTGGCTGCTGCGCTATATCGCCACGCACGACTTCGTGCCCTTCGCCTGGTACCGCATCGGCTTCGGGCTGATCGTGCTGCTGAGCGCCTGGGGCGGCTGGGTCGATTGGCGCGACTGATGCGAATGACGCGAATGACGCGAATGACGCGAATGACGCGAATGACGCGAATGACGCGAATGACGCAGCCGGCGCGGCCGATGCTCAGACCCGCGTGAACAGCAGGTCCCACACGCCGTGGCCGAGCTTGAGGCCGCGCTGCTCGAACTTGGTCAGTGGCCGCCGCGGCGGCCGCGGCGCGAAGCCCGGCGCGGTGTTGGCCAGCAGCGGCTCGGCCGACAGCACCGCGAGCATCTGTTCGGCATAGTCCTGCCAGTCGGTGGCGGCGTGCAGATACCCGCCCGGTGCGATGCGCGCGGCGAGCAGCGCGGCGAAATCGGGCTGCACCAGCCGGCGCTTGTGGTGCCGCTTCTTCGGCCACGGATCGGGGAACCACAGGTGCACGCCGGCCAGCGAAGCGGGCGCGATCATCCGGTTCAGCACCTCGACCGCGTCGTGCTGCACGATGCGCAGGTTGCCCAGCCCGGCCTCGCCGATGCGCTTGAGCAGCGCGCCGACGCCGGGCGGATGCACCTCGACGCCGATGAAGTCGGTGTCGGGCTGTGCGGCGGCGACCTGCGCGGTCGCGTCGCCCATGCCGAAGCCGATCTCCAGCACCAGCGGCGCGCACCGGCCGAAGACGGCCTGCGCATCGAGCGGCGCGCCGGTGAAGGGCAGCACGAAGCGCGGGCCGAGCTGGTCGAGCGCGCGCTGCTGGCCCGGGCCGATGCGGCCGGCGCGGCGCACGAAGCTGCGCACGGCATTCGATCGGGGTTGCGGCAGCTCGTCCATGGGGGCGCGCAGTGTAGCGATGCCGGTGCGCGCCGATCTGCGCGCCTGCACGGACGCATCGGCGCACGGGTCGCCGAGCGGGCCTGTCGACGGGTCGGCGGACGGACCGTCGGACGGATCGCCGGACGGATCGCCGCGTCTCGCGATCGAGCCCGCGCTCAGGGCCGCGAGGCCGGTGCCGCCGGTGCGGCCAGCGCGGCCGGCAGGTCGAACTCGCCGCGGCTGCTGAAGCGCACGCTGCCGAAACCGGTGCCGGCGAGCTTGCCGGAAGCGGCGAAATCGATCTTGCTGCGGTCGCCGGTGGCCAGGCTGTAGGCCTGGCGCGCGAGCGCGAAGGCCGACACCGTGACCGGCACCGTGATCACCGTCTCGCCGAATCGCGGCACGGTGCCGCGCGCGTCGCTGACGCCGCTGGCCAGGGCCATGCCGCGCACCGTCAGATCGAGCGCGACGCCGTCGAAGTCGATCGGCTGGTCGTTGGGGTTCTGCACGCGCAGCTTGACGGCGAGCCGCACTTCCAGGCCCTCGCCGGGCAGCGATTCGACGCCGGCGAGCATGACCCTGGGTGCATCCAGCCCCGCCAGCCCGGCGCAGCCGGCCAGCGCCATGCCCGACAGCGCTGCGAGAAGAAGGGTGCGTCTGGACATCGGCGGCTCCGGCGAGTTGTGAAGACGCATTTTCTTCTGGCGCCTTTAGGCCCGTTGCGGTCCTTCGCCGTTGCGCCGAAAGCAGTCCTCGTTCGGGTGCGAAAACGTGGCGCACGGGGCCGCCGACGGGGTGGCCAACTCCGTTCAGCCAAATTCTTATTCACTCCGTTGGCCACCCCGCCGTCGTCCCGGGCGGTGGTGTGCCGACACCGCTGTTCGCGCGCTGCTCGACGCAGTGGGGGTTTGCTGAAGAAGCGCGCCGGCGGTGCCGGCAAAGCCGACGAGGGGGTAGTCGGCGGAGTGAATAAGAATTTGGCTGAACGCAGCCGGCTACCC
>JAFEFZ010000271.1 GCA_018240325.1 Pseudomonadota bacterium
ACGAGCAGATCTACCAGCTCTACTACCAGAACCCCAAGCTCGGCTTCTACTTCATGAAGCTGGTCGTCAGCCGGCTGCTCGCCGACGTGCAGCGCCACAAGGCGGCGGCGCAGGCGGGCTGAGCTGCTCGATCGCCCAGCCAGGCGCCGCCCGCGAACAGGCATTGCCGGCGCGCGGTGGGCGCAACCCTGTTCACGCCCGCTCCCGCGTGACCCGCACCACCTTGACCGGCCGCGCGAGCCCCTTCAGCGCGAGATCGCCCGCGGGGTCGAGACCGAAGCCTTCCTCCAACGCCGCGGCCGGTGGCGATGCCGATGCCCAGTTGCAGCTCGTGGCCGCGCTTGCGCCAAGCCTCGGTGAGCGCGGCGGTGCACTGCCGCATCGGCGCGCTGCGCGCCGCGCGCCCGAGCCGGTCACCCAATCACTTCCTGCGCCTGCGCGCGCAGCGCCGGGCTCAGGCTCAGGCCCAAGGCCTCAGCGGTGCGCTGGTTGAGCACCAGCTTGAACTGATCGGGCAGCAGCAGCGGCAGGTCGCCGGCGCGCGCGCCCTTCAGGATCTTCTGCACGAAGACGGCGCTGCGCAGGTAGAAATCCCGTACTTCGGGCCCGTAGCTCATCAGGCCGCCGGCGCGCGTGAACTCCTCGAAGGGCGAGATCGCCGGCAGCCGGTTGCGCGCGCAGAACTCGGCCACCCCTTTGGAGCGCGCCCGCACCAGCGGCGACGACAGCAGCACCAGCGCCTCGGGACGGCGGCGCATGCCGTCGCCCAGCTCCTGCTCGAACTCGCGCTCGTCGCGCACCACCAGGGTGTCCACGTCGAAGCCCTGCCGGCGCGCCGCGTCCTTGGCGGCGCCCAGCTGCCACGGGCCGGTGCTGGCCTCCCACAGCAGGTTCACGCGGCGCGCCTGCGGCAGCACCTGGCGCAGCAGCTCGAACCAGTGCGCGGTGATCTGCGGCTGGTCGATGAACAGCCCGGTGACGTTGGTGCGCGGCTGCTGCACCGAGCGCACCAGCCCGCTGCGCAACGGGTCGGTTTCCAGATCCATCGCGACGATCGGCACGGTGCTGGTGGCGTGCACCGCCGCGTCCAGCGCCGCCGGCCCGGCACAGAACAACACCGCCGGCTTCAGGCTCGCCAGATGGCGCGCCAAGCCCGGCAGGTCGCGCGGGTTGCCGTCGGCCGAGCGGAAGGCGAAGGCGATGTCCTGCCCCTCGACGAAGCCCAGTTCGCGCAGGCCCTGGCGCAGGTAGTCCAGCGCATGCAGCCCGGTGGCCACGAGCACCGCCACCAGCGGCACCGCCGCCGCGCCGGACTGCGCCTGCACGCGCGCCGGCGCCGCAAATGCCAGCAAGGCGATTCCGAGCAGATCCCGGCGGCGAAGCACGGCCGCCCGAGCCGCGCGATCCTGCGTTGCGGTGCGGTGCATGCGCTGTAGCCCCTGGTATCCCTGGTCGGTGCGGTTGCCGCCAAGCGTACGGCGGCGTCGGGCGGGTGCCAACCCCAAACTTCACCCCAAGACTTGCGCCGTCAGGACGGACGCGACTGCGCCTGCAGCCGCTGCTCGATGCGGCGCACGTCCTGCGTCAGCCGGCCCGCGACCAGCCCGATCAGGTGGAAGCCGAAGGCCGGGTTCTGGAAGTACAGCTGCTTGACGGTGGCTTCGTCGATCGTCAGCACGGTGCCCGGCTCGACGCAGCGGGCGGTCAGGGTGCGCCGCTTGTCCGGCGCGAAGAAGGCGATCTCGCCGAAGATCCTGCCCGGTTCGATGCGCACCCCGATCTCGACGAGCTCGATCGCGCCGTCGACCAGGCAATACAGGCGGTCGGCGCCGTCGCCCTTGCGGAACAGCACCGTCCCGGCCGTGATCCGCCGCGGCTTCATGTACGGCCGCAGCCACAGGCCGCTGGCGTCGCCGGCCGCTTCGGCCGCGCGCACGCGGCGCGTCAGGCGCATCATCTGGCGCGCGCGGCGCACGTTGATCGGCAGCAGCAGCGCCGCGACGATCAGCGTGCTGTACTGCGGATGCAGCGCGCCGTAGACCACCAGCCCGAGATTGCCGCCCACCGCCAGCCAGCGCAGCGGGATCATCGTCTTCACCAGCGCACCCGCCACGACGAAGCCGGCAGCCAGCACGAAGGCCGCGTAGGCCGCGATGTCGCGCGGCGACGCCAGGGTGGCGGCCACCTGGGCCTGGGCCAGGGCCAAGAGCTCGGCGATCGACATGCAGGGCCTGCGGATTCGGCTTGGGGAAGCGGACAATTCTGCCGCGCCGCCCGGTCCGGGGAAAACCCGCTTCGCGCCGCGCCGAAGCACGCTACCGTAGCCGGTCTCGACGCCTTGGCGCCGCCGCCCCGGAGATGGCTGCGATGGACACCCCCACCGACCTGGCCGACTGCAGCGCCACCCAACTGCTGCAGCTGTACCGCAGCCGCCGGGCCAGCCCGGTCGAGGCTGCCTGCGCGGTGCTGGAGCGCATCGAGCGGCTGAACCCGCTGCTCAACGCCTTCTGCCGCATCGCGGCCGACGACGCGCTGGCCGCCGCGCAGGCCAGCGAGCAGCGCTGGCGCGAGGGCCGGCCGATGGGCCCGCTGGACGGCGTGCCCGCGTCGATCAAGGACCTGATCCTCACGCGCGGCTGGCCGACGCTGCGCGGCAGCCGTACCGTCGACCCGGACCAGGCCTGGGACACCGATGCACCCGCCACCGCCAGGCTGCGCGAGGCCGGCGCGGTGCTGCTGGGCAAGACCACCACGCCCGAGTTCGGCTGCAAGGGCGAGACCAACTCGCCGCTGACCGGCATCACGCGCAACCCGTGGAACCCGGGCAAGACGCCGGGCGGCTCGTCGGGCGGCAGCGCGGCGGCGGTGGCCGCCGGCATGGGGCCGCTGAGCGTGGGCACCGACGGTGCCGGTTCGGTGCGCATCCCGGCCGCCTTCTGCGGCAACTTCGGCTTCAAGCCCAGCTTCGGGCGCGTGCCGGCGTACCCGCTGTCGCCCTTCGGCACGGTGGCGCACCTCGGGCCGCACACGATGAGCGTGCGCGACGCGGCGCTGATGATGAACGTGCTCAAGCAGCCCGACGCGCGCGACTGGCACTCGCTGCCGGCCGACGACAGCGACTACCTGGCGGGCCTGGACCGCGGCATCGCCGGGCTGAAGATCGCGTATTCGCCGACGCTGGGCTATGCGCGCAACGTCCACCCCGAGGTCGCGGCCGCGGTGCAAGCGGCGGTGCAGCAGTTGCGCGCGCTCGGCGCCGAGGTGGACGAAGTCGACCCCGGCATCGAAGACCCGCTGCCGATCACGATCGGGCTGTGGTTCGTCGGCACCTGGACGGTGTGGAACACGCTGTCGCCGGCGCAGCAGGCGCTGACCGACCCCGACTTCGCGGCCGAGGCCGAACAGGGCTCGGCGTACAGCGTGCTCGACCTGCAGCGGCTGACGCTGGCGCGCGGCGCACTCGGCGCGCAGCTGCGCCAGTTCATGCAGCGCTTCGACCTGCTGGTCACGCCGGCGGTGGCGGTGCCCGCCTTCGACGCGCGCCCCGCCGGCAGCGTGCCGCTGACGCCCGACAGCATGCTCGGCTGGACGCCGTTCTCGTACCCGTTCAACCTGAGCCAGCAGCCGGCCTGCACCATCCCCTGCGGGCTGACGAGCGACGGCCTGCCGATCGGGCTGCAGATCGTCGGCCCGATGTTCGCCGACGCGCTCGTGCTGCGCGCGGCGCGCGCCTACGAGACGCTGCGGCCGATCGCGCGGCCGGTGCTGCCCACCGCCGCCGACGGCAGGTAGACCGCCGCCCGGCGCACGGCCGCCGGCGCTGGGCTGCACGGCCGGACCGGTGCGGCACGGCCGGAATCACCGGGTCCACCGCCGGCCGGACTTGCCCGGCCGGCCCGATCAGCGGGCGGGCGCGCCCGCCTGAAGGTAGCGCAGGTAGGCCTGGAAGTCGGCCGACTGGCGCAGCAGCACGCCGGCCGCGCGGCGCAGGCGAGCGACCGCCTCGGGCGGCAGCGCGAAAGACGTGGGCAGCTGGCGCAGGTAGTCGCGCTCGCCCGCGTCGGCAAGCTGGTCGAAGGCGATCTCGATCACGTGCAGGTCGATGTCCGGCATGCGGCGCTCGGCGCGAAAGGCGGCTCCTTCGGGCAGCGCGCCGCTGGCGCGCATCGCCTTCGCGGCACGCCAGCGTGCGGCGGTGTCGCGCAGCTGGTCGATCGACTCGTAGGAATAGAAGTCGATCGGCACGCCGGTGGCTTGCAGCAGCACCTCGAGGCTGCCGGGCGCCGATTCGTTCTGGTCCCAGAGCAGCTTGGGCGTGGGCATGGCGTTGACGATGACGATGGCGATGCTGCGCGTGCCCTCGAAGCCGGTGGGCAGGCCGGCGATGCTGCGTGCCTCGATCTCGTCCAGGATGGCCTGCACCTCGCGCGTGGCCAGGTTGTCCGACACGCCGCCGTCCACCAGGTGCAGATAGGGGCGCTGCGCGGCGTCGCGGTAGGCCAGCAGGTTCTGCCGCTCTCGCTGTGCGCGCGCGGCGGCGCGCGACGCACCCGCATCCTCGGGCGTGCCGCTGCCCATCCACTGCGGCAGCGCGATGTCGCAGCGCCCGCCGTAGTTGTTGAAGGTCACCGGCGACAGCACCACCGGCACCGCCGACGACGAGGCGGCGGCACGCGAGAGCCGCACCGACGAAAGATCCGAGCACAGCACGTCGAACATCGACTGCGTGAAGTAGAAACGGGCGCCGGTGGTGATCTCGGTGGCGGCCGCCACGACCATCGGGCCGGGGCGCTTCACCAGATCGGCGAAAGTCGCGCCGTCGAACAGGATCTCGTCGTAGTAGTCCGCCGCCAGCTCGGAGCGGCCCCAGGCAGTCGACGACAGCGCGCCCCAATAGCCGGGCTGGAACAGCCGCAGGATCAGTTCAGCCTCGACGTCGCGCTCCAGGAAGCGCCGTTCGTACTCGCCGAACAGGCGCTCGCCGTAGAGCGCGTAGGCCAGCGCGGTGAAGCTGCCCCCCGAGACGCCGGTGATCACGCTCACCGCATCGAGCAGCGAAGCTGCCGGGCCCGCGGGCGACGTCGGCCGCGGCGTGGCGCGCAGGGTTTCGAGCGCGCCGTAGGAAAAGGCGGCCGCACGCGTGCCGCCGCCCGAAAACGCCAGCACCACGAGGTCGAGCGGGCGCCGGCCGCCGTCGCGGGCGGCAAAGCTGTAGCCCTGGGCCGGCTCGGCGTGATCGATCGGCGGGTTGACGGGCCGGGTGGCGCAACCGGCCCCCGCAGCAATCGCCGCCGCCAGGAACAGCGCGCGCAGGCTGCGCCGCAGCCCGGGCAGGCTCGATCGTGAAACGGTACTCATCTCGCCCAGTATGGCGCGAGCCGGATCGCGCTTTCGCGCATCCCGATCTGGCGGGCCTGCATGACGAGCCGTGCGCTCGCGGCCACAATCCCGGCCCGATGCTTGGCAATCGGCACAACACCCCGCCGCCCGCCCTGGCCGCCGCCGCCGCTGCACTGCGCGCGATGGTGGCCGCAGCCCTGTTGGTGATGCTGCACGCGGTCGACCGCTTGCCGGCGTGGTGGCTGGCGCTGATCGGCGCCGCGTCGCTCGCGCTGTGGGTGCGGGGCGCCCGCCTGCGCCGCGACCAGCGGCTGGCGCTGTGGATCGTGCTCGCGGTGCTGCTCATCATTGGCTACCTGCACAACGCCAACACCTGGCAGCCTGACGGCACGGGCCTGCTGCGGCCGACCGAAACCGGGCTGTGGAAGACCGAACTGGTGCTGGCCGTGGCGCTGGCCGTGCCGTTGATCCACACCGTCGGGCACCGGCTGAGGCCGCGGCTGGCGGTGCCGTCGGGGCAACTGTTCGCGCGCGAGTTCGCGCTGTACATCAACTTCTCCGGCATCGCGCTGGCACTGTGGGACGGCGACGCCCGGCTGTCGCAGGCGATCGGCGCGACACTGCTCGGCTGGGTGGCGCTGGCCGAGCTGACGCTGTTCGCGAGCGACTGAGCAACCGGGGCGGCGGGCCCGCGCTTGCCCTGCCGCAGCGCGCCTGGGGCCTGCCAGGCTGCACCGCCGCCGCCCGGCGGCACTTCAGCGACACCATCGCCCGACCTTCGGCGGGCTGGACCTTGGTACCCGGATCGACGGCGATCGTGAACACGTTGCCGGCCCGACCTGAACGCCGCCCGCAGCGGATTCGGCTGCCCGGGCACGCCGGCCAACGTGCCGGGCGGCACGGCGCCAGGCCCCGACACCCGGTTACTCAGGGCTCCGCGACGTTGAACAGCGGGTCGAAGACGTCCAGCCCTTCCAGGAACTCGGCCACGAGCGGCGCGTTCTTGTCTACCCGAATCTCGCCTTGTTCGATCGCCGCCCGGAAGCCGACATCGCGGCGCACGGCCTTGCGCAGGCCCGCGCGCGTGGTGCGGATCACCGCGTCGGCGGCCTCGCCGTGCGAGCCGGGCCGATGGGTCAGCGCCCCATGCCGCAGCGTCAGCTTGAAGGCATCGGCCTCGTCTTCCATGACCCAATCGAATCGCATCGACCGGCCGGCGACCTTGTCCGGCACGACGCGCATCGCGAGATGGTCGAAGAACAGCGGCATCGGCATCTGCGCCACCATCGCCGCGCCGGCGATCGGGCCGCCCGAACGGCGCGCGCCCAGGCCTTCACGCAGCTCGCGCGCGGCCAGCAGGTACGAGTTGCGCCAGGTGGCCGATTCGGTCTGGTAGCCCAGTTGCTCGAATGCGTCGGCGCACAGCGAGCGCGCCGCCGTGTTCGACGGGTCGGCGAAGACCAGCTGGTTCATGATCTGCGCGACCCACCTGAACTCGCCGCGATCGAAATCGGCCTGCGCCCGCGCCAGCGCCGCATCCGCGCCGCCGATGTATTCGATGTATTTCGCGCCAGCCTGCGCCGGCGGCAGCGGGTTCAGGTTGGCGGGGTTGCCGTCGTAGGGCCCCATGTAGAACGCATAGATCGCCTGCACGTTGTGCACGACCGCGCCGTAGTAGCCGCGCGTGTGCCAGCGCCTGCCCAGTTCGCTGGGCATCAGCAGCTGCTCGGAGATCTCGCGCGGCGTGAGCCCGTGGCTCATCAGCCGCAGCGTCTGGTCGTGCAGGTACTGGTACAGGTCGCGCTGCTCGCTGAGGAAGCCGATCACCCGCTCGGTGCCCCAGGTCGGCCAGTGGTGCTGCGCCAGGCAGACGTCGACCAGCCCGGCGTAGAGGTCGACGCTCTCGTCGAGGTAGCGCGCCCAGGCGCGCGCGTCGCGGACCTTCGCGCCGCGCAGCGGGCACAGGTTGTGCAGCGTGTGGCAGGCGTTTTCGGCCATGTTCAGCGCGCGCAGGCCGGGGAAGTAGAAGTTCATCTCGACCGGCGCTTCGGTGCCCGGGGTGAGCTGGAACACGATCTCGACGCCGTCGATGCGCATGCGCTCACCGGTCTTGCATATCGAATGCGTCGGCGGGATGACGCCCGAGCTGCCGCGCCCCATCGCCTTGCCGAGCCCGCTGTCGACGTGCGAGCGCACGCCCGGCTCGAGGGGGTGGCCGAACTGGAACTCGGCGCGCCGCACCATCGGCACGCCGGCGAGGACCGATTCCGACAGGACTTCTTCCATGAAGCCTTCGGGCGCGATGATCTGCACCCGGCCCGCGGCGACCTCCTCCTCGCTGACCACGCCCTTGACGCCGCCGTAGTGATCCTTGTGGCTGTGGCTGTACATCACCGCGACCACCGGGCGCGGGCCGAAGTGCTTGCGGTACAGATCGAGCGCAGCGCGCGCCGGCTCCTCGAAGGTCAGCGGGTCGATGATGATCAGGCCGTGGTCACCCTCGATGAAGGTGATGTTCGCCAGATCGAAGCCGCGGACCTGGTAGATGCGGTCGCAGACCTTGAACAGCCCGTGCTCGCGGTTCAGCCGCGACAACCGCCACAGGCTCGCGTTGACGGTCAGCGGCGCGGCCTCGTCGTCGAGGAAAGCGTACGCCTTCTGGCTCCACACCACCTTGCCCTGCGCGTTCGTGATCGTCGCGTCCTCGATGGTTCCGATGAAGCCCCGCCTGGCGTCTTCGAAGTCCTGGTCGTCGTCGAAGGCCAGGTCGGCACGGGCCTGCAGCTGCCGGTCCGCGGTGATCGGATGCGCGTCCTTGCGAGCGCTCGAGGGGGTCATGCTGCCGTTCGTCATGGGTTTGCTCCGCGTTGGGTGACATGGCTGGCCGGGTTACGGCGCAGGGGTTGTGCGTGAACCTGCAGGCGTGCGGTCGGCCGCACCCGCCGGGTCCAACTCAATCCAGCGTGGCGCCGCTGTCCTTGACCGCCTTCTGCCACAGCGGCAGCTCCTTCTTGTAGACCGCGGCGAACTCGTCGGGCCCGAGCCCCGTGGGCTCGTAGCCGAGCGATTCGATCTTGGCCTTCACGTCGGGCAGCTTCAGCGCCGCGCGCACCTCGTCGGCGATGCGCTGTTGAACCGCCTTCGGCGTGGCCGCCGGCGCGGCGATCGCGAACCAGCCGACGGCCTTGAACACATCGTCCTTCATCCCCTGCTCGGCCAGCGTCGGCGTGCCCGGGAAGGCGGCGATGCGCTTCTCGCCGGTGACGGCGATCGGCCGCAGCTTGCCGGCCTCGACGAACGGCCTGGCCTGCTGCCCGCTCACGAACGTCAGCTGGATCTGCCCGCCGATCACGTCCTGCATCATCTGCGCCTCGCCCTTGTAGGGCACGTGGCTCATGTCGGCGTCGAGCGACCGGCTCAGCTACGAGCCGAACAGATGCGGCGCCGATCCGATGCCCCACGAACCGTAGGCCAGCTTGCCCTTGTTGGCGGCGATGTACCGCTTCAACTCGTCGAGGTTCTTGGCCGGCACCTCGGAGCGCACCACCAGCACCAGCGGTGCATCGGCGATCTGCGACACCATGGCCAGATCCTTCTGCGGGTTGTAGGGCAGCTTCTTGAACAGGAACTGGTTGATCAGCAGCGAAGGCGTGATCGACAGCACCAGCGTATGGCCGTCGGGCGCCGCCTTGGCGACGGCGTCGGTGCCGAGGATGCCGGCGGCACCGCCCTTGTTGTCGACGATGATGGTCTTGCCGAGCTTCGGGGCCATCTTGTCGGCCAGCACGCGCGCCACCGTGTCGGTGCCGCCGCCGGCCGGGTACGGCACGATGATCGTGATCGGCTTGGTCGGCCAGGCCTGCGCCCACGCGCCCGTGCCGCCCAGGGCCAGAGCCGCGGCCATCAGGCCCAAGACGACACGGCGTGTTGTCGGTTGGTTCATCGGGAAGTCTCCTTGCATCTTCGGTTCGAGGAAGCAGACCTGCACAGGGCAGTCGGTGCGCGCGCGGCGTGAGCCGCAGGCTGCTGGCGAGGGGCAGGCAGTTCCTGCTTGCGTTGCACCTTGCCGGCACCCCGCCCGATGCGAATCGAGTGTAGGTGTCGGCCCCGATCACGACTTCCGCATTCGAGACAATTCGGCGTGCCGGGCCAACGTCCTTCCCGACCGGGTGGCGGCGTGGCCGCCCGCGCCGCACTGCAGCCGCCCGCGCGACCCCGAGAGCACCGCAGCCGGCAGCTTCGACGCCGGCCGGGCCCGATAATGGCCGACGATGAGCGTCGCGGACGACAGCGCACCCGACAGCCAGTGTCCGACGATGGCGGACGGCCCGGTGCTTGCGCATCTGCCGTCCGAGGCCGTCGAGCGCTTCCTGGCGGCGGGGCGCCGCAAGGTCTGGCGGCGCGGGCAGTTCGTCGTCCGGCGCGGCGACCGCATCGACGATGCGATGGTCGTGCTGGAAGGCCGATTGCGTGCATCGACCATCACCCTCGACGGCGAAGAGAACCTGCTCGGCCGGCTTCGCGAGCACGAGTTGTTCGGCGCGCCGAACGTGCTCAGCGGCATACCGTTCGCGATCGACATCGTCGCCGACGGCCGTGCCGTGACGCTGCACGTCGCGCGCGAAGACTTCCTGCGCGTGCTGCTCGAGGTTCCGGCCGCAGCGATCGCGATCGCGAAGGTGTTCGGGCACCGGCTCGCGCGCCTGTACGAGTTGATCAACGCCAGCGGCCACCGCTCGCTGACCGATCGCGTGCGCGCGCATCTGCTGCGCCTGGCGGTGCAGCACGGGCACGCGGCCGAGAGCGGCGGCATCGCGCTGGAGCAGCCGGGCGGCGCGCCGGTGGTTGACGCCAGGCCGGCAGCACCTGCCGGTGCGCTCGAACACGCCGCCGGCTGCGTCGTCGCCGCATGCCCGGCAGGCAAGGCTTCGCGCAGCGATCCTGCCGAACCCTCTGCCGATCCGGACCTCGAGGGCTTCCGGCGCTGCCTGCTCCGGCTGAAGCGCGCGCCGTTCAGCCGCCGGCCTGCCGCTGCCGTGCGAACTCGACGAACCAGTCGAGCGAACCCGGATTCGCCATCGCCTCGCGGTTGACCACCTTCTCGATCGGGTGGCCGAGCAGCAGCTTCTTGATCGGCAGCTCCTGCTTCTTGCCCGACAGCGTGCGCGGGATTTCGGCGACCTGGAACACCTCGTCGGGAACGAAGCGCGGGCTCAACGATTGCCGGATCGCGTCCGCGAGCCGGCGGCGCAGCGCGTCGTCGAGCGCGACGCCCGGGCGCAGCACGACGAACAGCGGCATCCAGCTGTCGCGGCCCAGGTATTCGAGGTCCACCACCATCGAATCGAGCACTTCGGGCAGGCCCTCGACCGCGCTGTAGATCTCGCTCGTGCCCATGCGCAGGCCGTGGCGGTTGATCGTCGCGTCGCTGCGGCCGTAGATCACGCACCAGTCGCCCCGGCCCTGCTCGTCGCCGATGCGCAGCCAGTCGCCGTGGCGCCAGACGCTGCCGGCGTGCGCGCCCAGGTCGCCGCCGCCGGGCTTGCGGCCGTGGCCGCTCGGGTACATCTCGAAGTAGCTCGCGCGGTAGCGCGCGCCGCCGGGGTCGTTGACCAGGTACAGCGGCATCGACGGGATCGGCTGCGTGCACACCAGCTCGCCGACCTGGCCGACGACCGGGTCGCCGGCTTCGTTCCAGGCCTCGACCGCGGCGCCGAGCATCCGGCACTGCATCACGCCGGGGCGCTGCGGCAGCTCGCGGTTGCCGCCGATGAAGGCGCCGCAGAAATCGGTGCCGCCGGAGATGTTGCACCACCAGATGTCGCGCTGCTCGGGCGTCTTCGCGATGCGCCGGAACTGCTCGCTGCCCCATTGCTGCACCTCGGGCGCGAGCGGCGAGCCGGTGGAGCCGAGCGCGTGCACGCGCGAGAGGTCGCCGCAGGCCGCGAGATCGACCCCGGCCTTCATGCAGTTGGCGTAGAAGGCCGCGCCGGCGCCGAAGAAGCTGACGCGGTGGCGCGCGGCAAAGCGCCACAGCACGCTCCAGTCGGGCGCGTCCTTCGCGCCGCCGGGGCTGCCGTCGAAGATCACGCAGGTGGTGCCGCCCAGCAGGCCGGCCAGTTGCGCGTTCCACATGACCCAGCCGGTCGAGCTGTACCAGTGGTAGCGCTCGCCGAGCGTGCGCGGCGCGTAGCTGCAGCCGATGTCGTTTTGCAGCGTGCCGAGCATCAGCATCACCAGGATCATGCCGCCGTGGCCGTGCACGATCGGCTTGGGCAGCCCGGTCGTGCCGCTCGAGTACACGACCCACAGCGGGTGGTCGAAGGGCAGCCACAGCGGCTCGAAGGCCGCGGTCTGCGCATCGTCGCGTGCGGTGATCGCCGCGAAATCGGCGTCGGCGGCGATCGGCGTCGGCGCATCCAGGTTGCGGCACACGATCAGGTGAGCGACGCTCGGCAGCGCGGCGCGCAGCGCGCGCACCACGTCAGCGCGGTCTATGTCGCGGCCGGCCCAGGTCACGCCGTCGCAGGCGATCAGCACCTTGGGCTCGATCTGGCGGAAGCGGTCGAGCACGGCGTTGCTGCCCATGTCGGGCGCGCACACGCTCCAGACCGCGCCGATGCTCGCGACCGCCAGGAACGCGACCATCGTCTCGGGGATGTTCGGCAGGTAGGCCGCCACCCGGTCGCCCGGCTGCACGCCCTGCGCGCGCAGGTGCAGCGCGAGCGCGGCCGTCTGGCGCTTCAGCTCCGGCCAGCTCAGCTCGCGTGCCTGGCCGCGCTCGTTGTCGCTGATGATCGCCGGGCACCCGGCCGCATGCGCCGCCTGCACGTGGCGCAGCACCTGGTGCGCGTAGTTGGTCTGCGCGCCCGGGAACCACACTGCGCCGGGCATCACGTTGTCCGCCAGCACTGCCGTGTGCGGCGCCGGCGATTGCAGCTCGAAGTAGTCCCACACGCACTGCCAGAAGGCGTCGAGCTCGGTCGTCGACCAGCGCCACAGCGCGTGGTAGTCGGCGAACTGCAGCCCGCGGCGCTCGCGCAGCCAGTCCTGGAACAAGCGGATCTGCGGCACGCGCAGGCCGGCGGCGGTGGTGGTGGTACTCATCGGCAGGATTATCGGCAGTGGATGCCGCGCGCCATGCGCTGCGCTACTCGCCCGCGCCCACCACCGCGCCGCCCTCGGCGCGCCAGCGCAGCATGCCGCCGCGCAGGTTGGCCACCTGCTCGAAGCCGGCCTTGGCCAGGATCGCCGCCGCACGCGCCGAGCGCGCGCCGCTGCGGCACACGGTGACGATCGGCCGGTCGCGCGCCAGCTCGGCCGCGCGTGCCTCGAGCTGGCCCAGCGGCAGCAGCCGCGCGCCTTCGATGTGGCCCAGGCCCTGGCCGAACTCCTCGGGCTCGCGCACGTCGATGATCTGCACCTGCGGCTGCACTTCGGCCAGCGCGTGCGGCGTGATGTCCCACGAGCCGGCGAGGGTGAAGCTCAGGTCGGCCCACTGCGGGTCGGCCGGCGGCTGCAGTTCGCCTTCCGGGCGGCCACAACGCAGGTTGGCCGGCACCGCCTGGTCGATTCTCTTCGGGTGCGGCAGGCCCAGGTGCTGCATGAACCCGGCGAAGTCGCGCTCGCCCACGTCGCCGCCCAGCCGCGGGTTGAAGCGCCGCTCCTCGTCGATGCTGCTCACGCCCATGCCGTTGTAGTCGTGGCCCGGGTACACGCGGCAGCCGCCGGGCAGCGTGAACAGCTGCATGTGCACCGAGCGGTACAGCGCCGCCGCGTCGCCCTGCTGGAAGTCGGTGCGGCCGCAGCCGCGGATCAGCAGGCAGTCGCCGGTGAACACGCGCGATTCGTCGTCGAGCAGGTAGCTCAGGCAGCCGCTGGTGTGGCCCGGCGTCGCGCGCACCTGCAGGTGGCGGCTGCCGAAGGCGATGCGGTCGCCGTCGCGCAGCAGCCGGTCGGCGCCGCTGGCGCCGCTGTCCACCGACAGCGCGATCCGGCTGCCCAGGCGCTGGCGCAGCAGCCACGCGGCCGTCACGTGGTCGGCGTGCACATGGGTCTCGAGCGTCCACGCGAGCTTCAGCCCGAGCTCGCGCAGCAGCGTCTCGTCGCGCCGCAGCTGCTCGAACACCGGGTCGATCAGCACCGCCTCGCCGCGGTCGCCGAGCAGGTAGGTCCAGGTGCAGGAGGTGGGGTCGAACAGCGGGCGGAAGACCAGCATCGCGCACTCCGGCGACAGCACAGCGCCGAGCATAGCCCGGGCGGCGCGCGCGTCGGCCGGGCAGCGGCCGCGGCGGGCACAATCGGCCGCGGGCGGCACCTTCGCGCCTGCCCTCATATTGAACCCATGGAAATCGAAGCTGTGCTGTGGGACTTCGGCGGCGTGCTGACCGGCAGCCCCTTCGAGGCCTTCAACCGCTACGAGGCCGAGCTCGGCCTGCCGCGCGACTTCATCCGCCGCGTCAACACGATCGACCCGCACGCCAACGCCTGGGCGCGGATGGAGCGCGGCGAGATCACGGTCGAGGAGTTCGCGCGCGACTTCGAGGCCGAGGCGCGCGCGCTCGGCGGCGAGCTGTCGGGCCGGCGCGTGATCGAGCTGCTCGGCGGCGCGCTGCGGCCCGAGATGGTCGAGGCCTTGAAGCGCGTGCGCGCGCACTACCGCGTCGCCTGCATCACCAACAACGTGCCCGGCAGCCACGGCCCGGGCATGGCCGCCAGCGCGCAGCGCGCAGCCGAGCTGGCCGCCGTGTTCGCGCTGTTCGAGCAGGTGGTCGAATCCAGCAAGCTGGGCCTGCGCAAGCCCGACCCGGCCATCTACCGCCACGCCTGCGCACTGCTCGGCGTCGCGCCGCAGGCCTGCGTGTACCTGGACGACCTGGGCATCAACTGCAAACCGGCGCGCGAGCTGGGCATGCGCACGATCAAGGTCGAATCGGCGGCGCAGGCGATCACCGAGCTGGAAGCGCTGCTCGGGCTGCCGCTGCGCTGAAGCGGCAGCCGCGCTGCACGGGATTCGCCGCGATGAAGCTGTCGGTGCTCGACCAGTCGATCGCCTGCGAAGGCCGCGGCGAGGACGAGGCGATCCGCGACACGCTCGACCTGGCCGTCCACTGCGAATCGCTCGGCTATCACCGCTTCTGGCTCAGCGAGCACCACGGCCTGCCGACGATCGTCGGCAGCGCGCCCGAGATCCTGATGGCGGCAGTCGCCGCGCGCTGCTCGACGATCCGCATCGGCAGCGCCGGCGTGATGCTGCCGCACTACAGCGCGCTCAAGGTGGCCGAGCAGTTCCGCGTGCTCGAGGCGCTGGCGCCGGGCCGCATCGACCTGGGCGTGGGCCGCGCACCCGGCGCCGACATGCGCGCCGCGCGGCTGCTCAACCCCAACGCCTACGCTGCCGCCGAAGCCTTCCCGCAGCAGATCGTCGAATTGCAGGCCTGGCTCGCAGGCGAGCCGCTGCACGGCGTGGTCGCGCACCCGCGCGGGGCCCGCGCACCGGTGATCTGGGTGCTGGGCAGCTCCGACTACGGCGCGCAGCTGGCCGCGCACCTCGGCCTGCCCTATGCCTTCGCCTACTTCTTCGCCGACGGCCAGGGCGTCGAGCAGGCGCTGCACCTGTACCGCACGCTGTACCGGCCGAGCGCGCGCCACCCGCAGCCGCAGGCCACGATCTGCGTGTGGGCGCTGCTGGCCGACAGCGACGCCGACGCGCAGCACCATGCGCTCAGCCGCGAGCGCTGGCGCCTCGACCGCGCGCGCGGCCGGCTCGGGCCGTTGCGCGCGCCCGAGGCGATCGCGCACCAGGGTTTCGACGCCGCCGAACGGGCCGAGCTGCAGGCCGCACGCGCGCGCGCCTTCGTCGGCAGCCCCGCCACGGTGCTGCCGAAGCTGCGCGCGCTGGCCGATGCACTGCAGCTCGACGAACTGGTGGTCAACACCTGGGCGCACGACCCGGCGGTGCGGCGCCGCTCGTACACGCTGCTGGCGCAGGGCTTCGGCCTGCTGTCGCCCGCGCCGGCCGGCTGAGATCGGACTACTGCTGTGCGCAGGCCGCCGCGTTGCCCGGACGGCAGCCGTCTCGGCCTGCAACCCTTGCCTGTCCGCTGCGCCGGCCCGTTGCCGGTACAACAGGCACAATCGCAGCGCCGCGGGCTTGAATCTGCCGGCCGGGGCCGCACCTGCGGCCGCGTCCCGTGTGTGTCCACCCACCGAGGTCCCCGATGAAGTACTGGCTGTCCGCCCTCGCGATCACGATCGCGACCTCCCTCAGCCTCGCGCCGACCCTGGCCGAAGCCAAGCGCTTCGGCGGCGGCGGCTCCAGCGGCATGCAGCGCAGCCTGCCGTCCAACCCGCCGGCGCGCCCTGCACCCCCCGCCGCACCGCAGCAGGCGGCGCCCACCACCGCGCCGAACCCTGCCGGCGCCGCTGCCGCCGCGGCCACGCCCAAGCGCAGCTGGATGGGCCCGATCGCCGGCCTGGCCGCCGGCCTGGGGCTGGCGGCGCTGATGAGCCACCTGGGCCTGGGCGCCGAGTTCGCCAACTTCCTGATGCTGGCGCTGCTGGCGATGGTCGCCTTCGTCGGCATCCGCTGGCTGATGGCCCGCCGCAGCGCACCGCAGCAGGCCGCGGCCGGCGCTGGCGGTTGGTCGCAGCCGAACCAGGCTCAGCCTGCACAGCGCACCGAGCCGGTGCTGCAACGCGTGCCGGCAGCCCCGGCGGCCGTCGCCGGCGGCGCCGTGTCGGCCGACGGCAGCACGGTGCTGCGGCCTTTTGCGGCGCCGGCCGGCGCGTCGCTGCCGCCCGGCTTCGACGCCGAGGGCTTCGGCCGTGCGGCCCGGACGATCTTCATCCGCATGCAGGCGGCCAACGATGCCGGCGACCTGAACGACCTGCGCGCCTTCACCACGCCCGAGATGTTCGCGGTGGCGCGGCTGGACATCCAGGATCGCGGCAACCAGCCGCAGACGACCGACGTGGTGCAGGTCGACGCCGACGTGCTCGACCTCGAGCAGCAGGGCGATCGCCAGGTGGTCAGCGTGCGCTTCCACGGCAAGATCCGCGAGGAAGCCGGCGGCCCGGCCAACGACTTCGACGAGGTCTGGCACCTGATGCGCTGGGGCGACGCGCCCGACTGGAAGATCGCCGGCATCCAGCAGCGCCACTGACGCGCATGGCGCGCCGGCATCCCTGACGCCGGCCCGCAGACCCCGCGCTGCGGACCGATGCCTTTGCGCTGGCTGACCTGCCGATTGAGTCTGGCGGCGGTCGTGCTGGCCGCCGCCGGCTGCAGCAGCCTGCCGCCGGCGCCGCAGCAACCGCACGAGGCAGCGCTGGCACCGGCTGCCGATGCGCCGCTCGCGCGCCTGGCCGGCGCGGCGCTGGCCGAGCTGCCGCCGGGCGAATCCGGTTTCCAGCTGCTGTTCACCGGCGAGGCGGCGTTCAACGCGCGCATCGCGCTGGTGCGGCGCGCCACGGGCTCGATCGACCTGCAGGTCTACCAGTTCGCCGCCGACGCCACCGGCCTGGGGCTGCTGCGCGAGTTGCACGACGCGGCCGCGCGCGGCGTGCGCGTGCGCCTGCTGATCGACGATCTGCACGCCGGCGGCCAGGAGGCGATGCTGGCCGGCCTGGCGGCGCACCCGAACGCGCAGGTGCGCCTGTTCAACCCGCTGCCGGCGCGCGCCGGTACGCCGCTGCAGCGGCTGGCCGCGTCGCTGCACGACTTCGGCCGCGTCAACCGGCGCATGCACAACAAGCTGTTCGTCGCCGACGGCAGCTTCGCCGTCTTCGGCGGGCGCAACGTGGCCGACTGCTACTTCATGAACGACCCGCAGGCCAACTTCCTGGACCTGGACGTGCTGGCCGCGGGAGCGGTGGTGGCCGAGCTCGCCGCCGTCTTCGACCGTTTCTGGAACAGCGCGCTCGCCTACCCGGTCGATGCGCTGCCGGCGGCGCCAGCGGCCGTGGCAGGTGTCGGGCCGAGCGAGGCGCTGCCTGCCCCGGTGCCGCCGCCCGACGACGCGGCCAGCCGCGCCGCGGCCTTCGACACCGCGGTGCGCTCCGGCACGGTGCGCCTGGGCGACCGCAGCCACGACTGGTTCGGCCGGCCGGGCATCCTGCGCCAGTTCGCGGCGGGCCGCATCGTGCTGGACGGCGGCAGCGCACAGGTCTGGGCCGACGCCCCCGAGAAGGTGCGCGGCGGCGCCGCAGCCGGGCCGACCGTGGCCGCGCGCACGCTGGCGCTGCTGGCCGGCGCGCAGCACACGGCGCTGATCCTGTCGCCGTACTTCATCCCGGGCGCCGACGGCGTGCAGGCGATGCGCCGGCTGGTGCAGGAGCGCGGCGTGACGGTGACGCTGCTGACCAATTCTTTCGGCGCCACCGACGAGCCGCTGGCCTACGCCGGCTACGGGCGCTACCGGCTGGCGCTGCTGCGGGCCGGCGTGCGCATCCAAGAGCTGAGCCCGACGTTGGCGCGCGATTCGGGCCGCATCGCCTACTTCGGCGACAACACCATCGGCCGGCTGCACACCAAGGCGATGGCGATCGACCGGCGCCGGCTGTTCGTCGGCTCGCTGAACCTGGACCCGCGCTCGGCCTTCAGCAACACCGAGATGGGCGTCGTGATCGACAGCCCGAAGCTCGCGCAGCAGCTCGCCGGCGTGTACCGCCATGCCGCGGCCGGCGGTGCCTTCACGCTGCGGCTGGCCGATGACGGCACGCGCATCGAGTGGGTCGCCACCGACTGGCAGGGCCACGAGACCGTGCACGCCGACGAACCGCACGACGACGCGTGGCTGCGGCTGAAGCTGCGCCTGCTGCAGCCCTGGGTGCCGGAGGATCTGCTGTAGGCGCCGGACGTCAGCGCAGCGTGCGCAGCAGCACGCGCTGCTCGTCGCGGTAGGTGAACAGGCTGACGGCGGGGGCGACCCGGTCGCCGCGCTCGTCGAAGCCGATGGTGCCGGTGACACCCGGATAGCCCCGGGTCTGTGCCAGCGCGCGCAGCAACTCCTCGGGCGCGGCCGAGCCGGCGCGCAGCAGCGCATCGGCCAGCACCATGACCGCGTCATACGCATAGGCGCCGTAGAACTCGGGCACGAGGTTGCCGAACTGGGCCTGATAGGCGACGACGAACCCGGCCATCGCCGGGGTGTCCAGGCCCTGCACGCCCGCCGGCAGCGGGCACAGCACCTGGTCGTCGGCCGCCTCGCCCACCGCCCAGTACGACACCAGGTCGGGCGTGCAGGCGCCGTCGCCGACGATGAAGCGCGCGTCCAGCCCCTGCCGCCGCATCTGCCGCAGCAGCGGCCCGGCCTCGCGATCGAAACCGCCGAAGAACAGCGCGTCCGGCGCCAGCGCCTGCAGCTCGCGCACCAGCGCGAGCCGCGCGGCGGCCGACGACGCCTGCAGCTGACGGCGGCCGACCACCTGCGCACCGGCGCCTTGCAGCGCCTGGGCGAAGGCGTCGGCGATGCTGCGGCCCCAGTCGCTGCGGTCGTCGACGACTGCCACGCGGCGCAGTTGCAACATGCCCACCGCGTGGTGCGCGAGCACCGCCGCCATGCGCGCATCGTCGGCCAGCATGCGAAAGGCGGTGGGCCAGCCGCTGTGCGTGAAGGCGCTGATGCTGGCGCTGGGCGACACCTGCGGGATCCCGGCCGCCGCGTACACCGGCGCCGCAGCCATCGACGATGCCGACAGCAGATGCCCGACCACGGCCACCACGCCGGCCGCGACCAGCGCCTGGGCAGCGGCGCGGGCGCGCGTCGGCTCACCGGCGTCGTCGACGGAGATCAGCTCGAAGGCCACCGGCTGGCCGTACAGCTGCAGGCCGCGCCGGTTCAGCTCCTGCACCGCCAGCCGCGCCGCGTTCTCGTTCTCGATGCCCACGCGCGCCAGCCAGCCGCTGGTCGGCGCGGCGTGGCCGATCCTCAGCATCACCGGCTCGACCTGCGCATGCAGCGGCAGCGCCACCAGCGCCGCCAATGCCGCCAATGCCGCCGCCACGCCGATCGCCATCCGCCGCCGGGTGTTCATGCCGGGGCGAGTATCCGCCGGATCCGGCCGGCTGCGCCGCGCGCCGCGCGCCGCGCGCCGGCGTCCCGCTGCCGCCGCTTGCCGACCGCAACCCCGGTGGGAAGAATCACGCGCACCCTGCACCGGGGTTGCGGAGGGCTCCATGGCCTACACGGTCAAGTTCTACAAGGGCGACTACCTGCAGCGCCAGCAGGCGGCCAACGCCGACCGGGCGGTGGCCTACGTCGAGCACCACTTCAACAGCGGCGCGTCGCCCAGCGCCGGCTACGCGGTGGTGGTGGTGGGCTCGAACGCGTCGAGCACCAGCCGCAACTGGGGCCGCTGGTATGCGCGCGCGGTGGCCGATCAGTTCGGCACCCAGGTCGGCGGCGACGGCGGCATCCTGGTCGGCGGCTGGGCCGGCCGCGGCGACGGCAACGTCAAGCACACCCGGATGCCGGCGGTGCTGCTGGAGCCGCTGTTCGCGAGCAACCCGCAGCAGGCCGACGCGATCCGCAGCGAAGCCGGCCAGGCGGCGCTGGCGCGCATCCTGGCCGAGAGCATCCGCCGCTTCTTCCCCGACGGCGGGCTGGTGGCCTTCAGCGTCGGCCACAAGTACAAGACCAGCAGCCCCAACGACCGCGGCGCCGCGCTGGCCGGCGGCGGCACCGAGGCCGACCATGCCGAACTCGTGCTGCAGAAGGCGGCGCAACTGCTCGCCGCCGAACCGGCGGTGCCGACCCAGCGCATGCTGCGCGTGATGCGCGGCGACACGCTGCTGTTCGAGACGCCGGTCGACGAGGACGCGACGCTGAGCTGGTCTTCAGAGCGCAACCTGCTGTACATTGCCGATTCGGGCGACGCCCCCGCGCCGCGCGCGCTGCCGGCTGCCGGCAAGGCGGCGGCACCCAAGGCGGCAGCGCACACCGCGGCGGCGGCCGGCAAGGCCGCGGCGGCAGCGCGCAAGACCGCGGCACGCGGCCGCCGCCGGTAGTGGCCGGCACCCGGCCGCCGGCGCAGCGGCTGCGCGGCTCGGCGATCGCCGCCGCGGCCGCGGCGCTGATCGCCGCGGCGCCGGCCCCGGCGCAGCCGCAGGCGACGGTGCTGCGCGTGTATTTCAACAACGAGCGCCTGGCAGCCGCGCCCGACGACTGCGCGATCGTCTTCGAGCGCATGCGCGCAGTGCCGAAGTCCGAAGCTGTCGCTGCTGCCGCGCTGCGCCAGCTCTTCGCCGGCCCGACCGAGGCCGAGCGTGCGGCCGGCTACCGCTCGCCCTTCTCGACCGCCAGCGCCGGGCTGCTGAAGCGCGTGTTCATCGAGCACGGCACCGCCTATGTGGACCTGCACGACCCGCGGGCGTTGCTGCCCGGCGCCACGTCGAGCTGCGGCGCGGCCGAGTTCGGCACGCAGGTCGAGCGCACGCTGCGCCAGTTCCCGACGGTGCGGCGCGTGATCCTGGCCATCGACGGCGATCCCCGCGCCTTCTACGGCTGGATGGGGCAGGACTGCGACCTGACGAACGACGGCTGCAACCCGGCGCCCTTCGGCCGCCGACGCGCACGCGCCCGCGGCAGCGGCCGGCGCGCACATCGTGTTACCGCTTGACGCCCCGGGCTCGGCCGCCGCGGCAGCGGCCGCCGATACGATCTGCCGGTGTACGCCGATCTCGCCGTGTCCGCCCGGTCGCACCGGTGCACCGCCTGGGCCCCATGCCTGGCCGCGCTGCTGGTGCTGCTGGTGCTGGCGGGCTGCGCCAGTGCGCCACGGCCCGGATCACCGGCGGCACCGGCCGCGGCACGCGCGTCGTCGCTGCCGGCCGAGCGCCAGTGGCTGCAGGCCTGGTTCCAGGACACGCCGGTGCAGATCGACCAGCCGGGCGACGATTCGCTGCGCATCGAGGTGCCGCGCGAATTCAGCTTCGACCCCGGCCGCAACCAGCTCAAGCCGCCGCTGGCCGCGGTGCTCGACAAGCTCGCGCAAAGCCTGCGCCGCCTGCCGGCAGCACGGCTGCAGCAGCTGGCCACGCCCGGCGACGACAGCAGCCCGGCATTGGCGCGCCAGCGGGCGGAACAGGTGCGCGCGCACCTGCGGTCGCGCGGGGTGCCGGCGGCGCAGCTCGCGTCCGCCGGCATCACGACGGCGATGGTCGTACAACTGCGCATCGCGATGCCGACGCCCTGATCGGCGCCCTGATCGCCGCCCGGATCCGGGCCGGTCGAGGCCGGGGTTGCAACCAGGCGTAAGCCGCACCGGCGCCGGCATGCCCCAGGGATGGCCTGCGGCGACCGGGCGCGATCCGCCCCCACCGGCGCGCTCCCGGCCGCGCACCCGGCCTGCGCACCCGATCGGCGCCCAGGGCGCCGACACATCAGGTTGCAGGTGCGGCGCCGCGCCCCTGTAACTTCGCGCCCGGTTTCCAGATGTGACGCAGAAGGCTGATGTTCGGACGTTCGCGCAAGGTCTATTTCGATCCCTACCGGCGGCGGCGCACGCGCCGGCTGCCGCGCTGGCTGCTGCTGCTGGGCGGCGGCGTCGTGGCGGGGGCGGCAGCGGTCGTCGCGGTGCAGCAGCGCCTGCTGCCGCCGCGGCTGTCGGCGGCGGAATCGGCACAACTGCGCAGCACCTTCGAGCAGGCCGACGGCCAGCGGCGACAGTTGGCAGACGAAGTCGCCACGCTGCGACAGCAGCTGGAGGCGGCGCTCGCCGAGCGCCGCGAGCTCGGCGCACAACTCGGCGCCACGCGCGCGGAGCACACCCGGCTGCGCGACGACCTGGCCGCAGTGATCGACGCGCTGCCCGCCGACCCGCGTGGCGGCGAAGTCGAGATCCGGGCAGCGCAGTTCAGCGCCGAAGGCGGCAAGCTCGGCTACGAGCTGGTGCTGTCGCGCGCCGGCGGCGCCAGCCGGCCGGTGCCCGGCGTGCTGCGCCTGGTGGTGGCCGGCGACGCGGGCCGCGGCGAAGCGCCGACGGTCACGCTGGAGCCGATCGCGCTGACGCTCGGCCGGCAACAGGTGCTGCGCGGCAGCCTGCCGCTACCGGAAGGCTTCAGGCCGCGCCAGGCCACCGTGCGCGTGCTCGACCGCGACGGCGGCAAGGTGCTGGGCATGCGCGTGCTGCGCGTGCCGTAGCCGCTTGCGGCCCGGGTGCCGCCGCCCGGCCTGCGCGCGGCGCCTTCACGACCGAATTCATCGCCCGCGCGATCGCCGGCGGCACGGCCGGCGCGCCCGACGCCGGCTGCCCGAGCGGCCGCGTACGGCGCGACCCCCCGGCGGCCGCTCACCGCGCGCGCCCGTGCCCGACGCGCAGGGGTGGAGGGATGCCGCGCGGGCAACGCGGGCCCAGGCGCGGTCGCTATGCTCCGCGCGCACCTGCGTGAGATGGGTACCCATATGAAGACCACCATCGACCTTGCCGACACCTTGCTCGACGAAGCCCGCCGGCTCGCCCGGCGCGAGGGCACGACGGTGCGCGCACTGGTCGAGCAGGGACTGCGCCAGGTCGTCGCGCAGGGCAAGCGCCGCGGCCCGCCGTTCCGCCTGCGCGATGCCTCGTTCGCGGGCGATGGCCTGCGGCCCGAGCCGGCAGACGCCTCGTGGGACCGGCTGCGCGAGCTGGCCTGCGAAGGCCGCGGCGGATGATCGCGGTCGACGCCAACGTGCTGGTCTACGCGCACCGTCGCGACAGCCCGTTCCACGACATCGCGCAGCAGCGCGTGGCCGGGCTGGCCGAAGGGCGAGCCACGTGGGCGCTGCCCTGGCCTTGCGTGCACGAGTTCCTCGGCAACGTCACCCACCCGCGCGTCTGCCGCACCCCCACGCCGCTGGCGCAGGCCATCGATCAAGTCGATGCATGGCTGGAGTCGCCGCATCTGCTGCTGGGGGAAAGCGGCGCGCACTGGCCGGCATTGAAGCCGATCCTGCTGGCCGCTCGGGTTGCCGGGCCGCGGGTGCACGACGCGCGCATCGCGGCGCTGTGCCTGCAGCATGGCGTGCGCGAGCTGTGGGCCGCCGACCGCGATTTCGGCCGCTTTGCGCCGCTGCGTGCCGTCAATCCGCTGGTGACGGCGGGCTGAGAATCGGCTTCAACGCACCGAGTTCACCGCACGCAGGATCGCCTCGGGCGTGGCCGGTGCGCGCAGGTCCGGCTGCTTCGCGTGCCCGCCCGCGGCCGACACCGCGTCGCGGATCGCGAAGAACACGCTGAAGGGCAGCAGCAGCGGCGGCTCGCCCACCGCCTTGCTGCGGTGGATGCTGTCTTCGACGTTGCCGTTGTCGAACAGCCGCGTGTGGAACGCCGCCGGCACGTCGTTGGCGGTCGGGATCTTGTAGGTGCTGGGCGCATGCGTCAGCAGCGCGCCGGTCTTCGGGTGCCACACCAGCTCTTCGGTGGTCAGCCAGCCCATGCCCTGCACGAAAGCGCCCTCGATCTGGCCGATGTCGATGGCCGGGTTCAGCGATCGGCCGACGTCGTGCAGCAGGTCGGCGCGCAGCAGCTTCCACTCGCCCGTGAGCGTGTCGATCAGCACCTCGCTGACCGCGGCGCCGTAGGCGAAGTAGTAGAACGGCCGCCCGGTCAGCGTCGCGCGGTCCCAGTGCAGCCCGGGGGTCGCATAGAAACCGTCGCTCCACAACTGCACGCGCGCCACGTAGGCCTGGCCCACCAGTTCGTCGAAGGCGAGGTCGACGCCGGCGGCGCGCACGCGGCCGGCTTCGAAGCGCACATCCTTCGCATCGACGCCGTGCTTCTGCGCGACCAGCGCCGCCAGGCGTTCGCGGATCTGCCGCGCCGCGTCCTGGGCTGCCTTGCCGTTCAGGTCACTGCCGGTGCTGGCGGCGGTGGCCGAGGTGTTGGCGACCTTGCTGGTGTCGGTGGCGCTGCAGCGCACGCGCGCCAGCGGCACGCCGAGCTCGTGCGCCACCACCTGCGCGACCTTGGTGTTCAGCCCCTGGCCCATCTCGGTGCCGCCGTGGTTCACGAGCACCGAGCCGTCCAGGTACACGTGCACCAGCGCGCCGGCCTGGTTGTAGTGGTTGACGTTGAACGAGATGCCGAACTTCACCGGCGTCAGCGCGATGCCCTTCTTGAGCACCGGGCTGGCCGCGTTGTAGGCCGCGGCCGCGTCGCGGCGCGCGCCGTAGTCGGAGGACGCGGCCAGCTCGGCGGTCAGCTCGCGGATCACGTTGTCGGTGACCGTCTGCCGGTACGGCGTCACGTTGTTCGCCGTCTTGCCGTAGAAGTTGGCGCGCCGCACTTCGAGCGGGTCGGCCTTCAGCGCGCGCGCGATCGAATCGAGGATCTGCTCCATCACGAGCGCGCCCTGGGGCCCGCCGAAGCCGCGGAACGCGGTGTTGCTCTGCGTGTTGGTCTTCGCGCAATAGCCGTGGATCGCCACCTCGGGCAGCCAGTAGGCGTTGTCGAAGTGGCAGATCGCGCGCGTCATCACGGGCGGGCTCAGGTCGGCGCTGAAACCGGCGTTGGCGATCATCGTGACTTCGGCGCCGAGGATGCGGCCGGCGTCGTCGAAGCCGACTTCGTAGTCGAACTCGAAGCCGTGGCGCCGGCCGGTGATCAGGAAGTCGTCGTCGCGGTCGGGGCGCAGCTTGACCGGGCGGCCGAGCTTGCGCGCCGCGACCGCGGCGATGCAGGCGAAGACGGCCGACTGCGACTCCTTGCCGCCGAAGCCGCCGCCCATGCGCCGGCACTCGACCAGCACCGCATGCGACGCGACCCCGAGCGCGTGCGCGACCACGTGCTGCATCTCGCTCGGGTGCTGGGTCGAGCAGTGCACGCGCATGCCGCCGTCCTCGAGCGGCACCGCGAAGCTGATCTGGCCCTCCAGATAGAACTGCTCCTGCCCGCCCTGCTCGAAGCTGCCTTCGAGCCTGTGCGGCGCGGTGTCGAGCGCACGCCGCAGCGCACCCGGCGCCGATTCGCGCAGCAGGTGCATCGGCGGCACCACGTACGACGCCTTCGCGTGCGCCTCGCGAGCGCCGAGCACCGGCTCGAGCGGCTCGATGTCGCAGAACGCCTTGGCGCGTGCGGCCGCGCGCCGCGCGGCGTCGCGGCTTTCGGCGAGCACCGCGAACATCGGCTGGCCGAGGTAGTGGACGACGCCGTCGGCGAGGATCGGGTCGTCGTGCACGATCGGGCCGCAGTCGTTGGTGCCGGGGATGTCGGCCGCGGTGACGACCGCGACCACGCCGGGCAGCGCGCGCAGCCGCTCGACCGCGACGGCGCGCAGCCGGCCGTGCGCCACCGGCGACAGGCCGAGCGCCGCGTGCAGCGTGCCGGCGAGTTCGGGCAGGTCGTCGATGTAGGTGGCGGTGCCGGTGACGTGCAGGTGCGCCGATTCGTGCACGTAGGCATGGCCCACAGCGCCCGCGGTGTTTGCGGTGCCTGCAGTCGCGGCGAAAGGCGCTTCAGTGATCCGGTTCATCTCAGTTGCTCCACCGCGCATTGCGCGATCCGCGACGCATCAAACGCCGGCGGCCATCGACCCGTGTCGGCCCGAAGCGGCCGCAGGCCGCTTCGGGCCAAGGCCCGTACACACGGCTCCCCCGAGCCCCCTCCGAGAGGGGGCTCCAGCATGACAGTCGGGCCGGCCTTGCGGCCGGCGCAGGCCTCCAGCGTGCAG
>JAFEFZ010000272.1 GCA_018240325.1 Pseudomonadota bacterium
CTTCCTTGGCCGGCAGGTCGAACAGCACCACCGGCACCCGGCAGTTCACCAGGTGGGCGGCGATCTGCGCGCCCATCACGCCGGCGCCGAGCACGGCAGCCTTGCGGACATTGAATCGGTTCACGGATTTCGCTCCTTCGGTCGTCATTCCACGCGGATCCAGGTCTGGGTGCGGCCGAGCAGCGGCGCGCCGATGTAGCCGCGCACGTCGAGCTTCTTGCCGCCGTCGGCCAGCTTCATCCGCACCTTGTAGGTCTTGCCGTCGTTCGGGTCGAGGATCTCGCCGCCGTCCCACAGGTTGTCGTCCCCGGCGGCGGCCTTGACGTTGCGCACGATCGTCATGCCCTGCACCGGCTGGTCCTTGCGCTCGTCGGTGCACAGCGTGCACTTGGCGTCGGTCTTGTTGGTCAGGATCTTCTCGATCTTGCCGGTGTAGACGCCGCCGGCATCGGTGATGCGCACCAAGGACTTCTCGGCCTTGGTCGCGTCGTCGATCGTCTTCCACAGGCCGGCGGGCGTCGATTGGGCCGCGGCAACGCCGGCGGCCAGCGCCAGGGCGGCAGCGATCAGGGTCTTGGTCATCGCGGGTCTCCTCGTGCGGGGCGGTTCAGAACAGTGCCTCGTCCATCGCCATCAGCGGCTGCGCGCCGCTGCGCGCGCTGCGGATCAGCCCTGCAGTCTCGGGCAGCAGCTTGGCGAAGTAGAAGCGCGCGGTCGCGAGTTTGGCAGCATAGAACGGATCGCCCGAGTCCAGCCGGGCCAGCGCGATCTTGGCCATGCGCGCCCAGAAGTACGCGAACACCAGGTGGCCGCACACGCGCAGGTAGTCGCCGGCCGCGGCGCCGACCTCGTCCGGGTTGCCGAAGGCCTTCATGCCGAGTTCGGTGCTGAGCTTGGTGACCTTGTCGCCGAGGTCGGCGAGCGGGTTCACGAACTCCTGCATCGCCTCGTTCACGCCTTCTTCCTCGACGAATTCGGCGATCAGCTTGCCGAACTTGCGCATCTTCGCGCCGTTGTCGGCCAGCACCTTGCGGCCGAGCAGGTCCAGCGCCTGGATCGTGTTGGTGCCTTCGTAGATCAGGTTGATGCGCGCGTCGCGCACCAGCTGCTCCATGCCTGATTCCCTGATGTAGCCGTGGCCGCCGAAGACCTGCAGGCACTGGCTGGTGGCGATCCAGCCGTTGTCGGTGAGGAAGGCCTTGACGATGGGCGTCAGCAGCGCCACCAGCTCGCCGGCTGACCGGCGCTCGGCCTCGTCGCCGGACGCGTGCTCGGTATCGAGCAGCAGCGCGCAGTACATCGCCAGCGCGCGGCCGCCTTCGGCGTAGGCGCGCGCCGTCAGCAGCATGCGGCGCACGTCGGGGTGCACGATGATCGGGTCGGCCGCCTTGTCGGGCGCCTTCGCACCCGACAGCGCGCGCATCTGCAGCCGCTCCTTCGCGTAGGCCGCCGCGTTCTGGTAGGCCGTCTCCGACAGGCCGAGCGACTGGTTGCCCACGCCCAGGCGTGCCGCATTCATCATCACGAACATCGCCGCCAGCCCCTTGTTCGGCTGGCCCACCAGCCAGCCGGTGGCGCCGTCCAGGTTCATCTGGCAGGTGGCGTTGCCGTGGATGCCCATCTTGTGCTCGAGCGCGCCGCAGGTGATCGCGTTGCGCGCGCCCAGGCCGCCGCCGGCCTTGGGCAGGAACTTGGGCACGACGAACAGCGAGATGCCCTTGCTGCCGGCCGGTGCGTCGGGCAGCCGCGCCAGCACCAGGTGCACGATGTTGTCGGCCAGGTCGTGCTCACCGGCGCTGATGAAGATCTTCTGCCCGGTGATCGTGAAGCTGCCGTCGGCCTGCGGTTCTGCCTTGGAGCGCAGCAGGCCCAGGTCGGTGCCGCACTGCGGCTCGGTCAGGCACATCGTGCCGGTCCAGTCGCCCTTGACCAGGTGCGGCAGGTACAGCGCCTTCTGCTCGGGCGTGCCGTGCGTCAGCAAGCAGGCGTAGGCGCCGTGCGACAGCCCCGGGTACATCGTCCACGCCTGGTTGGCCGAGTTCAGCATCTCGAAGAAGCACTGGTTCAGCAGGATCGGCAGGCCCTGGCCGCCGTATTCGGGGTCGCAGGTCATCGACGGCCAGCCGCCCTCGACGAAGGCGGCGTAGGCGTCGCGGAAGCCGTCGGGCGTGCGCACCGCGTGCGTGGCCCGGTCGAGCGTGCAGCCCTGCGCGTCGCCGACCGCGTTCAGCGGTGCCAGCACTTCGGCGGCGAACTTGCCGCCTTCGTCGAGCACCGAGTCGATCGTGGCCGCATCGATCTCGGCGTAGCGCGGCAGCCGCTGCAGCGCGGGCACCGCATCGAGCAGTTCGTGCATCACGAACTTCAGGTCACGCAAGGGCGGGTTGTACTGGGGCATCGGGAGTCTCCAGGTGACGTGACGAAAAAAGGGCAAACGAGGCGCGCCGGATCAGGTGCGCGCGCGCCGCGGCGGCGCGGCGGCGTCATTCAGGTGGTGCCCGACCAGGCGCTCGAAGCCGCGTTGCGCGCGCTCCAGCGCGCCCGGCAGGCGCAGCAGGCGCGCGTCGTGGTGCAGCGCCAGGATCAGGCCGTGGATCTCGAACAGCAGCTGCTGCGCGTCGGTGTCGGCGCGCAACTGGCCGTCGTCGATCGCCAGCCGGATCGCGCGCTCCATCGCGTCGTGCCAGGCGCGCACCATCGCCACCAGCGCGTCGCGCACCGGGCCCGGGCGGTCGTCGAACTCGACCGCGCCGCTGATGTAGATGCAGCCGGAATCGACCTCGACCGACACCCGCCGCACCCAGCGCTCGAACAGCGCGCGCAGCCGCGGCACGCCGCGCGGCTCGCGCAGCGCCGGGAAGAAGACCTCGTCCTCGAAGCGGCGGTGGTATTCGCGGATCACCGCGATCTGCAGCTCCTCGCGCGAGCCGAAGTGGGCGAACACGCCCGACTTGCTCATGCCGGCGACCTCGGCCAGCGCGCCGATCGACAGCCCCTCCAGGCCCATCTGCGACGCCAGGGCCAGCGCCGAATCGAGGATCGCGGCGCGCGTGGCCTGGCCCTTGTGCAGCGGCCGGCCGGTCTCGGCACCTTGGCGCTGACGGGGGCTGATGGTGATGGCCACGGCGGTAGAGTCGTGTAACCGAATGGAACGAACGGTCGTTCTATTTTGCGTGCGATCGAGCGGGCGTGGTGTGACCGGTTGCCGGTTTTCTAGGGGCCGGCTTCTAGAACAAGCGGCCGGTGCCCGCCTGGCGCGGGTAAACCCGCGGGGCCGGCCGACTCGCGCGCTGCCGCATCGGCGTGAACAGCCGCTGATTGAGCAAGGCGGGCCGATTCGGCTACGCTTGCAGGCATGGAGGTGCTGCAACTCGACGCCTCGGGTCGCCCGCAGGCCTGGATCGCGCCGCGCGATGCCGCCGTGCTGTATGCCAGCGACGCCGTCGCCTGGACGCTGGGCCGGCCCTGCCGCGTGCTGCGCGGCGGCATCCAGCGGCGCACCGGGCTGCAGTCGCGGATCGAGCTGCACCCGATCGTCGCGGTGCACGGCGCGGTGCCGTCACGCGCCTGGCGCCAGACGCCGGCGCTGAGCAACCCGAAGCTGTTCGGCCGCGACCGCCAGGTCTGCGCCTATTGCGGCCGGCAGTTCGCGCTGGACGCGCTGACGCGCGAGCACATCACGCCGGTGTCGCGCGGCGGCCTCGACAGCTGGATGAACTGCGTGACCGCCTGCCGCGCCTGCAACGGCCGCAAGGGCAACCGCCTGCCCGACGAAGTGCGCATGAGCCTGCTGTACCTGCCCTACGTGCCCAGCCTGCACGAGGACATGATCCTGCGCGGCCGCCGGATCCTGGCCGACCAGATGGAGTTCCTGCTCGCGAGCGTGCCGCGCACGAGCCGGCTGCGCTGCTGAGCGCGGCGCGGGTGTACGCTGCGCGGCGCGCCCCGCCGCCGCCCCGGCGCGCGGGCGGCGCGCCACCCGCAGACCCCAGGAGCCCGTCATGTCGAGTCATGTGTACAAGATGGTCGAGATCGTCGGCTCGTCCGCCACGAGCACCGACGACGCGATCCGGCGCGCCGTCGAGACGGCCGCCAAGTCGCTGCGCAACCTCGCCTGGTTCGAGGTGGTCGAGACCCGTGGCCACATCGCCGACGGCAGGATCGCCTACTACCAGGTCAAGCTGAAGATCGGCTTCACGCTCGAGGATTGAGCGCGGACCCTGCCGGGGGCCTTGACGCTCGTCAGGTCACGGCCTTGCGCCGGCTGAATTCGGGCGCCTGCCAGGCGCCGGTGGCCATCACGTCCTTCAGCGCCGCCACCGCATTCCACAGGTCGGCGAAGCCGACGTACAGCACCGCGAAGCCGAAGCGCAGGATGTCGGGCGCGCGGAAGTCGCCGATCACGCCGCGCGCGATCAGCGCCTGCATGATCGCGTAGCCCTCGGGGTGGGTCAGCGACACCTGGCTGCCGCGCTGCGCCGCATCGCGCGGCGACGCGAGGCCGAAGCCCCAGGGCGCCAACTCCTGGTCGGCCAGGCGGATGAACAGCTCGGTCATCTGCTCGCTCTTGCGGCGCAACTGCTGCAGGTCGACGCCGTCGAAAGCCTTCAACGCTTCTTCCAGCGCCAGCAGCCCGAGCTGCGGCGCGGTGCCGACCAGCATGCGGTCGATGCCGGCGGCGGGCACGTAGTCGTGCACGAAGTCGAAGGGGTGCGCGTGGCCGTGCCAGCCGGCGATCGGCTGGCGCAGCCCCGCCTGGTGGCGCTGCGCCACGAACACGAAGGCCGGCGCGCCGGGCCCGCCGTTCAGGTACTTGTAGCCGCAGCCGACCGCGAAGTCGGCATCGCAGCCGTTCAGATCGCAGGGCATCGCGCCGGCGGTGTGGCACAGGTCCCAGACCACGAGCGCGCCGGCCGCGTGCGCGCGCCGCGTGATGCCGGCCATGTCGTAGACGCGGCCGGTCTTGTAGTTCACGTGCGTCAGCGACACGACCGCGGTGCGCTCGTCGATCGCGTCGGCCACCGCGTCGGGTTCGACCGCGACGAACTCGGCGTCCATCAGCTCGGCCACGCCGGCCGCGACATAGGCGTCGGTCGGGAAGCTGCCGCGTTCGCCGACGATGCGCCGCCGCCCCGGGCGCATGCGCAGCGCCGCGACCAGCACCTTGAACAGGTTGACCGAGGTCGAGTCGGCGACGATCACCTCGTCGGGCGCAGCGCCGACCAGCGGCGCGATGCGCGCGCCCACGCGCTGCGGCGCCGGGTACCAGCCGGCGTCGTTCCACGAGCGGATCAGGCCGACGCCCCATTCCTGCTCGACCGCCTGCGCGATGCGCGCGGGCACCGACTTCGGCAGCGCGCCGAGCGAATTGCCGTCGAGGTAGATCACGCCCTCGGGCAGCGCGAACAGGCTGCGGCGCGCGGCCAGCGGATCGTCGCGGTCGAGCCGGGCGATGTCGTCGGGCGTGACGGGACCGGGCCGGCTATTCACGCTGGGTCTCCACAATGGGCCTCCTTGCCTGCGCCCGCGGCCCTGTGCCGACGGTTGCTGCCGGGCGCCACGGGCACGAGGGGTGCCTGGTAGGCCGTGCTGGACTCGAACCAGCGACCAAAGGATTATGAGTCCTCTGCTCTAACCGACTGAGCTAACGGCCCGCAAGCCGCGCGGATTCTACGGAGCGATGCGTGCTGGTCGGCAGGCGGCTGCACCCGACCGCGCCTGGCCGCGAAACAGCCGGTCAGGCCTTGCGATTCGTCATGTCGTCGAGGAGCGGCAGCAGGAGCTCCATGTAGCGCCGATTGAGCGCCCGGCAGCGTGCAAACGCTTGCCGTATCGCATGGGCGTCACCCCTGCGCAGTGCAACGAGCAGCCCGCCTTGCGGCGGCGCGCACAGCTCGGCCCAATCCTCGGCGAGTTCACGCAGCTCGGTCGCGGCCCGGCCCTCGACCGAGTCGCAAGCCGCCGGCAGGGCTGCACCGCCATGGGCCTGTGCCTCGCGGTCGATGCGGCTGAGCGCCTTGGCGCAGGCGGCGCAGTCGTCTTCCTGCCAGGCGCACGAGTCGAAGCGCTCGACGACCTCCCAGCGCACCCGATGGTGCAGCCGCAGCGCCGTCAGCAGCGCACCAGCCTGTGGGGCAATCCCCGGGCGCAGCGGGCTGGAGAAGTCCTCCAGGAAGTACAGGTGAAAGCGCAATTCGCCGACATTGCCGTCGCGCTCCATCCTATGCAGCACCGGTCGCATCATGCGACCGGCCTGGGCACACTCGAAACTCGCCCCCAGCGGCCTGAAGATGTTTCCCGCGGCGGCCTTTCGAAGCACGACGAGCAGTTCGTCGAGCCAGTGCGGGGCGGCGCCGGCGCTGCGCAGCGGGGCCACCAGCGCGCCCCACGTGCGCGGCGCCTCGGCCTTGCCGAAAAGCTGCGCCGTGAGCCGGTCAGTCTCGATCGCACACGCATCGAGGCGCACGGCATCTGCCAGGGCTTCCACACCGGGCACCGTGAGCGTGACGCCTGGGTGAAACGCCACCGGCTGGCGCGGCGGACGCAGCGCCTGCGCGATCCTGGCAGCAGCGTGCCGGATCGAGTCGTCGTCGAGATCCGGGTTCAGCGCGTCCCAGCCGGGCAAGGGATCGGCCTGTCGGAACAGCCCGTCGAGGAAGCGTTCGAGGTGCTCGATGTCGCCCGGGACGGCCTGGAAGCCGTCGATCGCCCCCGGCAGCGCTGCGCCCGGATGGTGCAGGCAGATCAACCGCTCCAGCTTGCGCGACGTGGCGCTCGCGCGGAACAGCCCCGTCTCGTACATGCACCAGCCGCTGAGCTCGCGCGAGCCGGAAACCAGCAGCACGAACCACTGCGCGCGCTTGGTCGATTCCTCGATCTCCGACTTGTAATCCTGACCCGAGATGCGCTCGGTGAACTCCTCGGCGAAGGTGACGTCGACGCGGCCGCCGGAGAGCCGGCGGAACACGTCGGCCACGGTGCGCGCCGCTGCGGCATCCAGGTCGGCGCGGTAGCTGATGAAGGCGCGGATGAAGCCCTCGTGCAGGCTGTAGGCGACGCGGTGCATCGCAGTCGCGTAGTGCGGGTCGTCGCCGAGCAACTCGTGCGCACGCTTCAGACAGCGCTCGTCGTCGGGATGGCGACGCAGCAGCTTGCCCAGCACGGCCTCGCCGCGCAGGTGCGAGAAGTCCGCCTGCGGGCTGTCGGTCTCGCGGGTGAACTCGATGATGTTGCGCTTCATCGCCCTTCCTCCAGCGCGCCACGAGGCTTCGGCCGCAGCGTGCGGCGGCACGCGCCCCCCTCAGCGCACGCTCAATGCATTGCCGACCAGCCGCGCGGTGATGTCGACGATCTGGATCATGCGCTCGTAGGACATGCGCGTTGGGCCGATCACGCCGAGCGTGCCCACCACCAGGCCGTCGACTTCGTAGGGCGCGGTCACCACCGACAGCGTCTCGAAGGGCACGACCTGGCTCTCGCCGCCGATGAAGATGCGCACGCCCTCGGCGCGCTGGCTGACGTCGAGCAGCCGCATCAGCTCGGTCTTGCGCTCGAACAGGTCGAACAGGCGCCGCAGCGCGTCCATGTCGTGGCCCAGCGCCGGCACGTCGAGCAGCTTGCGCTCGCCGCTGAGCACCACCTGCTCGGTGCTCTCGGCCAACGCGTCGCTGCCGGCCTGCACCGCCGCGTGCATCAGCGCGGCGATTTCGCTGCGCAGCGCCTCGACTTCGCCTTGCAGCCGCGCGCGCATCTCGTCGATCGCCAGGCCCGCGTAGTGCACGTTGAGGTAGTTCGTGGCTTCGACCAGCTCGCCCTGGGTGTAGTCGCGCACGGTGAAGATCACGCGGTTCTGCACGTCGCCGTCGGGCGCCACCAGGATCACCAGCACGCGCCGCTCGCCCAGCCGCAGGAATTCGATGTGGGCGAAGGTGCCCGCCCTGCGCGGCGCGCTGACCACGCCGACGAAGTTCGACAGGCTCGACAGCAGCTGCGCCGCCTGGGCGATCACGCGCTGCGGCTGGTCGGGGTGGAGCTGCTCGCGCGCGGCCGCCACTTCGGCCGACACCCGCTCCGGGTCGAGCGCGTGCGTGGTCAGCATGGTGTCGACGAACAGCCGGTAGCCGCGCGCGGTGGGCACGCGCCCGGCACTGGTATGCGGGCTGGCGATCAGGCCCAGGTCTTCGAGGTCGGCCATCACGTTGCGGATGGTCGCCGGCGACAGCTCCAGCCCCGATGCGCGCGACAGCGTGCGCGAGCCCACCGGCTGGCCGTCGGCGATGTGGCGCTCGACCAGCGCCTTCAGCAGCGTGCGTGCGCGCTCGTCCAGCATCCGGGCATTCTAAGGAGCCGCGCCGGCAGGGCGCGAGCGCGCCGATCCCTATGGTCTAATGATCCGCATGGCGACACGCTTCCATCATGCCGCCGTCGTGGGCAAGTACCAGGCTCGCGGGATCCGGACGCTGCTGGACGACATCGCGCAGTTCCTGGTCGGCCTGGGGCTCGAAGTGTCGCTCGAGGCGTCGACCGCGCAGAACACCGGCATCACCGGATACGACGCGCTGACGCCGGCCGAGATGGGCCGGCACTGCGACCTGGCGGTGGTGGTGGGCGGCGACGGCACGATGCTGGGCATCGCGCGCGAGCTGGCGCGCCACGACCTGCCGCTGGTGGGCATCAACCAGGGCCGGCTGGGCTTCATCACCGACGTGCCGCTCGAGCACTACCGCGAGGCGCTGGCGCCGATCGTCGCCGGCGACTACGAGGAAGAGCAGCGCGCGATGCTGGCCGGCGAGGTGTGGCGCGACGGACGCCGGTTCTTCGACGCGCTGTCGATGAACGAAGTGGTGGTGTCGCGCGGCGCCACCGCGAGCATGGTCGAGCTACGCATCGACGTCGGCGGCGAATTCGTCGCCAACCTGCGCGCCGACGGGCTGATCATCGCGTCGCCCACCGGCTCGACCGCCTATGCGCTGTCGGCCGGCGGGCCGATCCTGCACCCGGGCATCAGCGGCATGCTGCTGGTGCCGATCGCATCGCACACGCTGTCCAACCGGCCGATCGTGCTGCCCGACGCCGCCGAGATCCACGTCACGATCGTCGCCGGGCGCGACGCGTCGGCCAACTTCGACATGCAAAGCCTCGCCAGCCTGCTGCACGGCGACGAGGTGCGCGTGCGGCGCTCGGCGCACCGGGTGCGCTTCCTGCACCCGCGCGGCTGGAGCTACTACGCGACGCTGCGGCGCAAGCTGCGCTGGTACGAAGGCGTGGTCTGATGCTGCGCCGCCTGGCCCTGCGCGACCTGGTGCTGGTCGAGCGGCTCGAGCTGGAGCTCGACGCCGGCTTCACCGTGCTCACCGGCGAGACCGGCGCCGGCAAGTCGATCCTGATCGACGCGCTGCAGCTCGCGCTGGGCGCGCGCGCCGACGCCGGCCTGGTGCGCGAAGGCTGCGCGCGCGCCGAGGTCAGCGCCGAGTTCGACGCGCCGCCGGCGCTGGCCGCCTGGCTCGAGCATGCGGGTTTCGAGCCCGATGCCGAAGGCCGGCTGCTGCTGCGGCGCACGCTCGACGCGCAGGGCCGCAGCCGCGCCTGGGTCAACGGCAGCGCAGCCACCGTCGCGCAGTTGCGCGAGGCGGCCGAGGCGCTGGTCGACATCCACGGCCAGCATGCGTGGCAGAGCCTGATGCGCCCGGCCGCGGTGCGCGCGCTGCTCGATGCGCAGGCCGGTGTGGACACCGCCGCGCTGGCCGCGCGCTGGCAGGCGTGGCGCGCGGCGTGCAGCGCGCTGGCCGAGGCGCGCGCGCACGGCGACGCGCTGCAGCGCGAGCGCGATCGGCTGGCCTGGCAGATCGGCGAGCTCGACCGGCTCGCGCCGGGTGCCGACGAATGGGCGGCGCTCGAGGCCGAGCATCAGCGGCTGGCGCACGCGCAGTCGCTGATCGACGGCATGCGCGCCGCGCTCGATGCGCTCGCCGACGCCGAGCCCTCGGCCGACACGCTGGCCGCGCGCGCGGCCGACGCGCTGCAGCAGGTGCAGCACTGGGATCCGCGGCTGGCCGAGACGGTCGAGGTGCTGCGCAGCGCGCAGGCGCAACTGCAGGACGCCGCGCACAGCCTGCAGGCCTGGCTCGCGCGCAGCGAGCCCGACCCCGGCCGGCTGGCCGAGCTGGATGCGCGCATCGCGAGCTGGCATGCGCTGGCGCGGCGCTGGCGCCGGCCCGCGGCCGAGCTGCCCGTGCTGCTGCAGGGCTGGCGCGACGAGCTGCGCAGCCTCGACGCCGCGGCCGATCTGCAGGCGCTGGAGCAGGCCGAGGCCGATGCCCAGGCCGCGTGGCGCAGCACCGCGCAGGCCGCGAGCCGGCTGCGCCATGCGGCCGCGCCCAGGCTCGCCGCCGCCGTCAGCCAGGCGATGCAGCAGCTCGGCATGGCCGGCGGCCGCTTCGAAGTGGCGCTGCCGGCGCAGGACGAGCCGCAACCTTTCGGGCTCGAGACCGTGGAGTTCCGGGTCGCCGGCCACGCCGGCAGCACGCCGCGGCCGCTGGCGCGCGTGGCCTCGGGCGGCGAGCTGTCGCGGCTGGCGCTGGCCGTGGCGGTGAGCACCGTGGCCGCAGCCGGCGCGGGCAGCGCGCCGACGCTGATCTTCGACGAGATCGACGCCGGCGTCGGCGGCAGCGTCGGCTTCCAGGTGGGGCGGCTGCTGAAGCAGCTGGGCGGCGGCTGCCAGGTGCTCGCCGTCACCCATCTGGCGCAGGTAGCGGCCTGCGCCGACCGGCACTTCGTGGTCAGCAAGCAGCAGCGCGACGGCCGGCCCAGCACCGAGCTGCAGCCGGCCGCCGGCGAAGCGCGCGTCGCCGAGATCGCGCGCATGCTCGGCGGCGAGCGGCTGGGCGAGACCGGCCGCGCGCATGCGGCGGCGATGCTCGGCGGCACCGCACCGATGGAAGTGCCGGCCGAAGCGCCGGCCGAGGCGCCGGCCGGCACGCCGCGCAGGAGCCGCCGATGACCAGCACCGCGGCACCCGTGCGCGAGGTGGTGCTGATCAGCGGCATCTCCGGCTCGGGCAAGTCGGTCGCGCTGCATGCGCTCGAAGACGCCGGCTGGTTCTGCGTCGACAACCTGCCGCCCGCGCTGCTGCGCGAGTTCGTGCGGCTGGAGGCGGCACATGCGGGCAGCCGGGTCGCGGTGGCGGTGGACGTGCGCAATGCAGCAGCACTGCCGCTGCTGGTGCCGCTGATCGGCGAGCTGCAGGCCGAAGGCGTGAAGGTGCGCGCGCTGTTCCTCGACGCCGCCACCGAGGCGCTGGTGCGCCGCTTCTCCGAAACGCGCCGCCCGCACCCGTTGAGCGCCGCCGTCGGCGCCGGCGGGCCGGCGCCGGCGCTGGTCGACGCGATCGAGCTCGAGCGCATGCTGCTGGCGGGCCTGCGCGACGCCTGCACCGTGCTCGACACCAGCGCGCTGCGTCCGGCGCAACTGCGCGCCTGGGTGCGCGACCTGGTCGGCGCGCGCGGCGCGCCGCTGACGCTGGTGTTCGAGAGCTTCGCCTTCCGCCACGGCGTGCCGCTGGACGCCGACTTCGTGTTCGACGTGCGCGTGCTGCCCAACCCGTACTACGTGCGCGGGCTGCGGCCGCTGACCGGCCGCGACGCGGCGGTGGCCGCCTACCTCGACGCCCAGCCCGAGGCGGCCGAGATGCTCGGCCAGATCGAAGCCTTCCTGCGCCGCTGGATCGGCGCCTTCGAGGACGACCAGCGCAGCTACCTGACGGTGGCGATCGGCTGCACCGGCGGCCAGCACCGCTCGGTCTATCTGGTCGAGCAACTGGCGCGGCGATTTGCCGACCGCGGCGCGCCGCTGGTGCGCCACCGCGAGCTGGACATGCTCGACTGACGGTGAAGGCATGAATCACGGCCGCGGTCGAGCGTCCGGGGTGCCGGGATGAAACGGCCCTCGCCTGGGTCGGGCTTCGATCCGCTGCCGCCTTTCGGCTGGTCCACTGCGTCTTGCCGCGTTTCGAGGCCGTTGAGGCAAAGCCGACAAGGGGGTGGCCGGCTGCGTTCAGCCAAATTCTTATTCACTCCGCCGGCCACCCCCTTGCCGGCTTTGCCGGCACCGCCGGCGCGTTCTTTCAGCAAACACCCACTGCGTCGAGCAGCGCGCGAACAACGATGTCGGCATGCCGCCGCCCGGGCCGACGGCGGGGTGGCCGACGCAGTGAAAGCGCGCAGCGCTTCGGTGAAGGCTCATATCGCGCAGCGATGTGATGCCGGAACCAATAGGAATTTGGCTGAACGCAGTCGGCCACCGCCGTCGGCGGCCCCGTGTACCAAGAAAAAAAGGCGCGCTGAGGTCTGCTTTCGGCGCAGCGGCGAAAAGCCGCACCGTGCCCATGCCGGCCGATGGGTACTCGCCGTATCGTGCATCGCGGCTCGCGCCAAGTGCGGTGGAGCAACTGAGATGAAACCGCCGGGCCGCCCCAGGGACGAATGCCGCAGGCCGCAGCCCGAAGGTGCTGCCGTGATCGCGCCGGACGGCTCCCGGGCGAGCGCTGCGCAGCGCGCGGCGCGGGAGGCGGCCCCGTGATCTCGCCCGATCCCGACCCTGCGCGCCGGCTGCTGCCGGCGCTGGCGCTGTTCCCGCTGCGGCAGGTGCTGTTCCCGGGCGGGCAACTGGCGCTGAAGGTGTTCGAGGCGCGCTACCTCGACCTGGCGGCCGATTGCCTGCGCCGCCGGGCGCCCTTCGGCGTGGTGTGCCTGACCCGCGGCGACGAGGTGCGCGGCGGCCGCGACGACGTGCGCTTCGCCGGCGCCGGCGTGCTCGCACGCATCGACACGGCCGATGCCGAGCAGCCGGGGCTGCTGCACCTGGCCTGCACCGGCACCGGGCGCTTTCGCCTGGTCGGCGAGGCGGTGCAACAGGCCGACGGCCTGTGGGTCGGCGACGCGCAGGCGCTGCCCGACGACGAAGCGGTGCCGCCCGATCCTGCGCTGCGGCCCGCGGTGCAGGCGCTGGCGCAGGCGATCGAGCAGCTGCGTTCGCAGGGGCACGAGCCCTTCGCGCTGCCGCACCGGCTCGACGAGGCCGGCTGGGTCGCCAACCGCTGGTGCGAGCTGCTGCCGGTGCCGCAGGCGGCCAAGCAGCGGCTGATGGAGCTCGACGATCCGCAGCTGCGCCTGCGCCTGGTGCACGACTACCTGGCCGGCCAAGGCGTGCTGCCTTGAACGCGCCGGGCCGCTCCCGAGCGCGAATCCCGCAGCGCGCAGGGTAGTCGCGGGCGCCGGGCCGCCCCGAGCCTGCCTGGCTCCCACGGGACGGGCTGGGCGCAGCGCGGGCCCGGCGCGATGATCTCAGCCCGCCGCCAGCAGGCGCCGCACCGGCGCCGGCAGCGCCGCCTGCAGCGCTTCGGCGGTGCTGAGCCAGCGCCCGGCCGGCAACTGGGCGGTCAGCGCCTGCAGCCGCGCTGCGCCGATGCGCGTCGGCAGCCGCCAGCGCAGCGGCGCCAGCGTCCAGTCGAAGTGCGTCAGCGCATGCTCGATCGGCGGCAGCGCTTCGCCGCGGCCGGGCCAGACCTGCAGCGGCTGCTGCCAGTGCGCGACCGACTCGGCTTCGGGCAGGCTCCACAACCCGGCCCACACGCCGTGCGCCGGGCGTTGCACCAGCCAGTGGCGATCGCCGTGGACCAGCCACAGCAGTGCCGCGCAGCGCCGGCCGCGCGCACCGCGCCGCGCCTTCACCGGATAGGCTTCGGGCCGGCCCTGCGCATGCGCCACGCACACCGGCGCCAGCGGGCAGCGCGCGCAGTCGGGCCGGCGCGCGCTGCACACCAGCGCACCCAGGTCCATCAGGCCCTGGGTGTAGGCGGCGACGCCGCGCGCCGGCACCAGCGCCTGCGCCTCGCGCCACAGCGCCTGCACGTTCGCCGGGCGCGCCAGGTCGGCGCCGAAGCCGAGGCTGCGGGCCAGCACGCGCCGCACGTTGCCGTCGAGGATCGACACGCGCTCGCCGAAGCAGATCGCGGCGATCGCCGCCGCGGTCGAGCGGCCGATGCCCGGCAGCCGCGCCAGCTCGGCGCTGCTTCGCGGGAACCGCCCGTCGTGCTGCGCGCACAGCTGCTGCGCGCAGCGGTGCAGGTTGCGCGCGCGGCTGTAGTAGCCCAGCCCGCTCCACAGCGCGAGCACGTCGTCCAGCGGCGCCACGGCCAGGCTGCGCAGGTCGGGGAAGCGCTGCAGGAAGCGCGCGTAGTAGCCGCGCACGGTGGCGACCTGGGTCTGCTGCAGCATCACTTCCGACAGCCACACGCGGTAGGGGTCGCGGTCCTGCTGCCAGGGCAGGTCGTGCCGGCCGTGCGCGTGCTGCCAGCGCACCACGCGCCGCGCGAAGCCGGGCGCCGGCATCAGCGCAGCGCGGCGTGGCGCGCAGCGGCCGGTGGTGCGGCCGGTGGCATGGCCGGTGGTGCGGCCGGTGGCATGGCCGGTGGTCGAGACGGCGATGTGGCCGCAGCCGCGGTGCTGCCGGCGCGGCCGGCGTCGCCGCCGGCTTGCGCGGGCGCGGCCGCCTGGGCGCGCAACTCGTCGGCGAGCGCATCGACCTGCCACTGCAGACCGGCCAGGCGCAGGTCGTGCTGCTCGACTTCGGCGATGCGCTGCTCGAGCTCGCCCGCCGCCGCGCGCACCCGCTCGAGCGCGTCGCGGCGCGCGCCGAACGCGCGCCGGCGCTCGTGCAGCTGCAGCTCGAGCTGCGCGGCGGCGGCCCGGCCCCACACCTCGGCCTCGCCGGCCGCGGTCTCGAACACCACCCGCAGACTGGCCGCCAGCATCTGCTGGAACTTCTCGGCGAAGGCGCTGCCCGCCAGCCGCCAGGCCTGCGCCGGCACCGCATGGCGGCCGAACGAACGCTCGATCCGCCCGAGCTCGTCGCCGAAGCGCTCGAGCGGCGGCACGTCGGCCAGCGTGAACGCGAAGCCGTGTTCGGCGTTGAGCCGGCGATAACTCGCGCCGAGCATCTGCGCCGCCTCGTCGGCCTGCGCACGCGCCGCGGCCAGCGCCTGGCGCAACTGCTCGAACAGCTCGTGCAGCGCCCGCGCCGCGCCGAGGCCGAGCGTCGACGCGTCGATCGCGGCACGCATCTGCACGACCCGGCGCTGCAGCGCGTCGCCGGCCAGCAGCGCCTGCAGCTGCTGCATCTGCCGGCGCAGCACCGCGCGCACTGCGCCCAGCCGCGCGCAGCAGCGCTCGAAGTCGCCGACCTCGGCGTCGAGCCGGCGCAGCAGCGCCTGCACCTTGAGGCCGCTGCGCCCGCGCAGGCCGCGCAGCTCGACCAGTTGCTCGGCGGCTTCGCGCCGGCGCAGCGCGATCCGGCGCGTGGCCTCGGCGCGCAGCGACTCGGCCGTGGCGGCCGCGGCACGCGCCAGCAGCGCCCGCCGCCCGGGCAGCAGCTGCGCCGCGAGCGCCGCCTCGAAAGCCGGCAACCCGCTGCGCGCGAGCGCGCCGGCATCGCCCGCCACACGCGCCGCGAGCGCATCGCGCGCCGACAGCGCGAACACGCGCTGCGGCGCCACCTGCAGCAGCCGCGCGATCTCGGCGCGCTGCGCCTCGAGCTGCTGCGCGGCCGTCGCCGCATCGCCCAGCGGATCGGCGAGCAGGTCGGTCTTGTTGAGCACGACGAAGCGCTCCATCGCGCCGCCGTCCAGGTACGTCGTCCACAGCTCGAGGTCGCTGCGCGACACGCCGGTGTCCGCCGCGAGCAGGAAGACGGCCGCATGCGCGCCGGGCAGCAGGCCGAGCGTCAGCTCGGGCTCGGCGCCCACCGCGTTCAGGCCCGGCGTGTCCACCACCACCAACCCCTGCTGCAGCAGCGGGTGCGCGACGTTGACCACCGCATGGCGCCAGGCCGGGATCTCGACGGTGCCGTCCTCGTCCGGCGGCGGGTTGTCCTGCTCGCGGCCGTCGTGCCAGAAGCCCAGCCGCGCCGCGGTGCCGGTGTCGACCCGCCGGGTCTGCGTGACCAGCCGCAGCGCCTCGGCCATGCCGCCCGGGTTGGACGCATCCAGGCTCAGGCGCTGCCAGGCTTCGGGCCGTGCACGCCACGCGGCCAGCGGCTGCGGATCGAGCCGCGTGTCCACCGGCAGCAGCGCGATCTCGGCCGGCAGCGCGGCGTCGTGGCGCAGCTCCACCGGGCACATCGTCGTGCGCCCCGGGCTGGCCGGCAGCATGCGCCGGCCGGCGTCGCCGAAGAAGATCGCGTTGAGCAGCTCGGTCTTGCCGCGCGACACTTCGGCCACGCAGGCCAGCACCAGTTGCTCGGCCTGCAGCTTGTGCGCCAGCGCCTCGACCGCGGCGCGGCCGGCGTCGCCGATCAGCTCGCGGCTCTCCAGCCGGGCAGCACAGGCCTGCAGCCGCTGCAGCAGCGCCAGCCGCCAGGCGCCGAGCGCCTCGAGATCGTGGGTCAGGGGCTGCGACATCGCCAAGGCCGGTTCGGTTGCGGGCACCCCGAAAGCCGGGGCGCGCGCATGCTAGCCCGCGCCCCGTTCGGCGTACCTGCCGCGATACATCTGCTCACCGCGCGCGCGTGCAATCTTGGCGCCGGCCGGCGCGGTATCGCTCAGCGCTGGCAGGCCGGGCACCAGTAGGTCGCGCGCTGGCCCTGCATCGCGCGGCGGATCGGCGTGCCGCAGCGCCGGCACGGCTGACCGGCGCGGCCATAGACCGCAGCCTCGTGCTGGAAGGCGCCGGCCGCGCCGTGGGCGTCGTGGAAGTCGCGCAAGGTCGAGCCGCCGAGTTCGAGCGCGCGCGCCAGCGTGCTGCGCAAGGCCGCGAGCAGCCGCGCGCAGCGCTGCCGGCTCAGCCGGCCCGCGGGCGTGCGCGGGGCGATGCCGGCGGCGTACAGCGCCTCGCAGGCATAGATGTTGCCGGCGCCCACCACCACCCGGCCGCCGAGCAGCACCGACTTGATCGGGCTGCTGCGCCCGCGCAGCGCCGCGTGCAGCGTCGCGGCGCTCAACGCCGGATCGAAAGGCTCGCGGCCCAGCGTCGCCAGCCGCGCAGCCGCCGGCGGCGCGTCGATCGCCGGCGACCATTGCACCGCGCCGAAGCGCCGCGGGTCGGTCAGCCGCAGCGTGCCGTGCGTGGTGACCAGGTCGAAGTGGTCGTGCGGCCCCGGCGGCGGCGCTGCCTCGAGCCAGGCGAGCGCGCCCGACATGCCCAGGTGCAGCAGCAGCCCGCCGCGGCCCTGCGGCTGCGCGCCGCCCGCCAGCGGCAGCCACAGGTACTTGCCGCGCCGCTGCGGCTCGCCGACGGCCGCGCCTTGCAGCGCCTGCGGCGCGATCCCCAGCGGCCAGCGCAGCGGTTTGCCCAGGCGCACTGCGCACACCGTCACGCCGCGCAGCCGCCCGGCCAGGCCGCGCCGGGTGACTTCGACCTCGGGCAGCTCCGGCATGACCCATTATGTGAGAATGCCCGCCCCGTTCCTGGAGCGTCGATGTCTTCGTTGCACGTGCGGCGGCTGGCCGCATGGACCCGGGCCGCCGTTGCGGCCCTTTTGTTTGGCACGGCTGCGGCAGCCGGCGCGCAGGCCACGGCCGACGAAGGCGCGCCGAAGCCGCCGGTCGTCAACTCGTCGCTCGACGCCGCGCTGTTCTACCAGTTGCTGATCGGCGAGATCGAGCTGCGCTCGGGCCAGCCGGGCGCGGCCTACGACATCGTGCTCGACGCGGCGCGGCGCACGCGCGACGAACAGTTGTTCCGCCACGCGACCGAGATCGCGCTGCGCGCGCGCGCCGGCGACCAGGCGCTGGCGGCGACCCGCGCATGGCGCGCGGCGCGGCCCGAATCGCTGGAGGCGCTGCGCCTGCAGGTGCAGATCCTGATCGCGCTGAACCGCCCGGGCGACCTGGCCGAACCGCTGCGCGCGCTGCTCCAGGCGACGCCGCCGGGCGAACGCGCGGGGCTGATCGCATCGCTGCCGCGCGCGCTGCAGCGCAGCGCCGACAAGCGCCTGGCGGCGACGACGCTCGATGCCGTGCTCGAGCCCTACACCCGCGACGCCACCACCCGCGTGGCCGCGCAGATCGCCAGCGCGCGGATGTGGGCCGTCGCCGGCGAGGTCGACCGTGCGCTGAAGACGGTGCGCCAGGTGCAGGCCGAGGACCCGGCCGCACCCGGCCCGGCGCTGCTCGCACTCGACCTGATGCCGCTGCGCCCCGAGGCCGAAGCGCTGGTGGTCGCGTACCTGAAGGGGCCGGCGGCCGAACCGGAAGTGCGCCGCGCCTATGCCGGCCGCCTGATCGATTCGCAGCGCCTGGGCGACGCGATGGCGCAGCTCGAGATCGCGACCCGGCAGCAGCCGGACTTCGCGCCGCCGTGGCTGACGATGGGCGCCTTGCAGCTGGAGATGCGTCGGCCGCAGGACGCCGAAGTCTCGCTGCAGCGCTTCGTGCAGTTGGTGCAGCAGCCCAAGCCGCCGGCCGAGGCCGCGTCGGGCGCCGCCGGCACGAAGTCCGCCGCCGATGACGACGACGCGATGGCCGGTGCGGCCGCCGAAGCCGGCCTGACGCAGGCCTGGCTGCTGCTGGCCCAGGCCGCCGAGATGCGCGGCGACTACGCGGCGGCCGAGGCCTGGCTGGCGCGCATCGACAACCCGCAGCGCGCGCTCGAGGTGCAGGCCCGGCGCGCGTCGCTGCTCGCGCGGCAGGGCCGGCTCGAGGAGGGGCGCGAGCTGATCCGGCGCGTGCCCGGCCGCGACCCGGCCGACGTGCGCGCCAAGCTGATGGTCGAGGCGCAGCTGCTGCGCGAGCAGCACCAGTGGCAGGCGGCGGCCGAGGTCCTGGCCGACGCGAGCCGGCGCTTCCCGAACGACGCCGACCTGCTGTACGAACAGTCGATGGTGGCCGAGAAGCTCGAGCAGTTCGACGTGATGGAGCGGCTGCTGCGCGAGGTGATCGCGCTGCAGCCCGAGCGCGCGCACGCCTACAACGCGCTCGGCTATTCGCTGGCCGACCGCAACCAGCGGCTGCCCGAGGCCAAGGCGCTGATCGAGCGCGCGCTCGAGCTGGCGCCGGGCGACCCCTTCATCACCGACAGCCTGGGCTGGGTCGAGTTCCGGCTCGGCAACCGCGACAAGGCGGTCGAGCTGCTGCGCCAGGCCGCCCAGGCGCGCCCCGACGCCGAGATCGGCGCACACCTGGGCGAGGTGCTGTGGACGATGGGCCGGCGCGACGAGGCCCGCAAGGTCTGGGCCGAGGCGCGCAGCCGCGACGCCGACAACGAGGTGCTGCGCGAGACGATGAAGCGGCTCGGCGCGGCGCCCTAGTGCCGTGTTCGACGCTGTGCAGCACTCGAGAAGACCGATGGATTTGTCGTCCCGGCTGGGCGCAAACCGCAGCGATGCCCAGCGGCATCGCGAGGATTTGCAACGACGCCAGGGCGGCAAAGGCGCGGTCTTGTGTGCTGCATAGCGTGGAACACTGCACTGGAAGGGCGGCCGCAGCCGCGCCGGCGCGCACGCACGGTCGGCTGGCCGCGGGGCTGCTGCCGATCGTGCTGCTCGGCGCCTGCGCGACGCCGCCGCAGCCGGCAGCGCAAGGCGAGTGGATCAGCGGCCGGCTGCTGATCCGGATCGACGCCCACGACGACCGCGCCGCGCAAGCCGTGAACGCGGCCTTCGAGCTCGGCGGCGACGACCGCGCCGGCGAACTGCGCCTGTCCAGCCCGCTGGGCACGCGGCTGGCACAGGCGCACTGGACGCCGCTGGAGGCGCGGCTGGTCACGCCGCAGGGCGAGCAACGCTATGCCGACCTGGCCGACCTCAGCCGTGCGCAGTTCGGCGAAGCGCTGCCGCTGCGCGCGCTGCCGGACTGGCTGCGCGGCCGGCCCTGGCCCGGTGCGCCCAGCCGGCCGCTGGCCTCGGCGGGCTTCGAGCAGCTCGGCTGGACCGTGGACACCAGCCGCGCCGGCCGGATCGACGCGCAGCGGCCCGGCCCGCCCGAAATCCGGCTGCGCGCGCTGCTGGACGACCCGCGATGAGCGGCCTGCGCGCGCTGTACGAGCTGCCGGCACCGGCCAAGCTGAACCTGTTCCTGCACGTGGTCGGCCGCCGTGCCGACGGCCTGCACCTGCTGCAATCGGCCTTCGTGTTGATCGACTGGTGCGACACGCTGCATGTGGCGCGCCGCGACGACGGCCGGCTGCTGCGCCACGACCTGGGCATGCCGCTGCCCGCCGACGACCTGTGCCTGCGCGCGGCGCGTGCGCTGCAGCAGGCCGCCGGCACCGGGCTCGGCGCCGACCTGTGGATCGACAAGCGGCTGCCGGCCGGCGCCGGCATGGGCGGCGGCAGCTCCGACGCCGCGACCACGCTGCTCGCGCTGAACCGGCTGTGGGGGCTGCACTGGCCGCGCGCGCGGCTGCTCGCGCTGGCAGCGACGCTGGGCGCGGACGTGCCCTTCTTCGTCGGCGGGCACAACGCCTTCGTCGAAGGCATCGGCGAGCGGCTGACGCCGATCGACCTGCCGAGCGCCCGCTACGCGGTGATCAAGCCGCCGGCGGCGCTGGCCACCGCCGAGATCTTCGGCAGCCCGGCGCTGGTGCGCGACACCGCACCCGTTATACTTGCAGGCTCCCTGGCAGGCACCGATGCGCCAGCGGCGAACGCGGTGACGGCGGCCGCGATCGCCGCCGGGTTCGGCCGCAACGATCTCCAGCCGGTGGCCGAGGCGTGCTGCCCCGAGGTTTCGGCGGCGCTGCAGCGGTTGCAGGCACGCTTCGGCAACAGCCGGATGACGGGGTCGGGCAGCGCGGTGTTCGCCAGGGTCGGCATGGACGAGGCCACCCGGGCAACCGGGGGCACCGGGGCCATCGGGTTCGGGGGCGATCTGCCCGCGGGCTGGGTGGGGCGGCTGTGCCGCAGCCTGGCGAGCCACCCGTTGCGGGACTGGGCAGGCTGACGAGAGGGTTGAAGCGGGTGCGGCTGCGAAGCCGGGCCCGGTGTAGGGGAGTAGCCAAGTTGGTCAAGGCATCGGATTTTGATTCCGACATGCGAGGGTTCGAATCCTTCCTCCCCTGCCAAGATCTGCGTCCGGCCACCGGATCCTGATCGGCGCGGGCGCGCGCCACCGCATCGAAGGCTCCTGACCGTGCTGTTCAACACCGTGCTGTTCACGGGCAACGCCAATCCGGCGCTGGCCCAGGAGATCGCGTCGCAGCTCGGCGTCGAGCTGGGCCGTGCGCTGGTCGGCCGCTTCTCCGACGGCGAGGTGCGCATCGAGGTGCAGCAGAACGTGCGCGCGCGCGATGTGTTCGTGATCCAGTCGACCTGCGCGCCGACCAACGAGAACCTGATGGAGCTGTGCTTCCTGGTCGACGCGCTCAAGCGCGCCAGCGCACGGCGCATCACCGCGGTGGTGCCCTACTTCGGCTATGCGCGCCAGGACCGCCGGCCGCGATCGACCCGGGTGCCGATCAGCGCCAAGGTCGTGGCCAACATGCTGCAGACCGTCGGCGTCGAGCGGCTGCTGACGATGGACCTGCACGCCGACCAGATCCAGGGCTTCTTCGACATCCCGGTGGACAACATCTATGCGTCGCCGGTGCTGCTGTCGGACCTGAAGACCAAGAACTACCCGAACCTGGTGGTGGTGTCGCCCGACGTCGGCGGCGTGGTGCGCGCGCGCGCGCTGGCCAAGCAGCTGGGCTGCGAGCTCGCGATCATCGACAAGCGCCGCGCCAGCCCGAACGAATCCGAAGTGATGCACGTGATCGGCGAGATCGACGGCCGCAACTGCGTGATCATGGACGACATGATCGACACCGCCGGCACGCTGGTGGCCGCGGCCGAGGTGCTCAAGCAGCGCGGCGCGAAACGCGTGTTCGCCTACTGCACGCACCCGGTGTTCTCGGGGCCGGCGATCGGGCGCCTGAAGGCGTCGCAGATCGACGAGGTGGTGATCAGCAACACGATCCCGCTGAACGGCGACGCGAAGGCCTGCGGCAACATCCGCCAGCTGTCGGTCGCCTTCCTGTTCGCCGAGACGATCCGCCGCATCAGCGACGGCGAGTCGGTGACCTCGCTGTTCGCCGAGCAGAACAGCAATTTCTGAGTGTCGGGAGCGGGCCCTTTGCGAAGGCCGTGCTCCCGGGTTGGCGGGCCCTGCGCCCGCCGTGTTCGGCGCCTGGTCGCGGGCGCCTGGTTGTTTGGAGCGAACCGATGAAATTCACCGCATTCGAGCGCACGCAGCAGGGGACCGGAGCGAGCCGCCGCCTGCGCGCCGCCGCCAAGGTACCCGGGATCGTCTATGGCGCTGGCGCGCCGGCGATGATCGAGCTGGACCACAACGCGCTGTACCTGGCACTGAAGAAGGAGGCCTTCCACTCGTCGATCCTCGAGATGGAGCTGGCCGGCAACGTGCAGAAAGTGCTGCTGCGCGACTACCAGATGCACCCGTGGAAGCAGTTGGTGCTGCACGCCGACTTCCAGCGCATCGACGAGACCACGCGCCTGCACAAGAAGGTGCCGCTGCACTTCGTGAACGAGGAGAACTCGGCCGCGGTCAAGACCGACAAGTGCCTGGTCAGCCGCGTGACCACCGAGATCGAAGTCGAGTGCCTGGCCTCGCAGCTGCCTGAAAACATCACGATCGACCTCGGCCACCTGGTCAAGGGGCAGTCGATCCGCGCCAGCGAGCTGAAGCTGCCCGACGGCATCAAGCGCGTGCGCCACGGCCAGCTCGATCCGGTGATCGTCGCCGCCAACCCGCCGAAGGCCGAAGAAGAGGCCGCAGCGGCGCCGACCGTGGTCGCCCCGGCGGCGAAGACGGCGCCGAAGAAGAAGGACGAGAAGCAGAACCGGAAGTAGGCCGCTCAGGGCGGCGGCCCGCGCCAGGCGACGGCCGCCGCGTGGCCCGCGGCCAGCCGCTGCGGCAGCCGCAGCGGCACCGCCCGCACGCCGGCCAGCGCGGCCGCCAGTGCGGGGCTCCATTCGGCGAGCGCCCGGCCGGCGCACTTGAGCCGCGCTTCGTGCGCCGCCCAGCCTTCGGCGAAGGCCTCGATGGCGCGGGCTCCCGGCGCCTGCCGGCCCAACGCCGCGGCGCTGCCGGGCGGCAGGTACAGTGCCGCCGCATCCAGCAGTTCGGGCAGGCCTGCCCCGAGCGGCAACGGCTGCAGGTCCACCCCCACGGCGCCGCCCGGGTGCCAGGCCACCAGCGACACGCCGGGCGCGTGGCTGATCGACAAGCCGATGCGTGCCAGCGCGGCCGGCGCGCTGCCGCTGCCGCACCAGCGCAGCGCCGGGGCCTGGCCACGCTCGTCGGTCACCCACAGATCCTGCGCATCGCAGCCCAGCGCCTGCGCGAGCCGCGCACCCAGCGCCGCGCGCGCGTGGCCGCGCGCATGCTGCCGCCGCTGCTGC
>JAFEFZ010000273.1 GCA_018240325.1 Pseudomonadota bacterium
GAAGCCGGCGATACCACCCTGCGCCACGTGGCCCCAGCTGGCCTTGGCGTTCCACTGGCCGAACGGGATCGAATAGGCGACGAAGTAGTTCTTCTGCGTGGCCTTCGGGCTGTTTGGCAGTTCGACCCGGATGTCGCCGTAGAAGGCGGCCAGCTTGCCCCAGGTACCGAAGGTCCACGAACCCGCGATGTTCCAGTTGTCCATCTTGAGGGTGTCGGCGGCGTCGACGCCGGTCTGGCCGTAGGCGGCCGCCACGTCGAACGGGCCCGCGGCATAGCCGATGCGGCCGCCCCAGTACTTGTTCAGCGCCGCGTTCTCGCCGGCGGCGACCATCACCTGACCATACAGGCCCGGGCCGAAGCCGCCGTTCGGCAGGAAGTACTGCACCGTGTTGTTCGCACGGACCAGGGTGCCGAAGGCGTCGCCCGCGGTGGTGATGCTGCGGATCTGGTTGGACAGGCCGAGGTTGGTCGCCGAGCCCACGCCGGCGGTGCCGAACGGGTCGAACACCGTCCAGTTCCAGAAGGTCGGGGTGTAGTCACGGCCGAGGCGCAGTTCGCCCCACTGGTTCGACAGGCTGACCGTCGAACGGCGGCGGAACAGCAGCGGGTTGGTGGACGCGTTGCCGTTGCCCCAGCTACTGCCGCCGGTGCCGGTATCCGGGCCGAGCGCGCCTTCCAGCCAGAAGCTGGCCTTCATGCCGCCGCCGAGGTCTTCCACGCCGCGGAAGCCCAGACGGCTGCTGGCCATGCCGTCCTGGCCGAGCGACCAGGTCGATTCGTTGTTCTTCTGGTAGGTGACGTTCACGTCGACCACACCGAACAGGGTGACCGACGACTGCGCCGACGCCGCACCGGCAAACGCACCAAGCGCAGCCAGGGCCAGTAGTGATTTCTTCATTGCAACTTTCTCCTAGGTGAATGACGAAGACCTGATCGATTCGCGGGCTGCGGGGTGATCAGACCTAACCCCTCATCGGAAGTTGATGGGATTGCACCAGAGCGCCGCCGTGCTGGCAAAGTTTTGCGGCGTAAAGCACCCGGATCTGTTGTGGAGGCACAACGTGCAGCCCTCGCGAGGCCGAACGACTGTGTTTTTGATCAGTTCCTCGAGTCTCGAGGAATCGCCGGGCCGTCCGGAGTTCGCTTGGCTCCCACGGCGCACGGGCTGGGCGCAGCCCGGCCCCGGGGCCGCTCGCATCGGACCGGTCCTGCCGCCATCGCGGCGCCCGGCGCTGCTACAGTTGCCTGCCCGTACCGGGCCACCTGCCGAATCCTTGCCTGCACCGCCCGATGAGCCCCTTCCGTTCGTTCTGCATCGTGGCCGCATTCGTCTCGGCGCTGGTCCTCGGGGCCTGCAGCGGCGTCGGCAGCCGCGGGCCGCAGCCCGGAGCGGCGCTGTCGAGCACGCCGCTCGTCGGCAAGTTCGTCTGGCGCGACCTCGTCACCGAGGATCCGGCCGCCGTCAAGCCGTTCTATGCGGCGCTGTTCGGCTGGGAGTTCGAGGAGCGCATGGCGCTCGGCGAGCCCTACACGCTGATCAAGCAGGGCGGCACGCCGATCGGCGGCATCAGCCGCACCCGGCGCAGCGTGCCGCACCAGCCGGTGTCGCAATGGATCAGTTTCATGTCCGTCGCCAGCGTCGATCGCGCCGCCGAGATGGTGCGCGCAGCCGGTGGCCAGGTGGTCGCGGGCCCGCTGGATCTGCCCCAGGTGGGGCGCGGCGCCGTCGTGATCGACCCCGACGGCGCGCCGCTCGGCCTGCTGCGCAGCACCGCCGGCGACCCGGTGGACACCGCGGCGCCGAGCCTGAACCGCTTCCTGTGGACCGAGCACCTGTCGCGCGAGCCACAGGCGGTCGTCGATTTCTACGTGAAGCTGGCCGGCTTCCAGGCGGCCCGGACGGACCGCGGCGGCAACAGCTACTGGGTGCTGAGCAACGGCCGCCCGCGTGCCGGCGTGATGCGCAACCCGACCACGGTCGACCGGCCGGTCTGGCTGCCGTACGTGATGGTGGCCGACCCGGCCGCCACCGCAGCGCGCGCTGCGCAGCTCGGCGGGCGGGTGCTGCTGGCGCCGCGGCCGGATCTGCGCGACGGCACGCTCGCGTTGATCGCCGACCCCAGCGGCGCCGTGCTGGCCGTGCAGAAGCGGCCGGGCTGAGCGGCCGCCGCCAGGATGCACACCGAGGAGACTGCCTTGCGACCCGAGCCCGAACCCCGCCGCGCCGTGCGGCGCGCTGCCGGCCTGGCGCTGCTGCTCGGCGTGCTGCTGCTGGCCGGTTGCGACGACAACGCCGGCGTCGGCTTCAGCGTCGGCCTGCCCGCCAGCTACGGCAGCGTCGAACTCGGCCTGAACACCAGCACCTGGATCGGCGGGCCGACCTGGTAGCGGCGGCGGCCGGCCGGCCGCGCGCCGCTCAGGACGATGCGCGCTCGCAATGCGGCAGCAGCGTGATGGCAGCCGAGGCCACCGTGGCGTTGTCGGGCGAGAACTGCACCTGGAACCATTGGCACTGCGTATTCCGGTAGGTGTAGGTCCAGAGTTCCCCGGCCCGCCTGCCGGCGGGGCTGGTCTGGAACGGGTGGCCGATCAGGCGCAGCACCTGTTCCTGGGTCATCCCCGGCCGCACCTGCCGGAAGTTGGTTTCGTTCAGCACCTGCACCGCCTCGACCACCTTGCCGGCGGCATCGAAGAACACGATGTAGGTGAAGGGGCCGCGCACGTAGTTGAACTCGACCTGGCGGCCGCCGTCGGGCAGCGGGAAGGTGGCCTTGGGCGTGCCGAGCTGCGCTTCCACCTGCGCCTGCGTGGCCCCGACCTGGGGCGTGGGCGGGCCGCCGGCACAGCCTGCGGCCAGCACCACCACACAGGCCGCACCCACCGCGGCCGACGTTCTGCGCCAGATCTTCCTCATCGCATGACTCCTGTTCTGTTGCCGGTCCGCGCCGCACGCGCTCGCCTCCCTCCAGCGGGAGGCAGGCGTGCCAGCCGCCGGCCCGCGCGGGCCCATGGCCGCCGCAACCCACTGGGAGCGAATGGCCGTGCCCGAGTTCCGCCTGCCTCGGGCCGCAGGCCACGCGCAGCCTGGCCTCCCCGCCGGCGCTGCATCAGGCCGCGATGATCTCAAAACTGGTCTCGATCTGCGCGGTCTTGCCGAGCATCGCCGTGGCCGAGCAATACTTGTCGTGCGACAGCGCCACCGCCCGCGCGACGACTTCGTCGCTCAACCCGCGGCCGCTGACCACGAAGTGCATGCCGATGCGGGTGAACACCTTCGGGTCGGCCGCCGCGCGCTCGGCCTGCAGCCGGACTTCGCAGCCGGCGACATCGTGGCGGCCGCGCCGCAGGATCAGCACCACGTCGTAGGCCGCGCAGCCGCCGGCGCCGGCCAGCACCGTCTCCATCGGCCGCGGCGCCAGGTTGCGGCCGCCGCCGTCGCTCGCGCCGTCCATCGCCAGCAGGTGGCCGCTGCCGGTCTCGGCCACGAAGGCCATGCCGGCGCCCGGCTGCCATCGGATCGTGCATTCCATATCGCTTCGCTCCCCCTGAAATCCGCACCTTGCCCCATCCAGCGCGGCGGCCACGCAGCCCTGGCTGGACTGTTCTCCCTAGACCGATCATGTTGCGACGCAGCATGAGCGCTGCTAGACTGCCCGTCATCGGCTCGCATCTTGCAGCCGGACGATTGTCTCCTCCACCTTCCCAATGGGTGGATTCGGCCCGCGGCCGCAAGGTTGCGGGCCTTTTTCTTGGGCGCCCCCAGGCGCGGCAGGCGCCGCGGGCAGCGGCCGTATCATCGGCCGCTCGCGCCGCCGCGCGCCTCGCGCCCGGGCCTGTCGTCGACCGGCCGGCGCCCCCCAGCCTTGAAGACCTCCGATCCCGCCCCCGCGCCTGCGGCGCCGGCCGCGCGCGCACCGCGGCGCGCCGACCTGTCGCGCTACCTGCAGCGCATCCTGAACGCGCGTGTGTACGACGTCGCGGTCGAAACGCCGCTCGAGCCGGCGCGCAACCTGTCGCGGCGCCTGGGCAACCACGTGCTGCTCAAGCGCGAGGACCAGCAGTCGGTCTTCAGCTTCAAGCTGCGCGGCGCCTACAACAAGATGGCGCACCTGCCGCCCGAGGCGCTGCAGCGCGGCGTGATCTGCGCATCGGCCGGCAACCATGCGCAAGGCGTCGCGCTCAGCGCGCGCCGGCTCGGCTGCCGCGCGGTGATCGTGATGCCGGTGACCACGCCGCGGGTAAAGGTCGATGCGGTGCATGCGCACGGCGCCGAGGTGGTGCTGCACGGCGACAGCTACTCCGACGCCTACGCACACGCGCTCGAGCTCGAGCGTGCGCAGGGCCTGAGCTTCGTGCACCCCTTCGACGACCCCGACGTGATCGCCGGCCAGGGCACGATCGGCATGGAGATCCTGCGCCAGCACCAGGGCCCGATCGACGCGGTGTTCGCCCCGATCGGCGGCGGCGGCCTGATCGCCGGCGTGGCCGCGTACCTGAAGGCGGTGCGGCCCGAGGTGCGCGTGATCGGCGTGCAGACGGTCGACTCCGACGCGATGCTGCGCTCGGTGCGCGCCGGCCGGCGCGTGGTGCTGCCCGACGTGGGCCTGTTCGCCGACGGCACCGCGGTCAAGCAGGTCGGCGCCGAGACCTTCCGCCTGGCGCGCGCGCTGGTCGACGACTACGTGGTGGTCGACACCGATGCCGCCTGCGCCGCGATCAAGGACATGTTCCAGGACACGCGCAGCATCCTCGAGCCTTCGGGCGCGCTCGGGGTGGCCGCGATCAAGCAGTACGCCGACACCCACAAGCTCAAGGGCAGGACCTTCATCGCGATCACCAGCGGCGCGAACATGAACTTCGACCGGCTGCGCTTCGTCGCCGAGCGCGCCGAGTTCGGCGAGCAGCGCGAGGCGCTGTTCGCGGTGACGATCCCCGAAGAGCGCGGCTCGTTCAAGCGGCTGTGCGAGGTGATCGGCCCGCGTGCGGTGACCGAGTTCAACTACCGCATCGCCGATGCCCGGCTCGCGCACGTGTTCATCGGCATCGCGATCGCGCGCCGCGACGAGGCCGGGCGGATCGCGCGCAGCTTCCAGCGCCACGGCTTCGCCACGGTCGACCTGACCGACGACGAGCTGGCCAAGGAGCACGTGCGCCACATGGTCGGCGGGCGCTCGGAGCTGGCCGGCGACGAGCGGCTGTACCGCTTCACCTTCCCGGAGCGGCCGGGCGCGCTGATGCGCTTCCTCGCCGCGATGCACCCGGGCTGGAACATCAGCCTGTTCCACTACCGCAACCAGGGCGCCGACTACGGCCGCATCCTCGTCGGCATCCAGGTGCCGGCCGCCGACGAGCACGAGTTCCAGGCGTTCTTGCAGACGCTCGCCTACCCCTGCGTCGACGAGACCGCCAACCCGGTCTGCCGGCTGTTCCTGCGCTGAGGGCCGCCGCCGCGCCATGGCCGCCAGCCGATCGCTGATCGCCCCCACCGCGAACCCGCTGCTGGAAAAGGTGCTGCTCGACAAGCTGCACCGGCGTGGCGGGGCCGCGGGGCGGCTGGGCGAGCTCGAACCGCTCGCGGTGCGCCTGGGGCTGATGCAGAACACGCTCAAGCCGCGGCTGCGCGACCCGCAACTGATGGTCTTCGCCGCCGACCACGGCGTGGCGGTCGACGGGCTGGTCGGCCACGACCGGCCGCAGACCCGCGACCAGGTGGCGCAACTGCTGAGCGCGCGGCTGCCGGTGGCGGTGTTCGCGCGCATCCAGCAGATCGGCCTGACGGTCGTCGATGCCGGCGTCGCCGACGAACTGCCGGCGCACGAGCACCTGCTGGTGCGCAAGATCGCGCACGGCACCCGCAATGCGCGCGTCGCCACCGCGATGTCGGTGCAGCAGGCGCATGCGGCGCTGCGCGCCGGCATGGAGCTGGGCGAGGCGCTGCGCGGCAACGCCGTGATCTGCGCCGGCATCGGCGTGGGCTCGCACCTGAGCGCGGCGATGGTGCTGGCGCGGCTCACCGGCTCGCCGGTGGGCGAGCTGCTGCATGCGGGGCCCGCGATGGCCGCGCAGGAGCACGCGCACCTGTACGCCGTCGCCCAGGCAGCCGACGCGCGCCACCGCAAGGCGACCGAGCCGGTGTCGGTGCTGGCCGCCTTCGGCGGCTTCGAGATCGCGATGATGGCCGGCGTCATGCTCGTCGCCGCCAGCAAGCGCCACCTGCTGATGATCGACGGCATGGCCGCCTGCGCAGCGCTGATGCTGGCGTCGCGGATCGCGGCGGCGGTCACCGACTACTGCGTGTTCTGCCGCAGCCACGGCCACCACGGCCTGGACCGGGCGATGGCCCTGTTCCAGGCATCGGCGCTGCTCGAGCTGGGCATGCAGGCGACCGACGGCACCGGCGCCGCGCTCGCCTGGCCGCTGGTGCGCAGCGCGGCGGCGCTGCTGACCGAGGTCGCCGACGGCGACGACGCCGGGCCGTCGCAGCCGATGGGCATCACCGGGGCCGGGGCCGGGGGTTGAGCGCCCTCGGGGCCGGGCTGCAAGCAGCCCCCGCGCGCGGGGCCGCAAGGACCGGCGCCGCCCCGGCGCTTCGTCGAGCCCTGCGGGGCCGGTCGGCCGGCGCGCTTCGCGCCAACTACTGCGGCCGGCCCGGGATCGACAGGGGCGGGACGCCAGGCTGCGCCGCGCCTTCGTTGGACGCATCGGTGTCGCCTTCGCCGTCGGCAGCCAGCGCGCCGGCGGGCCGCGCCGGCACGCTGATCGGCCGCGGAAGCTGGGCGCCCGGCGGCGGCATCCCCGGCACCGGCAGCGGCTGCCCGGCGCCGGCGGGGACCCCGACCGACGGCGGCGGCAGCGCCGGCAGCTCGAGCACCACCTGCGCCGGCTGCCCGCGCGCGCCGAGCGAGGCGCCGCGTGCGTGCACCGCCTGCAGCACCAGGTCGCCATCGACGACGGCGCCGATGCGGTAGGCCCTGGCCGCCTTGCCGTCGGTGGCGATCAACGCGACGCCCACCGCCGCCGGGCCATTGCCCCGCGGCGCAGCCACGCCGATCAACCGGAAGCGCGCGTCGGCGGCCGGCACGGCGGACGCGCGCTGCGGCACGGGCGCATCGGCGCCGAGCACGCGGGACAGATCACCGCCGACCGCGGCCGGCGCCACCGCCAGCACCGCGTGCGCCGGCACCGGTGCCGGCCGTACCAGCAGCTTCGCGCCCCAGTACACCGCGCTCGCGGCCACGGCGGCCCAGATCACGAACGCTGCCAGGCGCGCCACCATGCGGCGATTATGATTCACGCCCCCTTCGCAGCCGCCCGACGATGACGCCCACCTCCCGCCTGCGCACCGCGATCGTGCGCGGCTTCACGCTGATCGAGCTGATGGTGGTGCTGGTGATCATCGGCGTGCTGGCCGCGCTGATCGTGCCCAACGTGCTCGACCGCGCCGACGATGCGCGCGTGACCGCCGCACGCACCGACGTGGCCAACCTGATGCAGGCGCTGAAGCTGTACAAGCTCGACAACCAGCGCTACCCCACCGCCGAACAGGGCCTGGAGGCACTGGTGCGCAAGCCGACGGCCGGGCCGGCGCCGGCCAACTGGCGGCCCTACCTCGACAAGCTGCCGGCCGACCCCTGGGGCCGGCCCTACCAGTACCTGAACCCGGGCGTGAAGGGCGAGATCGACGTGTTCAGCTTCGGCGCCGACGGCCAGGCGGGCGGTGAGGGTCGCGACGCCGACATCGGCTCCTGGCAGTAGCGGCAGCCGCCGCGCTGCCGGCCGGCCGCGCCGCCGCGGCGGCGGCTTCACGCTGATCGAGCTGATGGTGGTGGTGGTGCTGGTGGCGATCGGCGCCGGGGTGGTGACGCTGGCGCTGCGCGATCCGGCGCAGATGCGCCTCGAGCGCGAGGCAGCGCGGCTGGCGGCGCTGCTCGAATCCGCGCGCGCGCAGTCGCGCGCCAGCGGCATCGCGGTGCGCTGGGTGCTGCTGCCGCCCGGCAGCGACGGCGACTTCCGCTTCGTCGGCATCGCCGACCCCGCGGCACTGCCGCGCCGTTGGCTGGATCCGCAGGTTCGGGCAGAGCTGCCCGGCGCGCGGGCCGTCAGCCTCGGGCCGGAGCCGCTGATCGGCGCGCAGCGCATCGTGCTGCACCTGGGCGGCCAGCAGCTCGAGTTGCGCACCGACGGCCTCGGGCCCTTCGAGGCCGCCGGCGCCGAGGCGGCCCGATGAAGCGCCGCGCGCCGGGCTTCACGCTGGTCGAGGTGCTGGTCGCGGTGGCGATCGTCGCGGTCGCGCTCGGCGCCGGGCTGCGCGCGTCGGGCGTGCTGGTGGACAACGCGCAGCGGCTGGCCGACGTGACCGCCGCGCAGTGGTGCGCCGAGAACCAGCTGGCCGCGCTCAAGCTGGCGCAGCAGTACCCGGCCATCGGCGAGACCGGGTTCGAGTGCACGCAGCTCGGCGGCCAGTACACCGGGCGGCTGCAGGCCACCACCACCCAGTACCCCGACTTGCGGCTGGTGGAAGCCGTGGTCAGCGACGCGGGCGGGCGGCAGCTGGTGCGCCTGTCGACGCTGCTGTACCGGCCCTGAAAGCCTTGGAGCCGCCGCCGGCCATGCGCAAGGGCTTCACGCTGGTCGAGGTGCTGGTGGCGCTGGCGATCATGGCCGTGCTGGCCGCGCTCGCCTGGCGGGGCCTGGACGGCATGATCCGCGCGCGCGACGGCAGCCAGGCACAGCTCGAGCGCACGCTGCGGCTGGCCACCGTGATTGCGCAGTGGGACCAGGATCTGCAGGCGCTGCAGGAGACGGGCGTGGTGCCGGCGCTGAGCTTCGACGGCGCCACGCTGCGCCTGACCCGCAGCGGCGGCGACGGCATGCAGCTGGTGGCCTGGTCGCTGCAGGGCGGGCGCTGGCAGCGCTGGGCGTCGCCGGCGGCCACCCGGGTCGGTGCGCTGCAGGACAACTGGCTGCGCAGCCTGCAGCTGCTGGGCAACGAACCCGGGCAGCTGCGCCTGCTCGACGATGTCGATCAGCTGCAGCTGTACTTCTACCGCGGCAACGGCTGGAGCAACGCGCAGTCCAGCGGCGATGTCGCCGAAAGCGGCGGCCGGGCGCCGGCCGAGGCGCTGCCCACGGGCGTGCGGCTGGTGCTGACGATCGCCGGCCGCACGCTCACCCGCGACCTGCTGCTGGCGGCACGCACGCCATGAAGGCAGTGGCCCGGCGCCGCCCGCTGTGCCTGCGGCGCGCTGCGCGCGGGGCCGCATTGCTGCTGGCGATGGTCATCCTCACGCTGGTGGCGACGCTGTCGGCAGCGATGGTGTGGCAGCAGGCGCGCGGCATCGCCGTCGAAGACGCGCAGCGCAGCCGCGCGCAGGCGGCCTGGATCCTCGCCGGCGCGCTCGAGTTCGGCCGGGTGATCCTGCGGCTGGACGCGCGCACGCCGGGCGTCGATCACCTCGGCGAACCCTGGGCGACGCAGCTGCAGGAGTCGTCGCTGGCGAGCCTGCTCGCGGTGGACCGCCGCAACACGGCCGAAGGCGGCCCCGAGGCCTACCTGCTCGGCTCGATCCGCGACGCACAGGCGCGCTACAACCTGCGCAACCTGGTGGACAACCAGCGCCGGCTGCTGCCCGCCGAGGTGGCGGTGCTGACGCGGCTGTGCGCGACCGCGGGCGTGCCGTCGGGCACGGCATGGGCGATCGCCCAGGGCCTGCAGGCGGCGTGGGCGGCGCAGGGCGGCCAGGGCGGCCAGGGCGGCCAGGGCGGCCAGGGCGGCCAGGGCGGCCAGGGTGTCGATATGCAGGATGCGCCGCTGGCGCCGCGCTCGGTGGCGCAACTGGCGTGGCTGGGGATCGAGCCTGCCGCCGCGGCCGCGCTGCAGCCCTACGTCGACCTGCTGCCCGAGGCGACGCCGCTGAACCTGAACACGGCTTCGACCGAGGTGCTGGCCGGCGTGTTTGCAGGGCTCGACGCCGGCAGCGCGCAGCGCATCGTGCAGGCGCGCCAGGCCAAGCCCTTCCGCTCGATCGACGAAGCCCGCACTTACATCACGGGTGACGGCGAGCTCGACGCGCGCCGAGCATCGGTCGGGTCGCGCTATTTCGAGCTGTCGGGGCGGCTGCGGGTCGAGGACCGGCAGATCGAGGAACGGGTGCTGGTCGTGCGCCAGGGCCGCGACGTCCGCCCGCTGTGGCGCGAGCGGCACAGCATTGCGGCGGATGCCCGCTGAGCAGCGGCGCCGCCGCCGCACCGAGGCCGGCCGCCGATGCTGCGATCTGGCTCGAGATCAGCGGGCTAAGCCCTTGATTTGACGGCCGCAGGAATTGCTATAAACCGGACCCAGCGAAACCCGCCCCCCGACCATGCCGGTGCTTGTCATCCTCGTCCCCGCGCGCGCGCGCCTGAGCGCACGCGCGCTCGACGGCGCCGCGGGCAAGGGCGAGGGCGAAGGCGACGACACCTTCGCCTACGTGCTCAGCCCCGACGGCCTGCAGGTCGGCAGCCAGGGCCGGGCCCGGCCCGAGCTGCTGCCCCGGGCCGACAGCGTGGTCGCGGTACTGGCCGACGCCGACGTGGGCTGGCAGCGCGTCACCGTGCCGCGGGCGCCGGCATCGCGCCTGCGCGCGGCGCTGGGCGGCATGCTGGAGGAGCGGCTGCTCGACGACGACGCGGCGCTGCACCTGGCGCTCGCGCCGGGCGCGGCCGCCGGTGCCGAGGCCTGGGTCGCGGTGGTGCACCGCGGCTGGCTGCGCGCGACGATCGAGCGCATCGAGCGCGGCGGCCGCATCGTCGACCGCGTGCTGCCGCCCGCCTGGCCCGGCGACGCGCCGCAGGGCCATTTCCAAGCGGCCACGGCGGCGCCCGCCGGCACGGCCGACCTGATGCTCAGCTGCGCCGACGCGCAAGGGCTGGCGCTGCTGCGGCTGCAGGGCTCGCTCGCGCGCGCCTGGCTCGCCCGGATGCAGGCGCAGCCCACCCGCTGGACCGCCACCCCCGAAGTGGCGGCGCCGGCCGAGCGCTGGCTCGGCAGCGGCGTCACCGTGCTCACCGACGCCGAGCGCGCGCTGCAGGCGGCGCGCTCGCTGTGGAACCTGCGCCAGTTCGAGCTGGCGCCGCGCCACCGCGGCGCGCGCGCGCTGCGCGACGCCTGGCACCGGCTGCGCAGCCCGGCCTGGCGGCCGGCGCGGATCGGGCTGGCCGCGCTGCTGGTGCTGCAACTCGCCGGGCTCAACGCCTGGGCCTGGCAGCAGCGCCAGGCGGTCGCCGCGCGCCAGCAGCAGCAGGCGGCGCTGCTGCGCAGCACCTTCCCCGCGGTGCGCGCGGTGCTCGATGCGCCGCTGCAGATGCGGCGCGAGACCGAGGCGCTGCGCGCCGCTGCCGGCCGCGCCGGCGCCGAAGACCTCGAGGCGCTGCTCGGCGCCGCAGCCGCCGCCTGGCCCGACGGGCAGGAGCCGCTCCAGGCGCTGCGCTTCGAGCCCGGCCGGCTGAGCCTGCGCGCACCGGGCTGGACCGACGCCCAGACGCAACAGTTCCGCGAGCGGCTGCGCGCCGCCGGCTACGCCGTCGACAGCGCCGAAGGCGGGCTGACGCTGAGCCGCGCGGAAAGGCCCGCGTGAGCGGCAACGCCACGGCCGCCGCAACCGGCCCCGTCGGCGCGCGGCTCGCGCCGTGGCGCGCGCGCTGGCACGCGCTGGGCCTGCGCGAGCGCCGGCTGGTGCTGCTGGCCGCCGCGGTGCTCGGCACCTATCTGGTGTGGTTGCTGGCCTGGCAGCCGGCGTGGCACACGGCGCGCACCGCCCCGGCGCAGATCGCCGCCCTGGATGCGCAGCTGCAGCAGATGCAGGCGCTGGCCGCCGAGGCCGCCGAGCTGCGCGCCGCGCCGGTGCTCGGCCCGGAGCAGGCCGCCCAGGCGCTGCGCACGGCCGCCGACCGCCTCGGCGCGCAAGGCCGGCTGCAGCTGCAGGGCGAGCGCGCGGTGCTGACCCTGAACGGCGCCAGCCCCGCGCAGTTGCGCGACTGGCTCGTGCAGGCCCGCACCGGCGCGCGCGCGCGGCCGGTGCAGGCGCAGCTGACGCGCAACGCCCAGGGCTACAGCGGCACGATCGTGCTCGCGCTGGGGGCGGCGCCGTGAACGCTGCCCGGCAGCGCCCGCCCGGCAGCGCGTTCGGCGATCCGACGCTGGCCGAACGCGCGTGGGACCGCACGCGCAAGGCGGTGCGGCGCTGGAGCCTCGCCGGCGCCGCCTGCGGCCTGCTGGCCGGCCTGCTCGCGTTCGCACCGGCCGCATGGCTGGCCGACGAGATCGGCCGGCGCAGCGACGGCCGGCTGCTGCTGGCCGATGCGCGCGGCACCGTCTGGAGCGGCAGCGCGGTGCCGGTGCTCGCCGGCGGCGCCGACAGCCGCAGCGCCGCCGTCCTGCCCGGCCGGCTGTCGTGGTCGATCGGCCTGCGCGCCGGCGCGCTCGAGATGCGGCTGGCGCAGCCCTGCTGCATCGACGACACGCTGGTGATGTTGCTGCGCCCCGGCTTCGGCGGCCTGAGCGTCGAGTTGCCGCCCGGCGGCGGCGCGGTCGGCGAATGGCCGGCAGCGTGGCTGGCCGGGCTGGGGGCGCCCTGGAATTCGCTGCAGTTGTCCGGCGCGCTGCAGCTCGCCTCGCCGGGGCTGACGCTGCAGCTCGGCGCGGGCCGCTGGCGCCTGAACGGGCAGGCCGAGCTGCGGCTGCGCGATGTCGCGTCGCCGCTGACGCCGGTCGGGCGCCTGGGCAGCTACAGCCTGCGCATCGAAGGCCGCGACGGCCAGCCGGCAACGCTGCGGCTGAGCACGCTCGACGGCGCGCTGCGGCTGCAAGGCGACGGCCAGTGGTCCGGCACGCATTTCCGCTTCCGCGGCGAAGCCCAGGCTGCGCCCGGCTTCGAGCCGGCACTCGACAATCTGCTGAATCTCATCGGGCGGCGCCAGGGCGCGCTGTCCGTCCTTGCGATCGGATGACCATGACCCAGCGCCGCCCCCTCACCGCAGCGGCCCTGCTCGCCGCCGGCCTGCTCGCCGCCGCCCCCGCGGCGGCCCAGGCCCCTGCGGCCCCCGCGGCGGCCCAGGCTCCTGCGGCCCCCGCGGCGGCCCAGGCCCCGGCGGCGCCCGCGCCGCAGCCGGGCGCAGGCGCCGCACCCCGGGCTGCCGGCCCGGGCGCCGCACGGCGCGGCACCGCGCCGGTGACGCTGAACTTCGTGAACGCCGAGGTCGACGCCGTCACGCGCGCGATGTCGTCGATGATCGAGCGGCCGATCACGCTCGACCCGCGGGTCAAGGGCGTGATGACGCTGTACAGCGAGCAGCCGATGCCGGTGCGCGAGGCCTACCTGAGCTACCTGTCGGCGCTGCGCGGGCTGGGCTTCGCGATGATCGACGCCGGCGGCCTGCTCAAGGTGGTGCCCGAGGCCGAGGCCAAGCTCCAGACCGGCACCGTCACGGTGGGCGAACCCCGGCTGCGCGGCGACCAGATCGTCACCCAGGTGTTCACGCTCAAGCACGAGAACCCGAACAGCCTGGTCGCGGTGTTGCGGCCCTTGATCAGCGCCAACAACACGATCAACGCCAGCCCGGGCAGCAACGCGCTGGTGATCACCGACTACGCCGACAACCTGCAGCGCATCGCCAAGATCATCGCCGCGCTCGACCAGCCGGCCGGCTCCGACGTCGAGGTGGTGCAGCTCAAGCATGCGGTGGCGGGCGACCTCGCGCCGATCGTGCAGCGCCTGGCCGACAGCGGCGGGCCCATGGTCGCCCAGCCGGGCGCGGCGGCGGCGGCCGGCGCCCTGGCGGTCATGGTCGATGCCCGCAGCAACTCGCTGATCCTGCGCGCCGGCAACCCGGCCAAGCTGGCCAACGCGCTGGCGGTGATCGACAAGCTCGACCGGCCGCCGCAAGGCGCGAATGCCGCCGGCAACATCTGGGTCGTGTACCTGCGCAACGCCGACGCCACCAAGCTCGCCGCGGTGCTGCGCGCGGCCTTCAGTGCACAGGCCGGCTCCGGCGGCACCGGCTCGGGCGCCGGCGGCACCGCTTCCGTCGGCGCGACGGCGGGTGCTTCGGCGTTGCCGGCCTTGGGCACGGCGACGGCCGGCACGGCCGGCGCGACCCCGGCGACCACGCCGGTCGCCGCATCGGCTGGCCCGTCCACCGGCGGCTTCATCCAGGCCGACACGGCGACCAACTCGCTGATCATCACCGCGCCCGAGCCGCTGTACCGCCAGTTGCGCAACGTGATCGACCAGCTCGACACGCGCCGCGCGCAGGTGTACATCGAGACGCTGATCGTCAAGGTCGATGCCGAGAAGGCGGCCGACATCGGCATCCAGTGGCAGGCGGTGGGCGGCAACTCCAGCACCGGCCCGGTCTACGGTGGCGGCACCAACTACACCGGCCCCGGCAACATCGTCAACCTGACGACCGCGATCAACCAGGGCATGGCGGCGGTGGCGGGGCTGGCGGTGCCGCCGGGGCTGAACGTCGGCTACCTGTACAAGCTCGGCGAGTTCTGGAACATCGGCGCGCTCGCCCGCTTCCTCGAGACCAAGGCCGACGCCAACGTGCTGGCCACGCCCAACCTGGTGTCGCTGGACAACGAGGAGGCACGCATCATCGTCGGCCAGAACGTGCCCTTCGTCACCGGCTCGTACACGACCAACGCGTCGGGCGCGAACAACCCGTTCCAGACGATCGAGCGCAAGGACGTCGGGCTGACGCTGCGCATCCGCCCGCAGATCGGCGAGAACGGCACGATCCGGCTGGTGCTGTACCACGAGAACTCGTCGGTGGTGGCCTCGTCGCGCAACAGCCCGCAGGGCCTGATCACCGACAAGAGCGCGATCGAGACCACGGTGGTCGTCGACGACGGCCAGATCATGGTGCTGGGCGGGCTGCTGAAAGACGAATACGGCGGCAACGTCAGCCAGGTGCCGGTGCTCGGCGACCTGCCGGTGCTCGGGCCGCTGTTCCGCTACGACAACCGCACGCGCACCAAGAGCAACCTGCTGGTGTTCCTGCGGCCGATCGTGATCCGCGACCCGGAGCAGTCGAGCGCGCTGGCGCTGGACCGCTACGAGATCATCCGCGCGCAGCAGGGCTACGTGCAGCCGCGCCAGAGCGCGATCAACCCGATCAACGACGCGCCGGTGGCGCAGCCGCCGCCGGTCGGGCCGGCGCCCGGGCAGCCGGCCCTGCAAGGGCCGGTGCCGCCGCCGCTGTACCTGCCGCAGCCGCGCACCGTGCCGGCGCCCGACAAGCCGGCCTCGAGCCCCTGAGCCGCCCCGATCCCGATGGCCGGCCGCCACCCGTTGCCTTACGCCTTCGCCAAGGCGCACACGCTGCTGCTCGAGGACGACGGCGCGCAGCTGGTGCTGTGGGCCGCCGACGCGACCCCGCCCGGCGCGCTGACCGAGGTCACGCGGCTGTGGGCGGTGGAGCGCTTCGAGCACGAGGATGCCGCCGTGCTCGCGCAGCGCATCGCCGCCGCCTATGCCGGTGCCGAGTCGAGCGCCGCGGTGGTGATCGGCGAGGTCGAGAGCGCGGTCGACCTGAGCCGGCTGATGCAGGACCTGCCGGCGGTCGAAGACCTGCTCGAAGCCAGCAACGACGCGCCGATCATCCGCATGCTCAACGCGCTGCTGACCCAGGCGGTCAAGGACGGCGCCAGCGACATCCACATCGAGCCCTACGAGCGCGCCAGCGCGGTGCGCTTTCGCGTCGACGGCGCGCTGCGCGAGGTGGTGCAGCCCAACCGCGCGCTGCACGCGGCGCTGATCAGCCGGCTGAAGATCATGGCCGAGCTGGACATCTCCGAAAAGCGCCTGCCGCAGGACGGCCGCATCTCGCTGCGCATCGGCGGCCGCGCGATCGACGTGCGCGTGTCCACGCTGCCCAGCGCGCACGGCGAGCGCGCGGTGCTGCGCCTGCTCGACAAGAGCGAGAGCCGCTTCTCGCTCGAGAGCCTGGGCATGAGCGGCCAGGTGCTCGCCGGCTTCAGGCACCTGGTCGCGCAGCCGCACGGCATCGTGCTGGTCACCGGCCCGACCGGATCGGGCAAGACGACCACGCTGTACGCGGCGCTGCAGACGCTGGACACCGGGTCGATCAACGTGCTGACCGTCGAGGACCCGGTCGAGTACGAGCTGCCGGGCATCGGCCAGACCCAGGTCAACCCGCGCATCGACCTGACGTTCGCGAAGGCGCTGCGCGCGATCCTGCGCCAGGATCCGGACGTGGTGATGATCGGCGAGATCCGCGACCACGAGACCGCGTCGATCGCGATCCAGGCCTCGCTCACCGGCCACCTGGTGCTGGCCACGCTGCACACCAACGACGCGCCCAGCGCGGTGACAAGGCTGATCGACATGGGCGTGGAGCCCTTCCTGCTCAGCAGCAGCCTGCTGGGCGTGCTCGCGCAGCGGCTGGTGCGCAAGCTGTGCGCGCACTGCAGCCGCGCCGACGAACACGGCCGCCGGCACCCGGTGGGTTGCGCGCACTGCTCGGGCACCGGCTACAAGGGCCGCACCGGCGTGTACGAGCTGATGGCGGCCGACGACGCGATCCGCGCGCTGATCCACAACCGCGCGGCCGAAAGCCAGATCGCCGCTGCCGCCGCGGCCGCCGGCTACGCGCCGATGCGCGACGACGGCCGGCGGCTGATCGACGCGGGCATCACCTCGGCCGAGGAAGTGCTCAGCGTCACGAGGGACTGAGAGCCTGTGAACCGACCCGACACACCCGCCCGGCCGCCCCAGAGGGCGCCGCTCTTCGTTGCAAATGCTCGCCGCAGCCCGAGCTGCGGCTGTGCTTTGCGCCTCGATCGGCACCCTCTGGCGCACCCGCTCGGGCGCGCCGGATCGGTTCACAGGCTCTGATGCCGGCGTACCGGTACGAGGCGCTCGACGCCGCCGGCAAGGCCGGCACCGGCCTGGTCGAGGCCGAGAACCCGAAGGCCGCGCGCGCGCAGCTGCGCGCACAGGCGCTGGTGCCGCTGGCGGTGACGCCGGTCGCGGCGGCCGGCGGCGCACCTGCGGCCGGCCGCTTCGCGCGCCGCGCCTTCGACGCGGCCGCGCTGGCGGTGTGGACGCGCCAGCTCGCCGGGCTGGTGGGCGCCGGGCTGCCGCTGGAGCGCGCGCTGAGCGCGCTGGCCGACGAGGCCGACACACCGCGCCGGCGCGAGCTGGTCGCCCAGCTGCGCGCCGAGGTCAACGCCGGCGCGCCCTTCGCGCGCGCGCTGGCCGGCGCGCCGCGCGAATTCGACGAGGTGTACTGCGCGGTCGTCGCCGCGGGCGAGCACAGCGGCGCGCTCGGCCAGGTGCTGGACCGGCTCGCCGACGACCTCGAGGCGCGGCTGGCGCTGCGCGCCAAGCTGCTCGGCGCGATGCTGTACCCGGCGATCGTGTCGCTGATCGCGGTGGTGATCGTGGTGTTCCTGGTCAGCTACGTGGTGCCGCAGGTGGCGTCGGTGTTCACCAGCAGCAGGCGCGCGCTGCCGGTGCTGACGCAGGCGATGCTGGCGATCAGCAGCTTCGTGCGCGGCTGGGGCTGGGCGCTGCTGGCGGCGGCGGCGGCCGCGGCCGGCGGCTTCGTGCTGCTGCGCCGCCGGCCCGCGTTTCGCGAGCGCAGCGACGCCGCGCTGCTGCGGCTGCCGCTGGCCGGGCGGCTGGCGCGCGGCTACAACGGCGCGCGCTTCGCCGGCACGCTGGCGATGCTGGCCGGTGCCGGCGTGCCGATCCTGAAGGCGCTGCAGGCGGCGGCCGAGACGCTTTCCAACCGCGCGATGCGCGCCGATGCGCTCGAGGTGCTGGTGCAGGTGCGCGAAGGCGCGCCGCTGGCCTCGGCGCTGGCCGCGAAGAAGCGCTTCCCGCCGCTGCTGGCGATGTTCGCGCGGCTGGGCGAGCAGACCGGCCGGCTGCCGGCGATGCTCGACCGCGCCGCGCGCCAGCTCGGCAACGAGGTGCAGCGGCGCGCGCTGGCGCTGGCCACGATCCTCGAGCCGCTGCTGATCGTGGCGATGGGCGTGGTGGTGATGCTGATCGTGCTGGCGGTGCTGCTGCCGATCATCCAGCTCAACACCTGGGTGCGCTGAGCGCGGGCGGCCGTGCCCAGGCCCCGCAGCCGCGGGGTCTGCGGTCATATTCGACACCCCCAGGCGCACCTTCGCGCATCGAATGGGTCCAAACTTGCACCCGTGTGGAGGGTGCAGCGATGAGCAGCGGCAGCGACTTGGTGCCGGCGGAGCGTCCGGCTCGGATCCCGATCGCCCGGATGCGCGACGTCTATCGCGTCGGCGATGTCGAGCGGCGCCTCGACAAGCTGCCCGCGCGCGAGCATGAATCGTTGCGCGCCACCTACGAACGCATGCTCGAGAAGGGGCCCGAGCGCTTCCAGGTCAAGCCCTCGGGGCTGCCGGCGATGGAGCACCTGTACGACGAGCTGCCCAATTTCCATGAAGTGCTCGACGACCTGAAGCGCCAGCTCGCGCTGTGCCAGGACAGCCGCGACGCGCTCGAGATCACGCCGATGCTGCTGCTGGGCCCGCCCGGCATCGGCAAGACGCACTTCGCGCGCCGCGTCGCGCAGCTGCTGGGCACGGGGCTGGGCTTCGTGTCGATGAGCGCGCTGACCGCCGGCTGGGTGCTCAGCGGCGCGTCCAGCCAGTGGAAGGGCGCGCGCCCCGGCAAGATCTTCGAGACGATCGTCGATGGCGCCTACGCGAACCCGGTGATGGTGGTCGACGAGATCGACAAGGCGCGCGGCGAGCACGCCTACGACCCGCTGGGCGCGCTGTACGGCCTGCTCGAGCACGACACCGCGCAATGCTTCGTCGACGAGTTCGCCGAGGTGTCGATCGACGCCAGCCAGCTCGTCTGGGTGGCCACCGCCAACGACGAGCGCGCGATCCCCGAGCCCATCCTGAACCGGATGAACGTGTTCGAGGTGCAAGCGCCCGACGCCGACGCCGCGCGCGCGATCGCGCTGCGGCTGTACCGCAGCATCCGCGCCGAGCACGACTGGGGCCAGCGCTTCGACGACGAGCCCGGCGACGCGGTGCTCGGCCGGCTGGCCGGCATGGCGCCGCGCGAGATGCGGCGCGCGTGGATGACGGCCTTCGGCAACGCGCGCCTGGCCGGCCGCGGCGCGCTGCAGCTGGCCGACGTGCCCGAGGCCGGGCCGCGCCGCAACCCGATCGGCTTCGTGAACTGAATCGCGCTGCCCGCGGCGCCCTACACTGCGCCGCGCGGGGCATCGTGCCGCCGGGAGACAGCCGATGGCGCCGATCGCGGTGAACGAACTGTGGACGCTGCTGGCGGCGCTGCTGACGATCCAGCTCGGCATCGCGATCCTGGCGCGCGTGCCGCTGCTGGCGCGCTACTCGATCCCGCCGGCGGTGGTCGGCGGCTTCGTCGTCGCGGTGGCGCTGACCGGCTCCGAAGCGGCTGGCTGGAAGTTCAGCTTCGCCACCGGCGCACGCGGCGCGCTGCTGCTCGTCTTCTTCACCACGCTGGGCCTGAGCGCGCGCCTGGGCAAGCTGCGCGGCGGCGGCGTGGCGGTGGCCTTGATCGCGCTGGCGATCCTGCTGCTCGCGGTCGGGCAGAACGCCGTCGGCGCCGGCGTGGCGCGGCTGTTCGGCCAGCCGCCGGCGCTGACGGTGTTCCTGGGCAGCGCGGCGTTCCTCGGCGGCCACGGCACCACCACGGCCTGGGCCGAGCAGGAGCTGGCCCGCGCCGCCGGCAATGCCTTCGAGGTCGGCATGGCCTGCGCGACGCTCGGGCTGGTGTGCGGCGGCGTGCTCGGCAGCGTGGTCGCCACGCGGCTGCTGGCGCGCGGCGCGCGCGCGCCGGCTTCGGCGGCGGTGCTGCCCGAGGTGGGCGAGGTGGCGCTGCACGACAGTGCCGACGCCGAAGACTTCGGCCGCTGGACCTCGTCGGACCGCTGGCTGCGCCAGATGCTGGTGCTGGGCGCCACGACAGCGGTCGCGCTGCTCTGGCAGCGCTGGCTCGCCGGCCGCGGCGTCACCGTGCCGCCCTTCCTGGCCTGCCTGCTGACTGCCGTGGCGGTGACCAACGTCGCCGACCTGCTGCGCCACCGGGTCGACATGCAGACCGCCGACCTGCTCGGCACCGTGGCGCTGCGGCTGTTCCTGGCGATGAGCCTGATGAGCCTGGACCTGATCGCGGTGCTGCGCGCGGCCGGGCTGATCCTGACCGCCGTCGCGCTGCAATGCCTGCTGACGACGCTGATCGCGGTGACGCTGGTGCGCTGGGCCGCGGCGCACGGCAGCACCGGCGCGCAGGCGGTGCGCGAAGGTGCGGTCGCCGCCGGCGGCTTCATGGGCTTCGGCCTGGGCGCGATGCCGGTCGGGCTGACCGTGATGCAGCGCATCACGCTGCAGCACGGCGCCGCGCCGCGTGCCTTCCTGGTCGTGACGCTGGCGGCGTCGCTGCTGCAGGACGTGATCAACGCCGGCGCAGTGCAGGCCGCGCTCGCCTGGGCGGCGCGGTAGCACGCGGCGTCCCGAAGCAGCCGCCCCCGAGCCTCAGCGCCGCACCAGCTTGCGCATCAGGTCTTCGAGCGCGGCATCGGGATCGCCGCAGCGCCCGGTGTGCACCGCCGAGACCTGCACGCTGGTGCTGCGCGGCGCCACCAGCCAGTGGAAGCGCTCGCGCGCCGACAGCGTGCCCAGCGCGCCGGCCGCGGGCCCGCCGGCGCACACGGCCTCGATGCCGGCCAGCGCCGCGCGGATCGGCTCCAGGTCCGCCTGCGGCGCGAGGCAGCGCAGCGCGGCTTCGTCCAGCTCGATGCGCGCGCGCAGGTAGCCGCTCGCCGGGCACGACAGGATCACGCCGGCATTGATCTGCTCGCCGCGCTCCACGCGCGGCAGCACGCGCACGATCGCGTAGTCATAGCCGAGCGTGCGCATCACGTGCCTCCTCGGCAAAGGCGCGCGGCGGCAGCAGCCGCGCATCGAAATGCGCGCGGTAGGCGTCGCGCGGCAGGTCCAGCCAGGCGTCGGGGATCAGCGCCGCGATCGCGCCGATGCACTGCGGCGTCAGCAGCGGCGCCAGTTGCGCGTCGGCCTCGGCCAGCGCCGCGGCGCGCGCCAGCAGCAGGTGGTCGCGGATCGGCACGAAGGGCGCGCGGCTGCGCTCCAGGCTGCCGTCCCATCGATGCTGGAACCCCAGTGCCGCGCCGTGGTCGATCAGCCACGGCCGGCCATGCCACCACAGCATGTTGGCGTTGCGCGGCGTGCGGTCGACGTTGCCGACGAGGGCGTCGAACCACACGATCCGCGAGGCCAGCCGCGCATCGGCCGGCATCGTCAACGGGTCGTAGGTGACGGCGCCGGGCAGGTAGTCCAGACCCAGGTTCAGCCCGCCGCTGGCGCGGATCAGGTCCTGGATCTCGGGGTCGGGCTCGGTGCGCGCGAGCTCCGGGTCCAGCCGCATCAACACGATCTCCGGCACCGCCAGGCCGAGCGCGCGCGCGATCTCGCCGGCCACCAGCTCGGCGATCAGCGCCTTCGGGCCCTGGCCGGCACCGCGGAACTTGAGCACGTACAGGCCGTCGTCGTCGGCCTCGACGATCGCGGGCAGCGAACCGCCTTCGCGCAGCGGCGTCAGGTAGCGGGTGACCGACACGGTCCGCACGATCAGCGCCCCCAGGCGCGCAGCCGCTCGAGGTCGAGCACGCGCAGCCCGCCGTACTCCACCGCGATCAGGCCGGCCGCCTGCAACGCCTGCAGCGCCTCGTTCACGCGCTGGCGCGACAGCCCGACCAGGTAGCCCAGCTCCTGCTGGGTGATGCGCAGCAGCCCGCCCACGCCCGGGTACAGCACCGGGTGGAACAGCGCCGCCAGGCTGCGCGCGACGCGGCCGTCGGGGTCGGTCATGCGGTCGATCTCGCGCGCGCCGATGAACTGGCCCAGGCGCTCGTTGAGCTGCTGCGAGATGAAGCGGTTGAACGGGATGCTGCGGTCGAGCAGCCAGTGGAAGGTGGCCACGCTCAGGCCCGTGACCACGCTCGTGCGCAGCGCCTGGATGTTGTAGCGGTAGGCCTCGCGCTTGAGCACCGTGCCTTCGCCGAACCAGCCGCCCGGCGGCAGCCCGGTGAAGGTGATCGGCATGCCCAGCGCGGTGTCGTTGCTCATCTTCAGCAGGCCGTCGAGCACGCCGAACCAGTAGGTGGCCGGCCGGCCGACGCGGCACAGCAGCTCGCCCGGCGCGACCTGCACCACCTGCAAGTCGCCGATCGCGCGCTCACGCTCCAGCGGCTCGAGCCCGCGCATCCAGGCGATCGATTCGGCCTCGGCCGCGAGGATCGGCCGCGCCCGGCTGATCACGCGCGTGCGCGCTGGCGCGGCGGTCGGCGGCGGATTCAGGGTCATTTCCGGGAAAACTCGGGGGGCGATTGCCCGAGATTGTCGTCGCAACGACAACATGGCGTCAAAGCCGCGCTTACAGTGCGCCCAGACCAGGAGCCCCCCCGGTGCAGCCGACCTTTCCCCGCCTGATGCTCGACCATGCCGCCCGGCGCCCGGGCGCCACGGCGCTGCGCGAGAAGGAATACGGCATCTGGCAGAGCCTGAGCTGGGCCGATCTGGCGGCGCTGACCCGCCGCCTGGCCTGCGGCCTGCACGAAGCCGGGCTGCAGCGCGGCGAGCACCTGGTCGTGATCGCCGAGAACCGGCCGCGCCTGACCGCAGTGATGCTGGCGGCGCAGTCGCTCGGCGCGATCCCGATACCGCTGTACGCGGACGCGGCCGCCGCCGAGTACGCGTTCCCGATCAACAACGCCGAAGTGCGCATGGCGGTGGTCGAGGACCAGGAGCAGGTCGACAAGTTGCTCGAGCTGCGCGCGCAATGCCCGCAGCTGGCGCGCATCTGGTACGACGACCCGCGCGGCCTGCGCCACTACGACGCCCCCGGCCTCGAGTCGCTCGACCGGCTGGCGGAAGCGGGCGCGCGCGTCGCCGAGCGCCAGCCTGGCCTGTTCGACGACGAGGTCGCCAAGGGCAGCAGCGCCGACGTCGCCGCGATGTTCTTCACCAGCGGCACCACCGGCAACCCGAAGGGCGTGGTGCACACCCACTTCACGCTGATCGACCGCGCGCGCGCCGGCGCCGCCTTCGACAAGCTGACCGAGAAGGAAGAGGTGCTGGCCTACCTGCCGCCGGCCTGGATCGGCCAGAACATCTTCTCGTACGCGCAGTGGCTGACCTGCGGCTACGTGGTCAACTGCCCCGAGTCGGCCGAGACGGTGACGATCGACCTGAAGGAGATCGGCCCGACCTACTACTTCGCGCCGCCGCGCGTGTTCGAGGCGCTGCTGACCAGCGTGACGATCCGCATGGAGGACGCCGGCGCGCTCAAGCGCCGGCTGTTCGCGCGCAGCATGGCGGTGGCGCGCCGCGTCGGCCCGGCGCTGATGGACGGCCGGCCGGTGGGCGCCGCCGACCGGCTGGCCTACGCGCTGGGCAACCTGCTGATCTACGGCCCGCTGCGCAACGCGCTGGGCATGAGCCGGGTGCGCGTGGCCTACACCGCCGGCGAGGCGATCGGGCCCGACCTGTTCACCTTCTACCGCTCGATCGGCGTGAACCTGAAGCAGCTGTACGGCTCCACCGAGACGGCGGTGTTCGTGTGCATCCAGCCCGACCACGAAGTCCGGGCCGACACCGTGGGCGTGCCGATCGAGGGCGTGCAGATCCGCCTGGCCGATTCGGGCGAGATCCTGGTCAAGAGCCCAGGGCTGCTGAAGGCGTACTACAAGAACCCGGCCGCCACCGCCGAGGTGCTGACCGACGACGGCTGGTACCACACCGGCGACGCCGGCTTCCTGGACGCCGGCGGCCACCTGAAGATCATCGACCGCGCCAAGGACGTGGGCCGCCTCGAGGGCGGCGAGCACGACGGCGCGATGTTCGCGCCCAAGTACGTCGAGAACAAGCTGAAGTTCTTCCCCTTCGTGAAGGAGGCGGTGGCCTTCGGCGACGGGCGCGACAAGGTCTGCGCCTTCGTCAACATCGACATGGAGGCGGTGGGCAACTGGGCCGAGAGGCGCGGCCTGCCCTACGCCGGCTACACCGACCTGGCCGGCAAGCCCGAGGTCTACGAGCTGATCCGCGACTGCGTCGAGAAGGTCAACGCCGACCTCGCCGGCGATGCGCTGCTCGCCGGCAGCCAGGTCAGCCGCTTCCTGATCCTGCACAAGGAGCTCGATGCCGACGACGGCGAGCTGACGCGCACGCGCAAGGTGCGCCGGGGCTTCATCGCCGAGCGCTACCGGGTGCTGCTCGACGCGCTGTATGCGGGCAGGGCCAGCCAGTACATCGAGACCGAGGTGCGCTTCGAGGACGGGCGCCAGGGCAAGGTCAGCGCCGAGCTGCGCCTGGCCGACGCACGCGTGTTCCCGGTCGCGTCAAGGGCGGCGGCATGAGCGCGCCGGGCAGCCCAACCGGCCATGGAGCGCCCCTGCGCCGGACCGGCGAGGTCGTGCTCGACGTGCGCAACATCTCGCTCGCCTTCGGCGGCGTCAAGGCGCTGACCGACATCAGCTTCGACGTGCGCGAGCACGAGGTGCGCGCGATCATCGGGCCGAACGGCGCGGGAAAAAGCAGCATGCTCAACTGCATCAACGGCGTGTACGTGCCGCAGCAGGGCTCGATCAGCTTCCGCGGCCGCAGCTTCAGCCACATGAACAGCCGCCAGGTGGCCGAGATGGGCATCGCGCGCACCTTCCAGAACCTGGCGCTGTTCAAGGGCATGAGCGTGCTCGACAACATCATGACCGGGCGCAACCTGAAGATGAAGACCAACCTGTTCCAGCAGGCGGTCCGCTTCGGTGCCGCCGAGCGCGAGGAGATCGCGCACCGCGAATTCGTCGAGCGCATCATCGACTTCCTCGAGATCCAGCCCCACCGCAAGACGCCGGTGGGGCGCCTGCCCTACGGGCTGCAAAAGCGCGTCGACCTCGGCCGCGCGCTGGCGATGGAGCCGCAGGTGCTGCTGCTCGACGAGCCGATGGCCGGCATGAACGTCGAGGAGAAGCAGGACATGAGCCGCTTCATCCTCGACGTCAACGACGAGTACGGCACCACCGTCGTGCTGATCGAACACGACATGGGCGTGGTGATGGACATCTCCGACCGCGTCGTCGTGCTCGACTACGGCAAGAAGATCGGCGACGGCACCCCCGACGAGGTGCGCACCAACCAGGAGGTGATCGACGCCTACCTGGGCACCAGCCACTGAGCCGCACGCGATGGGCTTCTTCATCGAGACCCTGATCGGCGGCCTGATGGCGGGCATGCTGTACGCACTGATCGCGCTGGGCTTCGTGCTGATCTTCAAGGCCTCGGGCGTGTTCAACTTCGCGCAGGGCGCGATGGTGCTGTTCGCCGCGTTGGCGATGGCGCGCTTCGCCGAATGGATCCCGCAGCTGACGGGCATCGACAGCAAGCTGGCCGCCAACACGCTGGCCTTCATCGGCGCGATGGCGCTGATGGTGGTCGTGGCCTGGCTGATCGAGCGCCTGGTGCTGGGCAAGCTGGTCAACCAGGAAGGCATCACGCTGCTGATGGCCACGCTGGGCATCGCCTACTTCCTCGACGGCGCCGGCCAGACCCTGTTCGGCAACGACATCTACAAGATCGACGTGGGCATGCCCAAGGACCCGATCTTCCTGTTCGAGAACCTGTTCCAGGGCGGCGTGCTCGTCAACCAGGAAGACATCTACGCGGCGCTGATCGCCGCCGCGCTGGTGGCGCTGCTGAGCCTGTTCTTCCAGAAGACCGGCACCGGCCGTGCGCTGCGCGCGGTGGCTGACGACCACCAGGCCGCGCAGTCGATCGGCATCCCGCTGTCGCGCATCTGGGTGATCGTGTGGAGCGTGGCCGGCTTCGTCGCGCTGGTGGCCGGCATCATCTGGGGCAGCAAGCTCGGGGTGCAGTTCTCGCTGTCGATCGTCGCGCTCAAGGCGCTGCCGGTGATCATCCTCGGCGGCCTGACCAGCGTGCCCGGCGCGATCATCGGCGGGCTGATCATCGGCGTGGGCGAGAAGCTGTCCGAGGTCTACATCGGCCCGATGTTCGGCGGCGGCATCGAGATCTGGTTCGCCTACGTGCTGGCGCTCGCCTTCCTGCTGGTGCGCCCGCAGGGCCTGTTCGGCGAGAAGATCATCGATCGCGTATGACGCGAGCGACGATCTTCCGGTGGAGGCTGACTTGGCCAAGCCAAGTCAAGCGCAGCGTGCCGCAGCCAAGCGACCAATCGGACACTTGAGCCATGCTCTACCGCGAAAACGGCCAGTTCAAGACCAGCTACCGCGCCGACCAGGCGGTGTTCCCGATCGCGCAGGACCGCGTCGCGATCGCGGTGCTGCTGGTGCTCGCCGCAGTCGTCGTGCCGCTGGCGGCGCCCGAGTACCTGTTCCGCGCGATCCTGATCCCGTTCCTGATCCTGTCGCTGGCGGCGCTGGGCCTGAACATCCTGGTCGGCTACTGCGGCCAGATCTCGCTGGGCACCGGCGCCTTCATGGCGGTGGGCGCATACGTGGCCTACAACTTCCAGGCGCGCATCGACGGCATGCCGCTGATCGCGTCGCTGCTGCTGGGCGGGCTCGGCGCCACCGTCGTCGGCGTGCTGTTCGGCATCCCCAGCCTGCGCATCAAGGGCCTGTACCTGGCGGTGGCGACGCTGGCCGCGCAGTTCTTCGTCGACTGGGCCGCGCTGCGGCTGAAGTGGGTGACCAACGATTCGCCGTCGGGCTCGGTGGGCGTCGCGCAGCTGCAGCTGCTGGGCATGCCGATCGAATCGCCGGTGGCCAAGTACCTGTTCTGCCTGGGCTTCGTGCTCGTGTTCGCGCTGCTGGCCAAGAACCTGGTGCGCGGCGCGGTCGGCCGCGAGTGGATGGCGATCCGCGACATGGACGTGGCCGCGGCGGTGATCGGCATCCGCCCGGTCTATGCCAAGCTCAGCGCGTTCGCGGTCAGCTCCTTCATCGTCGGCGTCGCCGGCGCGCTCTGGGGTTTCATCCACCTGGGCACCTGGGAGCCGGCGGCCTTCAACATCGACCGCTCGTTCCAGCTGCTGTTCATGGTGATCATCGGCGGCCTGGGGTCGATCATGGGCGCCTTCTTCGGCGCCGCCTTCATCGTCGTGCTGCCGATCGTGCTCGACAGCCTGCCCTACTGGTTCGGCATTCCGATCGACACTGCGCTCGCCTCGCACCTGACCTACATGATCTTCGGCGCGCTGATCGTGTTCTTCCTGATCGTCGAGCCGCACGGCCTCGCCCGGCTGTGGTCGATCGGCAAGGAGAAGCTGCGCCTGTGGCCGTTCCCGCATTGACCCCACCGCACCACCCGCGCGCCGCCCGGCGCTCTCTCACCCCTTGGAGGCAGACATGAAGCTGAAGTCCCTTGCACTGGCCGCCGCAGCCGCCGCCGGCGCAGCCGCCTTGACCACGCCGGCGCCCGCGCAGGCGCAGGCCAAGGAGCAGTTCTTCCCGCTGCTGGTCTACCGCACCGGCCCCTACGCACCCAACGGCACGCCCTGGGCCAACGGCAAGCTCGACTACCTGAAGATGGTGATCGCGCGCGACGGCGGCATCGGCGGCGTGAAGGTCGCCTACGAGGAGTGCGAGACCGGCTACCTCACCGACAAGGGCGTCGAGTGCTACGAGCGCCTGAAGGGCAAGACCAACACCTTCTTCGACCCGCAGTCCACCGGCATCACCTTCGCGCTGACCGACAAGGCGCCGGGCGACAAGATGCCGCTGATGACGCTGGGCTACGGCCTGTCGGCCAGCCAGGACGGCTACGTGTTCAAGTGGAACTTCCCGTACATGGGCAGCTATTGGACCGGCGCCGACATCCTGATCCAGCACATCGGCAAGAAGGAAGGCGGCCTGGCCAAGCTCAAGGGCAAGAAGATCACCCTCGTCTACCACGACAGCCCCTTCGGCAAGGAGCCGATCCCGCTGCTGCAGGAGCGCGCGAAGATGCACGGCTTCGAGTTGCAGCTGATCCCGGTGACCGCGCCCGGCGTCGAGCAGAAGGCCGCGTGGCTGCAGGTGCGCCAGAGCCGGCCCGACTACGTGCTGCTGTGGGGCTGGGGCGTGATGAACTCGACCGCGCTGAAGGAGGCGCAGGCCACCGGCTACCCGCGCGACAAGATGTACGGCGTGTGGTGGTCGGGCGCCGAGCCCGACGTCAAGGACGTCGGCGACGGCGCCAAGGGCTACAACGCGCTCGCCCTCAACCCGTCCGGACAGAGCTTCAAGGTCATCCAGGACATCCTGAAGAACGTGCACGACAAGGGCCAGGGCTCGGGCCCGAAGGACGAGGTCGGCTCGGTGCTGTACATGCGCGGCGTGATCATCCAGATGCTCGGCGTCGAGGCCGTCAAGCGCGCGCAGGAGCGCTTCGGCAAGGGCAAGGTGATGACGAGCGAGCAGGTGCGCTGGGGCATGGAGAACCTGGCGCTCGACCAGAAGAAGCTCGACGCGCTCGGCTTCGCCGGCGTGATGCGCCCGCTCAGCGCGTCGTGCGCCGACCACATGGGCTCGACCTGGGCGCGCATCCACACCTGGGACGGCGCCAAGTGGGTGATGGGCGCCGACTGGTACCAGGCCGACGAGCAGATCATCAAGCCGATGGTCAAGGCGGCGGCCGACAAGTACGCGGCCGAGAAGAAGATCACCCGCCGCACCGCAGAGGATTGCCAGAACTGAGCCGCGCCGCAGCGCGGTTGCGGGCACTGGCCCGCCGCCGCGCCGGCCCAGCCGGATCGGCAGCGGCCACTGGATTGCACCGAGGTCTGCATGAGTTCCGTTCTGCTCGACGTCAACGGCATCGAGGTCATCTACAACCACGTGATCCTGGTGCTCAAGGGCGTGAGCCTGCAGGTACCCGAAGGCCGCGTGGTGGCCTTGCTCGGCGGCAACGGCGCCGGCAAGACCACGACGCTGCGCGCGGTCAGCAACCTGCTCGCCGGCGAGCGCGGCGAGGTCACCAAGGGCTCGATCGAGCTGCGCGGCGAGCGCATCGAGCGGCTGTCCACCGCGGCGATGGTGCAGCGCGGCGTGATCCAGGTGATGGAAGGCCGCCACTGCTTCGCCCACCTGACGATCGAGGAGAACCTGCTGACCGGCGCCTACACGCGCCGCGACGGCAAGGCGGCCGTCGCCGCCACGCTGGACAAGGTCTACACCTACTTCCCGCGGCTGAAGACGCGGCGCGCCAGCCAGGCCGCCTACACCAGCGGCGGCGAGCAGCAGATGTGCGCGATCGGCCGCGCGCTGATGTGCAACCCGAAGATGGTGCTGCTCGACGAACCGAGCATGGGGCTGGCGCCGCAGATCGTCGAAGAGGTGTTCGAGATCGTGCGCGACCTCAACACCAAGGAGCGCGTGACCTTCCTGCTGGCCGAGCAGAACACCAACATCGCGCTGCGCTACGCCGACCACGGCTACATCCTCGAGAGCGGCCGCATCGTGATGGAAGGCGCGGCGGCCGAGCTGCGCGAGAACGAGGACGTGAAGGAGTTCTACCTCGGCATGGGCGGCGGCGACCGCAAGAGCTTCCGCGACGTCAAGAGCTACAAGCGCCGCAAGCGCTGGCTCGCCTGATCGCGGCGGCCCGCAGGCCATGGCCGACGAATCCGGTTTCGCGCCGCCGCCCTTCGATGCGGCGCGCGCGCTCGAGCAGTTCAAGCGCGCGCTGCGCGACCTGCGCCTGGCCGAGCGCGGAGGCGGCTTCGAGCTGCGCGGCCGGCGCGTGGCCGAGGCCGCGATCGACGGCGGCGCCGTCGCCGTGCGCATCGCGAAGCGGCCGATGCTCACGCCCGAGTGGGACCGCTTCGCGATCCGCAGCGCCGCCGACCAGCGCAAGGCGCTCGACGAACTGAAGAAGCGCCTCGGGCGCTGGGAACGCGAAGAGTGAGCAGCGGGCGCCGCAGCGCCGGGTGGCGGCGCCGGGAGAACGATCGATGAGCGAATTCTTCGACAGCCTCGAGACGCGCGACCCTGCGCAACGCGAAGCCGCGCTGCTGTCGGCCTTGCCGGCGCAGGTGGCGGCAGCGCAGCGCACCGCGGCCTTCGGTGCGCTGCTGCAAGGCGTGGATGGCGGCGGCGTGAACTCGCGTGCCGCGCTGGCGCGCCTGCCGGTGACGCGCAAGCACGAGCTGCTCGAGCGCCAGCAGGCCGCGCGCGCTGGCGGCGGCGACCCCTTCGGCGGCTTCTCGGCGATCGGCTGGGCCGGGATCGGCCTGCAGCGCCCGGCGCGGCGCGTGTTCCAGTCGCCCGGGCCGATCTACGAGCCCGAAGGCCCGGCCGCCGACTACTGGCGTTTCGCGCGCGCACTGTTCGCCGCGGGCCTGCGCGCCGGCGACCTGGTGCACAACAGCTTCAGCTGCCACCTGACGCCCGCCGGCTCGATGGTGGAAAGCGGCGCGCACGCGCTCGGCTGCACCGTGTTCGCCGGCGGCGTCGGCAACACCGAGCTGCAGCTGCAGGCGATGGCCGACCTGCGGCCGCAGGCCTATGCCGGCACGCCGAGCTTCCTGCACATCGCGGTGGACAAGGCCGAGCAGCTCGGCCGGCGGCTGTCGATCACCAAGGCCTCGGTCGGCGGCGAAGCCTTCCCGCCGGCGCTGCGCGACTGGCTGGCGGCACGCGGCATCGCCGCCTACCAGAGCTACGGCACCGCCGACCTGGGCCTGGTCGCCTACGAGACCGAGGCGCGCGAAGGCCTGGTGCTCGACGAAGGCGTGCTCGTCGAGATCGTGCGCCCGGGCACCGGCGACCCGCTGCCCGACGGCGAAGTCGGCGAAGTGGTGGTCACGGTGTTCAACCCCGACTACCCGCTGCTGCGATTCGGCACCGGCGACCTGTCGGCGATCCTGCCCGGGTGCTGCCCGACCGGGCGCACGAACACCCGCATCCGCGGCTGGCTGGGCCGCGCCGACCAGACGGCCAAGGTGCGCGGCATGTTCGTGCACCCGGGCCAGGTGGCCGAATTGCTGCGGCGCCACCCTGAGGTCGGCCGCGTCCGGCTGGTGATCGAGGGCGAGATGGCCAACGACCGCATGACGCTCAAGGCCGAGGCCGCCGGCGCGCCCGAGGGGCTGGCGCAGGCGCTGGCCGCGACGCTGCGCGACCTGACCAAGCTGCGCGGCGAAGTCGCGCTGGTGGCGCCGGGCAGCCTGCCCAACGACGGCCGGCTGATCGAGGATGCACGGCCGATCGGCTGAATGGCGCTGCACCGCCGCAACCGGCGGGCCTGCGCATTCCCTACGCTGCCGCGCAGCGGCCCAGGGCTAGCATCGCAGCTTCATCCCCTTTGCGTGAACCAGGAGACTGCCGCATGAAGAAGACCGCATTCGCCGCACTGGCCATGGGGCTGGCGCTCGGCGCCCAGGCCTACCCCGACAGGCCGATCACGGTCGTCGTGCCCTTCGCCGCCGGCGGGCCGACCGACAAGGTCGCGCGCGACCTGATCGAGGCGATGCGCAAGCCCTTGGGCAACGCCACGATCGTCATCGAGAACGTCGGCGGCGCCGGCGGCACGGTGGGGGCCGGCCGCGTCGCCAAGGCCGCACCCGACGGCTACACCCTGCTGCTGCACCACATCGGCATGTCGACCGCGCCGGCGCTGTACCGCAAGCTGCCGTTCAAGGTGCCCGACGACTTCGAGTTCCTCGGCATGGTCAACGACGTGCCGATGACGCTGGTCGGCCGCCCGACCCTGGCGGCAACCAACTTCGCCGACCTGCGCAAGTGGATCAACGACAACAAGGGCAAGGTCAACCTGGCCAACGCCGGCCTCGGCGCGGCTTCGCACCTGTGCGGGCTGATGTTCCAGCAGGCGCTGGCGGTGGAGATGACGACCGTGCCGTACAAGGGCACCGCGCCGGCGATGACCGACCTGCTCGGCGGGCAGGTGGACATCATGTGCGACCAGACCACCAACACCACGGTGCAGATCGAATCGGGCAAGGTCAAGGCCTACGCGGTGACCACGCTCAAGCCGCTGACGACGCCGGCGCTGAAGAACCTGCCGACGCTGGACAGCCAGGGGCTGAAGGGCTTCAACGTGACCATCTGGCACGGCCTGTACGCGCCCAAGGGCACGCCCAAGGCGGTGGTCGACAAAGTCAACGCCGCGATGCGCGACGCGCTGAAGGATCCGGCCTTCGTCAAGAACGAGGAAGCACTGGGCGCGGTGATCGTCACCGACGACCGCCTGACGAGCGCCGGCCACCGCAAGTTCGTCGTCGACGAGATCGCCAAGTGGGGCGCGGTGATCAAGGCCGCCGGCCAGTACGCCGACTGACGTGCGCGCGGGTCTGGGCTGAAGGCCGAAGCCGAGCCCGCGCCGGCCCTGCGCCGCCGGCCCAATAGCCGCGGGCTGCCGCACGCAGCCCGTTGCGCTGGGTGCCGGGCGGCGCGGTGGCGCGGCGGCACCCCGGCCGCCCGGCTGCTCAGCGCAGCGTCAGCGGGATCGTCACCGGCCCGTCGTTGACCAGGTGCACCTGCATCGCGGCGCCGAACTCGCCCGCCTCGACCGGCGCGTGCCGCGCGCGCGCCAGCCGCAGCACGGTTTCGAAGCACTCGCGCCCCAGCGCCGGCGGCGCGGCGCCGGCGAAGCTCGGCCGGTTGCCGCCGCTGGTGTCGGCCGCGAGCGTGAACTGCGGCACCAGCAGCAGGCCGCCGCCGGCTTCGACCACGTTGCGGTTCATCTTGCCGGCCGCGTCGGCGAAGATGCGCAGCTTCAGCAGCTTGTCGACCAGCTTCGCCGCCTGCGCCGGCGTGTCGGCCGGCTCGGCACAGACCAGCACCAGCAGCCCCGGCCCGATCGCGCCGACGCTGCGGCCGGCCACCTCCACCCGTGCGCGCGCGACGCGCTGCACCAGCGCGATCACAACGGGTTCCCCGGGTCGTCGAAGTGCGCCTCGACGTCGGTGGGCAGCAGCTGGATCGTCGCGCGCAGGCCCGGTACCGCGCCCATCAGCGCCTGCTCGACCGCGCTGCGCAGCGCCGCCGCGCGCCGCAGCGTCCAGTCCGCCGGCAGGTGCATGTGCAGGTCGACGTACAGCCGCTGCCCCGCGCGGCGCGTGACCACGTGGTCGAAGCGGATCGTGGGGTGCGCGAACTGCGCGAGCACCTGCCGGATCTGCGCCTGCACCGCAGGGTCGAGCGCACGGTCCATCAGGCCGTCGACGGAGCGCCGGACCAGCGATGCGCCTTCACGCAGGATGTTCAGCGCCACCGCGATCGCGATCACCGGATCCAGCCAGCGCCATCCGGTGGCCAGCACCGCGAGCAGCCCGCCGACCACGCCCACCGAGGTCCAGACGTCGGTGAGCAGGTGGCGCGCGTCGCCCTCGAGCGCGATCGAATGCGCCTCGCGCGCCTTGCGCATCATCGACCAGGCCAGCAGGCCGTTGAGCACGGTGCTCGCCACCGACAGCGCCAGGCCCCAGCCCAGAGACTCCAGCGGCTGCGGCGCCAGCAGCCGCTGCACGGCGGCCCAGACGATGGCCAGCGCCGCCACGAAGATCAGCACGCCCTCGAAGCCGCTGGAGAAATACTCGGCCTTGTGGTGGCCGTACGGGTGGTCGGCGTCGGGCGGCTGCTGCGCCCAGGTGACCATCGCCAGCGCGAAGATCGCGCCGGCCAGGTTGACCAGCGACTCCAGCGCATCCGACAACAGACTGACCGAGCCGGTGAGCCACCAGGCGCCGGTCTTCAGCGCGATCGTCGCCACCGCGACCGCGACCGAGATCTTCAGGTAGCTGCTGACCTGCATCGGCCGATTGTGCCGACGGCGCCGGCGAAGCCGGCCTGACGGCCGCAGCCGCGCGCCGGCACTGCCGCAGGATTCAGGCGCCGAGCGTGACGCGCGCGAACTTGCGCTTGCCGACCTGCACGACGTAGGTGCCGGCCGCCACCTTGAGCCCCTTGTCGGCGATGGCGGCGCCGTCGATGCGCACGCCGCCCTGGTCGATCAGCCGCATCGCCTCGCTGCTGCTGGGCACGAGGCCGGCCTGCTTGAGCAGCGCGCCGATCGCCAGCGGCGCACCGCCCAGCCGCAGCGCCGGGATGTCGTCGGGCACGCCGCCGCGCGCGCGCAGCGCGAAGTCGGCCTCGGCGGCGGCGGCGGCGGCGCTGCCGTGGAAGCGCGCGGTGATCTCGTGCGCCAGCAGCAGCTTCGCCTCTTTCGGGTTGCGGCCCTGCGCGACCTCGGCACGCAGCCGGGCGATCTCGGCTTCGCTGCGGAACGACAGCAGCGTGTACCAGCGCCACATCAACTCGTCGCTGATCGACAGCAGCTTCGCGAACATCGTGTTCGCCGGCTCGCTGATGCCGACGTAGTTGCCCTTGCTCTTGCTCATCTTCTCGACGCCGTCCAGGCCTTCGAGCAAGGGCATCGTCAGGATGCACTGCGGCTCCTGGCCGTACTCGGCCTGCAGCACGCGGCCGACCAGCAGGTTGAACTTCTGGTCGGTGCCGCCGAGTTCCAGATCGGCCTTCAGCGCCACCGAGTCGTAGCCCTGCATCAGCGGGTACAGCAGTTCGTGCACGCTGATCGGTGCGCCCGACTTCAGCCGCTTGTCGAAATCGTCGCGCTCGAGCATGCGCGCCAGCGTGTAGCGCGACGCCAGCTGGATCATGCCGCGCGCGCCCAGCGCATCGCTCCACTCGCTGTTGTAGCGGATCTCGGTGCGCGCCGGGTCGAGCACCAGGCTCGCCTGCGCGTAGTAGGTCTGCGCGTTCGCCTCGATCTGCTCGCGCGTCAGCGGCGGCCGGGTGACGTTGCGGCCCGACGGATCGCCGATCATCGACGTGAAGTCGCCGATCAGGAAGATCACCGTGTGCCCCAGATCCTGCAGCTGGCGCATCTTGTTCAGCACCACGGTGTGGCCGAGGTGGATGTCGGGCGCGGTCGGGTCCAGGCCGAGCTTGATCCGCAACGGCTGCGCCGTCGCCTGCGAGCGTTGCAGCTTCTTCAACCAGTCGGCCTGCGGCAGCAGTTCGTCGCATCCGCGCAGCGAAACCGCCATCGCGTGCTGCACGTCGGCATTCGGCGAGGTCTCGGGCGTGGGATCTCTTGACATGGGTCACTTGCTCCGGGCAATTCCGGGATTGAACCGGCGCAGCGGCGGCTATACTTCGCCGCCGCGGCCGAACTGCGCGCAATGCGTGAAGGCGGCGATTCTAGGTGCCGGCTCCGTGCAGGCGCCCTCCAATACCGGTGTTCGACAGCGCCGTTGCCCTGCGCGGCGACGGTCGGACCCGATTTGAAGGTTTGTATCGTTGAACAAGCTCGCACCGATCGTCGCCCTGAGCGGCACCTGGATTGCCGCCCATCGGCGCCCGCTCGGCGCGGCCTTCGCGACCCTGCTCGGCGGCTTCGCCGTCACGGCCTTCGGCGTGGCGCCGCTGTTGCCCGACCCCTCCGATCTGCCGCAGCGCGTGGTGGTCGACGAGTTGCAGCCGCAAGGCCTGCGCAGCCAGCTCGACGCGCTCGCCGAACATGATCTGGCGCTGTCGCGCACCGAACTCACCCGCGCCGGCGATACGGTCGACGCCCTGCTGCGCCGGCTCGGCGTGGCCGACGCATCGGCGGCGGCCTTCCTGCGCAGCGACCCGATCGCGCGCCGGCTGGTCGACGGCAAGCCCGGCAAGATGGTGCAGGCCCGCGCCCGCGCCGACGGCACGCTGGTCGACCTCGTGGCGCGCTACGCCGCCCCCGATGGTGCCCAGCACCGGCCGCAGTTCACGCGGCTGACGGTGGCCCGCGACAGCAGCCGCTGGAGCAGCCGCGTCGAGACGGCGGCGCTCGTGGCGACCACCCGGCTGGCCAGCGGCACCATCCGCAACTCGCTGTTCGCGGCCACCGACGAGGCCCGCATCCCCGAAGGGGTGGCGTCGCAGCTGGCCGAGATCTTCGCCGCCGACATCGATTTCCACCGCGAGCTGAACAAGGGCGACACCTTCAGCGTCGTCTACGAAACCTTCAGCGCCGACGGCGAGCCGGTGACCTGGATGCCGGCTGCCGGCCGCGTGCTGTCGGCCGAGTTCAGCAGCGGCGGGCGCACCCACACCGCACTGTGGTTCCCCGATGCCTCGGGCCGCGGCGCCTACTTCGGCTTCGACGGCCGCAGCAAGCGCCGATCGTTCCTGGCCAGCCCGCTGGAGTTCTCGCGCGTGACTTCGGGCTTCGCGATGCGCCTGCACCCGCTGCTGCGCGACTGGCGCGCGCATCGCGGGGTCGACTACGGCGCGCCGGTCGGCACCACCGTGCGCTCGGTCGGCGACGGCGTGGTCGATTTCGCCGGCTGGCAGAACGGCTACGGCAACGTGGTCCAGGTGCGGCACGCCAACGAGCGCAGCACGCTGTACGCGCACATGAGCCGCATCGACGTGCACAAGGGGCAGGCCGTCGAGCAAGGCCAGCGCGTCGGCGCGGTCGGCATGACCGGCTGGACCACCGGCCCGCATCTGCACTTCGAGTTCCGCGTCAACGGCGTGCACCAGGATCCGCTGGTTCTGGCCAAGGCTGCGATGCCGGCCCAGATCGACCCGAAGGCGAAGCACCAGTTCGCAGGCGCGTCGCGCAGCGCGAAGCTGCAGCTCGAGCTGGCCCAGACCCTGGCCGGCAACCGCCCCAGTTTCGAGTAATGCCGCTGCCGCCGCGGCAGGCGGCGATGGACTGCTGCATCGGGTTGATGTCCGGCACTTCGCTGGACGGCGTCGATGGCGTGCTGGCCGCATTCGCCGCCGGCCCTGAAGCTGCCGCCCCGCAGATCCTGGCGCACGCCCACGCCGGGTTCGACCCCGCACTGCGCACGACACTGCTGGCCTTGAACCGCAGCGGCCCGGACGAGCTGCACACCGCCGCACTGGCGGCCAATGCGGTGATGCGCGTGTACGCCCGGGTGATCGACGATCTCGTCGCCGCCGCCGGCATCAGCCGCCGCCGGATCCGGGCGGTGGGCGCGCACGGCCAGACCGTACGCCATCGACCGCAGGAATTCGACGGCAACGGCTACACGCTGCAGCTGGTCAACGGCGCGTTGCTGGCCGAGCTCGGCGGCATCGACGTGGTCTGCGATTTCCGCAGCCGCGACCTGGCCGCGGGCGGCCAGGGTGCGCCGCTGGTGCCGGCGGTGCATGCGGCGCTGTTCGGCGAGGCCGGCCGCGCGGTGGCGGTGCTCAACCTCGGCGGCATCGCCAACCTGACGCTGCTGCCGGCCGACGGGCAGGTGCAGGGCTTCGACTGCGGGCCCGGCAACGCGCTGCTCGACCACTGGTGCGGGCGCCACCTCGGCCTGCCCTTCGACGACGGCGGCCGCTGGGCCGCCGGCGGGCGCGTCGACCCGGCGCTGCTGCAGCGGCTGCTCGCCGAGCCCTTCCTCGAACGTGCGCCGCCCAAGAGCACCGGCCGCGACCTGTTCAATCCAGCGTGGCTGGATGCGGCGCTGGCATCGACGGGCACCGCTGCCGCACCGCGGCTGGCACAGGACGTGCAGGCCACGCTGGCGCAGTTCAGCGCCTGCGCGGCCGCCGATGCGCTGCGGCGCCACCTGCCGGCGGCATCACGTCTGCTGGTCTGCGGCGGCGGCGCCGCCAATGCCGACTTGCTGGAGCGGCTGCAGGCGCTGCTGCCGGGGGTCGCGATCGCCGACACCGCGTCGCGCGGCGTGCCGCCGCAGCAGGTCGAGGCGCTGGCCTTCGCGTGGCTGGCGCGCGCCTTCGTCGAACGCCAGCCGGGCAACCTGCCGGCGGTGACGGGCGCACGCGGGCCGCGGATCCTGGGCGCGCTGTACCCGGCCTGAGCGGCCGGCATCACGCTGACACCGGGCCGGCATCGGGCCGGGGCGACCCGAGGCGGCGGCCGCCGCTGCCCGAGCCTGCGTGTTCAGGCGGTGAAGCTCGAGCCGCAGCCGCAGGTGGTGTTGGCGTTCGGATTGCGGATCACGAACTGCGCGCCCTGCAGGTCTTCCTTGTAGTCGATCTCGGCGCCGACCAGGTACTGCAGGCTCATCGCGTCGATCAGCAGCGTGACGCCGTTCTTCGTCATCTGCGTGTCGTCGTCGTTGATCACCTCGTCGAAGGTGAAGCCGTACTGGAAGCCCGAGCAGCCGCCGCCCTGCACGAACACGCGCAGCTTCAGCTCGGGGTTGCCCTCCTCGGCCACCAGTTCGGCCACCTTGGCGGCGGCGCTGTCGGTGAAGATCAGCGGCGCCGGCATCTCGGCAACGCTGCTGGCGGCGGTTTCGATCACGGCGCTCATGCTCTTTCCTGACTGGTTCAGTGGGATATGGGCGCCGATTATGAAACAACAACGGCCGGGCTTGCACCCGGCCGTCGTCAAGCCAGCGCGGCGCGCCGGTCAGCGCTTGCTGAACTGCGGGCGGCGGCGCGCGCCGTGCAGGCCGACCTTCTTGCGCTCGACCTCGCGGGCGTCGCGGGTCACGAAGCCGGCCCGGCTGAGCTCGCCCTTGAGCGCCGCGTCGTAGTCGATCAGCGCGCGCGTGATGCCGTGGCGCACCGCGCCGGCCTGGCCCGATTCGCCGCCGCCGTGGACGTTGACCTTGATGTCGAAGGCGGCGTCGTTGGCGGTCAGCAGCAGCGGCTGGCGCACGATCATGATCGAGGTCTGGCGGCCGAAGTATTCGTCCAGCGCCTTGCCGTTGACGGTGATCCGGCCGCTGCCGCGCTTCAGGAACACGCGGGCCACGGAAGATTTGCGACGGCCGGTGCCGTAATTCCAGTCTCCGATCATCGCGCGCTCCCGCCCAGCTCGAGCATCTTCGGTTGTTGCGCGGTGTGCGGGTGCTCGGCCCCGGCGTACACCTTCAGCTTCTTGATCATCGCGTAGCCCAGAGGGCCCTTGGGCAGCATGCCCTTCACTGCCTTCTCCAGCGCGCGGCCGGGGTGGCGGGCCTGCATGTCCTGGAACGACGTGCGCGTGATGCCGCCCGGATAGCCGGAGTGCCGGTAGTAGAACTTGTCGGTGGCCTTGCTGCCGGTGACGCGCAGCTTGGCGGCATTGACGATGACGATGTAGTCGCCGGTATCGACGTGAGGCGTGTAGATGGCCTTGTGCTTGCCGCGCAGTCGGCGTGCCACTTCGCTGGCGACACGTCCGAGCACCTGATCGGTGGCATCGAGCACAAACCACTCGTGCTTCACCTCGGCCGGCTTGGCGCTGAAGGTCTTCATGAGGGTCTCGGTTGGGAACTGGCCGCCGCTCGCCGGCGGCCGACGACGGCCGTTCGGACTTGCCGCCCGCCCTCGGCACCGCTTGTAGGGTTGCGGTCTCTCGGGTCGCGCGGCTTCGGCGCTCGCGGCGCCGATCGCAGGCCGTGCCTGCCAGTCCACCCCGCCGTATGCGGGCAAGCCGGTGAGTATACCGCCACGGGGCTTCTCGCAGCTGCCTAGAATGCAGGGCTTCCCGAGGAGCGTTGCGACGGCTGCCGCGAACGGTGCGCCGCCAGGCTCGGGACGCCGCCGGCCGCTTCGGGCCGCGGCCGCCAACGGCGCTCACCCCCGCCCGGGCACCGGGCGCCGCGGGTGGGCCGCGGCGCAGCAGGCCCGCGGCTTCGAGGAGCCCGACGTGAGCGACCCCACCGCATCCCCCGCCGACCCCGCGGCAACCGCACGCGCGCAGGTGCCGCCGATGCGTCTGGCCGGCCTGGAGCCGGTCACCATCGGCGAAGGCCACCTGTTCGTCAACATCGGCGAGCGCACCAACGTCACCGGATCGAAGGCCTTCGCGCGGATGATCCTGGCGGGCGACTTCGAAGGCGCGCTCGCGGTCGCGCGCCAGCAGGTCGAGAACGGCGCGCAGGTCATCGACGTCAACATGGACGAGGCGATGCTCGACTCCAAGGCGGCGATGGTGCGCTTCCTGAACCTGATCGCCGGCGAGCCCGAGATCGCGCGCGTGCCGGTGATGATCGACAGCTCCAAGTGGGACGTGATCGAAGCCGGCCTGAAGTGCCTGCAGGGCAAGGGCATCGTCAACTCGATCTCGCTGAAGGAGGGCGAGGCCGAGTTCAGGCAGCAGGCGAAGCTGGTGCGCCGCTACGGCGCGGCCGCCGTGGTGATGGCCTTCGACGAGCAGGGCCAGGCCGACACCTTCCGGCGCAAGTGCGAGATCTGCGCGCGCGCCTACCGCATCCTGGTGGACGAAGTCGGCTTCGCGCCCGAGGACATCGTGTTCGACCCGAACATCTTCGCGATCGCCACCGGCATCGAGGAGCACGACAACTACGCGGTCGACTTCATCGAGGCCACGCGCTGGATCAAGCAGAACCTGCCGGGCGCGAAGGTGTCGGGCGGCGTGTCCAACGTGTCCTTCAGCTTCCGCGGCAACGACCCGGTGCGCGAGGCGATCCACACCGTGTTCCTGTATCACGCGATCCGCGCCGGGCTGGACATGGGCATCGTCAACGCCGGCATGGTCGGCGTGTACGACGATCTGGACCCCGAGCTGCGCGAGCGCGTCGAGGACGTGGTACTCAACCGCCGCAAGGATGCGGGCGAGCGCCTGGTCGAGATCGCCGAGCGCGCCAAGGGCGCCGCGAAGGACGATTCGGCGCGGCTCGCGTGGCGCGCCGGCACGGTGGAAGAGCGCCTGAGCCACGCGCTGGTGCACGGCATCACCGACTTCATCGTCGCCGACACCGAGGAATGCCGGCAGGCGATCGAGGCCCGCGGCGGCCGCCCGCTGCACGTGATCGAAGGCCCGCTGATGGACGGCATGAACGTCGTCGGCGACCTGTTCGGCGCCGGCAAGATGTTCCTGCCGCAGGTGGTCAAGAGCGCGCGCGTGATGAAGCAGGCGGTCGCGCACCTGCTGCCCTACATCGAGGCCGAGAAGCAGGCGCTGCTGGACGCCGGCGGCGACGTCAAGGCCAAGGGCAAGATCGTCGTGGCCACCGTCAAGGGCGACGTGCACGACATCGGCAAGAACATCGTGACCGTCGTGCTCCAGTGCAACAACTTCGAGGTCGTCAACATGGGCGTGATGGTCCCGTGCCGGGACATCCTCGCGAAGGCGCGCATCGAGGGCGCCGACATGGTCGGCGTGTCGGGGCTGATCACGCCCAGCCTCGAGGAGATGCAGCACGTGGCCGCCGAGATGCAGCGCGACGACTGGTTCCGCGAACGCCGGATCCCGCTGCTGATCGGCGGCGCCACCACCAGCCGGGTGCACACCGCGGTCAAGATCGCGCCGCACTACGAAGGGCCGGTGGTCTACGTGCCCGACGCATCGCGCTCGGTGGGCGTGTGCTCCGACCTGCTGTCGGACGAGCGCGCGGCGAAGTTCATCGCCGAGATCGAGGCCGACTACGCGCACGTGCGCGAGCTGCACGCGCGCAAGAAGACCACGCCGCTGGTCAGCCTGGCCGAGGCGCGCGCCAACAAGGCCGTGGTCGACTGGGCGGCCTACGATCCGCCGAAGCCGAAGTTCATCGGCCGGCGCGAGTTCCGCAACCAGGACCTGGGCGAGCTGGTCGCCTGCATGGACTGGGGCCCGTTCTTCCAGGTGTGGGACCTGGCCGGCCGCTTCCCCGACATCCTGCGCGACGAGGTCGTCGGCACCGAGGCGCAGCGCGTGTACAGCGACGGCCGGCGGCTGCTGCAGCGGCTGATCGAAGGCCGCTGGCTCACCGCCAACGGCGTGATCGCGCTGCTGCCGGCCAACACGGTGGACGACGACACGATCGAGGTCTACACCGACGAGTCGCGCACCGAGGTCGCGCTCGCGTGGTCGCCGCTGCGGCTGCAAAGCGTGCGGCCGGTGATCGACGGCCCGAACGGCGAGAAGGTGCGGCGGCCCAACCGCAGCCTGGCCGACTTCGTCGCGCCCAAGGGCGTCAAGCCCGACTACATCGGCCTGTTCGCGGTCACGGCGGGCCTGGGCATCGAGAAGAAGCTCGAGCAGTTCGCCGCCGATCTCGACGACTATTCGGCGATCATGCTCAAGGCGCTGGCCGACCGGCTCGCCGAGGCCTTCGCCGAGCGGCTGCACCAGCGCGTGCGCACCGAGTTCTGGGGCTACGCGGCCGACGAACACTGGAGCAACGCGGAGCTGATCGCCGAGAAGTACCGCGGCATCCGCCCCGCGCCCGGCTACCCGGCCTGCCCCGAGCACGGCATCAAGCGCGAGCTGTTCCGCGTGCTGCAGGCCGAAGCCGTCGGCATGCACGTGACCGAGAGCATGGCGATGATGCCGGCGGCGAGCGTCAGCGGCTTCTACCTCGCGCATCCGCAGGCGACCTACTTCAACGTCGGCCATATCGGCGAAGACCAGCTCGAAGACTGGGCACGGCGCCAGCAGCTGGCGCCCGCCGAAGCGCGCCGCCGCCTCGCGCCGCAGCTGTAGCGGCGCACTGGGTGCGGCGCCATCGCTGCGGCGCCGTTGCAACGGCAAGGCGGCGCGGCGGCGCTGCCGGCAGCCGCCGCGTCAGCACGGCAGGCTACAGTCGCGGACGACGACGCGCCGCGGCGCGGCCGCCGGCGATCCAACAGCATCCAAGGAGGATTTTCATGAACCAAGCCAAACGCCATTTCGTCCTCGCCGCGAGTTCGCTCGCCGCGCTGTCGCTCCTGTCGGCCTGCACGACCACCAGCAGCGGCGGCGGCGACCCCGAAGCGCAGCGCAAGGCGATCGACGCCGGCGCCGACAGCGCGCTGGCGCGCCTGTACTCGCAGCAGCGGGGCTCGAAGGAACTGGTCGAATCGGCGCGCGGCGTGCTGGTGTTCCCGTCCTTCGGCTCGGCCGGCTTCATCGTCGGCGGCGGCAGCGGCCGCGGCGTGCTGCGGGTCGGCGACAAGTCCGACGGCTACTTCCGCATGACCGAAGCCTCGGTCGGCCTGCTCGCCGGCGCGCAGTCGCAGGCGGTGTTTCTGCTGTTCATGACCGACAACGCGCTCAACCGCTTCCGCAACAGCAGCGGCTGGACCATCGGCGCCGACGCCAACGTCTCCATGCTCACCGTCGGCGCCAACGCGCAGATCACCTCGCAGACGGCGCAGCAGGAGGTCATCGGCTTCGTGATGACCAACAGCGGCCTGATGGGCAATATCAGCCTGAACGGCAACCGCGTGACGCGCCTGGGCCTGTGATCGCTCCGGCGGGGCGGCGCAGGGTTTCGGCGCCGCCCGGCGGCCGCCGGCGCATTGCCATGCGTTGCCGGGCAAGGCCCCGGCCGCAGCGCGCGCAAACGGCCTGACGCAGCGGCCTGACGCAGCGGCTTGATACAGCGGCCTGATGCAGCGGCTTGATGCCGCTGGGGCGCCGCAGCCGGCCAGCCGCGGCTACAGCACGCGCCGGTACTGCAGCGCTTCGGCCACGTGCACGGTGCCGATGGCCGGGGCGCCGTGCAGGTCGGCGATCGTGCGTGCCACGCGCAGCGCGCGGTGCAGCGCGCGGCTCGACCATCCCAGCCGCTGCGCCGCGCTGCGCGCGAAGGTCGCGGCCGCCGGGTCGAGCGCGCACAGATCGTCCAGCCGCGCCGCGTCGATCGCCGCATTCGCCGCGCCCTGGCGCTGCAGCTGGCGCGCACGCGCGGCGGCCACGCGCGCCGCCACCGCCGGGCTCGGCTCGCCGTCGGGCGCGGCCAGCAGCGCCTCGGGCGCGACCGCGGTGACCTCGACCTGCAGGTCGATGCGGTCGAGCAGCGGCCCCGACAGCCGCGCACGGTAGCGCGCCACCGCGTCGGGCGCGCAGCGGCAGCTGCGGCCCAGCGCCGCCGGCGCGCCCAGCCAGCCGCAGGGGCAGGGGTTCATCGCCGCCGCCAGCTGGAAGCGCGCCGGGAACGCGGCCTGGCGCGCCGCGCGCGAGATCGTGATCGCGCCGCTTTCCAGCGGTTCGCGCAACGCCTCGAGCGCGGCGCGCGGGAACTCGGGCAGCTCGTCGAGGAACAGCACGCCGCCGTGCGCCAGCGAGATCTCGCCCGGGCGCGGCGGCGAGCCGCCGCCCACCAGCGCCACCGCGCTGGCCGAATGGTGCGGTGCGCGAAACGGCCGCTGGCCGAAGCGCGCGTCGTCGAAGCCGGCGCTGGCCAGGCCCTGGATCGCCGCGCTGGCCAGCGCCTCGTCGTCGGTCATCGGCGGCAGCAGCGCCGGCAGCCGCTGCGCCAGCATCGACTTGCCGGTGCCCGGCGGGCCGACCAGCAGCAGGCTGTGGCCGCCGGCCGCGGCGATCTCGAGCGCGCGCTTGGCCTGCACCTGGCCCTTGACGTCGCGCAGATCGGCGGCGGGCGCCGCCGCCGCAGCCGGCGTCGGCTGCGCGCGCGCCAGCGGCTGTGCGGCATCGCCCGGCTGCAGCGCCTGCACCACCTGCAGCAGGCTGTCGGCGGCGCGCACGTCGATGCCGGCGACGCGCGCCGCGGCCGCGGCGCTGGCCGACGGCAGCACCAGCACGCGCGGTTCGGCCGCCGCACGCATGCCGAGCGCCAGCGCGAGCGCGCCGCGCACCGGCCGAAGCTCGCCGGCCAGCGACAGCTCGCCGGCGAATTCGTGGCCGGCCAGCCGCGCCGGCTCGATCTGTCCGCTGGCGGCCAGGATGCCCAGCGCGATCGGCAGGTCGAAGCGGCCCGATTCCTTCGGCAGGTCGGCCGGCGCCAGGTTGACCGTGATGCGCTTGTTGTGCGGGAAGGCGAAGCCGCTCTGCGCGAGCGCGGCGCGCACCCGCTCGCGCGACTCCTTCACCTCGGTCTCGGCCAGCCCCACCAGCGTGAAGCTGGGCAGGCCGTTGGCCAGGTGCACTTCGACGGTGACCGGCTGCGCCTGCAGCGCATCGAGCGCACGGCTGTGGACGACGGCGAAGGACATGGCTGCGCATCATGCCAGTGCCCATGCCGATGCTGCGGCGCCGGCGCAAGCCGGCGAACGCACGCCGGCGGTGCGCGCGGCGCGATTTCGGGGCGTCGCCGGCTGCTTCAGGGGCACGCCGCGCGCCGATTGGGTGAATCGGCGCCGTGGCACGGTTTCTGCATATGACCCGGCGTGGATCGATTCAAGCGCCTGAAACCCTTGCACCCCGGAGCCATCACCATGAAGCCATCCCGATTCGTGCTGCCTGCCCTGCTGGCGCTGAGCGCCATGCCCGGCCTGGCGCAGACCGCGGCCGCCGTGCCCGAAACCGAGCCCAAACCCGAACCCGAATTCGCCTTCACCGGCAACCTCGGCATCTTCTCCGACTACCGCTTCCGCGGCATCTCGCAGACCAACAAGAAGCCGGCCATCCAGGGCGGCGTCGACTTCGCCCACAAGAGCGGCTGGTACCTGGGCAACTGGAACTCCAACGTCGACAGCGCGCTGTTCAACGGCGCCAACATCGAGATGGACTTCTACGGCGGCTGGAAGCACGGCTTCGGCGACTTCGGCGTGGACGTCGGCGCGCTGTACTACTGCTACCCGGGCTCCGACAGCCGGATCAGCAACACCGAGCTGTATGTCGGCGGCAGCTGGGGCCCGCTCTCGCTGAAATACAGCTACGCCGTGTCCGACTTCTTCAGCATCGACGACTCCAAGGGCGCGTACTACCTCCTGCTCAGCGGCGCCCACGACTTCGGCAACGGCTTCGGCGTCAATGCCTCGGTCGGCTACCAG
>JAFEFZ010000274.1 GCA_018240325.1 Pseudomonadota bacterium
CGCAACGCCACCGGCCGCAGCGCCACCGGCCGCAGCGCCGCGGCCCGCCGCAGCGCCGTCGGCGGCCCCCGCGCCGCCGCGGGCTGCGGCCAGCGGGCCGGCAGCGGCTGCAGCGGCACCGCCGCCGAAGGCGTCGGCGCCCTCCAAGGCCGGCGCCGACCCGTTGATCTATTTCGCGCAGGCCGGCGCCTACTCGCGCAGCGAGGATGCCGAGGCGCAGCGCGCCAAGCTCGCGCTGCAGGGCTTCGATGCCGCGATCAGCGAGCGCGAACAGTCGGGGCGCACCGTCTATCGGGTGCGCGTCGGCCCCTTCGACGCCCGCGCCGGCGCCGAGAAGGCCGTCCAGGACTTGCAGGCCGCCGGCGAAGACGCGGCGCTGGTGCGCGTGCCGCGGCCTTGACGCGATGATTTGCCCATCCCCATTGCAGAAGGATCGATGACGATGCGACGACGCCTGTTCTCCCAGCAGCTGGCCGCGGCCGGCGTGGCCCTGCTGGCCGTGCGCGGCGCGCACGCGCAAGGCGTGCCGGTCGAGGGCCAGCACTACACCCGGCTGGCGCAGCCGGCGCCGGTCTTGGTGCCCGCCGGCAAGGTCGAGGTGGTCGAGTTCTTCTCCTACGGCTGCCCGCACTGCTACGCGCTGGAGCCGTCGATCGCGCCCTGGCTGAAGACGCTGCCGCCGCAGGCCGTGTTCCGCCGGGTGCCGGTGGGCTTCAACGCGCTGTACGAGACCTACCAGAAGATCTTCTATGCGCTCGAGGCGATGGGCCAGCTCGACGCGATGCACGCGAAGGTGTTCGCCGCGATCCACCAGCAGCGCATGCGCCTGGACAAGGACGCCGACATCGCCGCCTTCATGAACGCCAACGGCATCGACGGCGCCAAGTTCGTCGAGCAGTTCAAGTCCTTCTCGGTGCAGACCAAGGTGCGGCAGGCGAACCAGCTGAGCAAGGCCTACGCGATCGACGGCGTGCCGGCGATCGGCGTGCAGGGCCGCTACACCACGTCCGGCTCGCAGGCCGGCTCCAACGAGCGGGCGCTGGCGATCGCCACCTATCTGGCCGAGCGTGTGCTGAAGACGCCCTAAACGCGCACCGCGGCCCATAGGCGGCAATTTGCCCCCGTTTGGGGGCTTGCTGCCCGAAGCTTGCCCCCTAGAATGGACCAGCAAGTTTCGTGCCGCCAACTGTGAATTGCTGCCGCTCCCCGCTCGCATCGCATCCCGCAAGGGCCCGGCGGGCCGCTGTCGTCGCTGCCGCGGCGCTGCTGCTGGGCAGCGCCGCCTGGGCCGACAAGGCCGACCGCAGCAAGCCGATGACGATCGAGGCCGATCAGCCCGGCACGGTCGACCTGCAGCGCCAGGTGGTGGTGTTCAGCGGCAACGTGGTGGTCACCCAGGGCACGATGGTGATCCGCGCCGACCGGATCGAGCTGCGCGAACGCCCCGACGGCTACCGCGCCGCCAGCGCGCTCGGCAGCGCCGCGCACCCGGCCACCTTCCGCGAGAAGCGCGACGGCGTCGATGAGACGGTCGAGGGCTCGGCCGAGCGCATCGACTACGACGGCCGCACCGACACGGTCACGCTGACCGGCAACGCCGCCGTGCGCCGCTTGCGCGCAGGCGCCGTGGCCGACGAGGTCACCGGCTCGCTGATCACCTGGGACAACACCCGCGAGCTGTTCACCGTGACCGGGGGCGCGCCCACCCCCGCCAACCCCAGCGGCCGGGTGCGCGCGGTGCTGACGCCGCAGCCGGCGGCCTCTGCGGCCTCGGGTGCCGGCGGCGGCGCCGCGACCCTGCTGAAACCCTCCGGCACGCTCGGCGCGAAGCGGTGAAAGCGCAATCGCCCGACGGCAGCCGGCTGCAGGCCGAGGGCCTGCGCAAGAGCTACGGCGCGCGCACCGTGGTGCGCGCGGTGCACCTGGCGGTCGGCGCCGGCGAGGTGGTGGGCCTGCTCGGGCCCAACGGCGCCGGCAAGACGACCACCTTCTACATGGTGGTCGGGCTGGTGCGCGCCGACGCCGGCACGATCCACATCGACGGCCGGCCGGTGCACGGCCTGCCGATCCACCGCCGCTCGCGGCTGGGGCTGTCGTACCTGCCGCAGGAGGCGTCGATCTTCCGCAAGCTCAGCGTCGAGGAGAACGTGCGCGCCGTGCTCGAACTGCAGCGCGGCGACGACGGCCGCGCGCTGCCGCGGGCCGAGATCGACCGGCGCCTCGACGGCCTGTTGCACGACCTGGGCGTCAGCCGGCTGCGCGATTCGCCGGCGCCGGCGCTGTCGGGCGGCGAGCGCCGGCGGGTCGAGATCGCGCGCGCGCTCGCGACCCAGCCGCGCTTCATCCTGCTCGACGAACCCTTCGCCGGCATCGACCCGATCGCGGTGATCGAGATCCAGCGCATCGTCGCCTTCCTGCGCGACCGCGGCATCGGCGTGCTGATCACCGACCACAACGTGCGCGAGACGCTCGGCATCTGCGACCGCGCCTACATCATCAGCGAAGGCGCGGTGCTGGCCGAAGGCACGCCGGCGCAGATCGTCGAGAACGCCGAAGTGCGCCGGGTCTACCTCGGCGAGCACTTCCGGATGTGACGCACGGGCGGCGCCGATGAGCCAGATGAAGCCTTCGCTGCAGCTGCGCGTCTCGCAGCACCTGGCCTTGACGCCGCAGCTGCAGCAGTCGATCCGGCTGCTGCAGCTGTCCACGCTCGAGCTGCAGCAGGAAGTCGGGCAGATGCTCGAGCAGAACCCCTTCCTCGAAGCCGACGACGACACCCACGCCGAAGGCCCGGCGCCGCACGAGGCGCCGGCGGCGCCCGAGCGCGAAGCCGACTCCGGCGGCGACGACGGCGCGGCCGAGGGCGGCGACGCGCTGGCCGAGCTGCGCGGCGACGAATTCGGCACCGCCGAGCGCGACGATTGGGCCAACGGCACCGAGGGCGACGATTTCGACGGCATCGGGGAGCTGCCGGCCATGGCCGCCGCCGGCGGCGACGACGACGACGCGGCGCCCGAGCGCGGCGACGCCGGGCCGACGCTGCAGCAGCACCTGCTGACGCAGATGGCGGGGCTGAACCTCACGCCCGAGGACCGCGCGGCGCTGCTGGTGCTGATCGACTCGCTCGACGACGACGGCTGGCTGGCCGACCCGCTCGACCAGATCGCCGAGCGCCTGGCGGCGATGCTGGAGCTGGGCGCCGACGCGCTCGACGAATTGAACGCGCGGCTGCGCTGCGCGCTGGGCTGGCTGCAGCACATGGACCCGCCGGGCGTGGGCGCGCGCGACCTGCGCGAATGCCTCGCGCTGCAGCTGCGCCAGCAGCCCGACAGCGCCGAGCGCGCGCTGGCGCTGCGCATCTGTGCCGGCCACCTGGAGGCGCTGGCCCGGCGCGACCTGCGCCGCATCGCCGGCCTGCTCGACGCCGGCGAAGACGCGGTGCGCGCCGCGCTGGCGCTGATCCAGCGCTGCGAACCCAAGCCGGGGCGGCCGTGGCAGCGCACCGAGCGCTACGCGATCGTGCCCGACGTGATCGTGCGCCGCTCGGGCCGCGGCTGGAAGGCGGTGCTCAACCCCGAGGTGATGCCGCGGCTGCGCATCAACGAGCTGTACGCGCAGGCGGTGCGCGGCAACCGCGGCTCGGGCTCGTCGCCCTTCGGCGCACGGCTGCAGGAGGCGCGCTGGTTCATGAAGAACGTGCAGCAGCGCTTCGACACGATCCTGCGCGTGGCCGGTGCGATCGTCGAGCGCCAGAAGGCCTTCTTCAGCCACGGCGCGATCGCGATGAAGCCGCTGGTGCTGCGCGAGATCGCCGAGGAACTGGGGCTGCACGAATCGACGATCTCGCGCGTGACCACCGCCAAGTACCTGGCGTCGCCGCAGGGCACCTTCGAGCTGAAGTACTTCTTCGGCTCGTCGCTGGCCACCGAAGCCGGCGGCAACGCGTCGAGCACCGCGGTGCGCGCGCTGATCCGCCAGCTGGTCGGCGCCGAGGACGCGAAGCGCCCGCTGTCGGACCACCAGCTCAGCCTGATGCTCGACGAGCAGGGCATCAGCGTCGCGCGCCGCACCGTCGCCAAGTACCGCGAGGCGCTGCGGATCGCGCCGGCCAGCCAGCGAAGGTCGGCATGAGCGCGCCGGGCCGCTCCCGAGCGCTTGCCCCACGGCCGGGCTTTGCATGCCCGGCCGCTTCGGCAGGCTCGCGGCAGTCCGCAGCGGACTGCCGCAAGTCCGGCCTCAGCCCGCAGCGCGCAGCGCGCAGGGCATTCCCGTGAACACCGCGCCGCCGCGCGCGTTGCCGCAGCGGCTGCGCCTGTACCTACCCTGCGCGGCCGGCGTCGAGCCGCTGCTGCTCGACGAGGCGGCGCGGCTGCTGCCGGGCGCGCCGCTGCGCTCGGGCCGCGGCGGCGTCGGCGTCGTCGCCGATGCCGCCGGCCTGATGGCCTTGAACCTGGGCAGCCGGCTCGCGCAGCGCGTGCTGATCGAGGTGGCGACGGGACCGTACCGCGACGAAGCCGACCTGTACGCGCTCGCCCACCGCATCGACTGGCCGCACTGGATCACGCCGCAGCACACGCTGCGCGTCGACGTCTCGGCGCGCGCCAGCCGGCTGCGCAGCCTGAATTTCGCGGCGCTGCGCATCAAGGACGCGGTGTGCGACCGCATGCGCGCGCAGTGCGGCGCGCGCCCGAGCGTGGACACGCGCGCGCCCGACCTGCCCCTGGTGCTGCACCTCGCCGCCGAGCGCGCGACGCTGTACGTGGACAGCTCGGGCGAGCCGCTGTTCAAGCGCGGCTGGCGCGAAGACACCGGCGACGCGCCGCTGAAGGAGACGCTGGCCGCGGCGATGCTCGCCGCCGCCGGCTGGGACGGCACGCCCGGCGGCGGTGGCGCCTTGCTCGACCCCTGCTGCGGATCGGGCACGATCGCGATCGAGGCGGCGCAGATCGCCTGCGGCATCGCGCCGGGGTTGAAGCGCCGCTTCGCCTTCGAGCGGCTGCTGCCCTTCGCGGCAGCGCCGCAGCGCGCGCTGCTGCAGCGCCTGCGCAGCGCGGCGCAGGCACGGATCCATCCGCCGGCGGTGCCGATCTTCGCCAGCGACCTGTCGTTCCGCATGGTCGACTTCGCGCGGCGCAACGCGCAGCGCGCCGGTGTCGGGCACGCGATCGAATTCCACGGCGGCGACGCGCTCGAGCGCCCCGCCCCCACGCTGCCGCCCACGCTGCCCGGCACGCTGCTGCTGAACCCGCCCTACGGCCAGCGCGTCGATGCCGGCGGCCGCGCGGCGCGGCCCTCGGCCGAGGACCGCGGCCTGCCGCGCGACTGGTTCCAGCAGCTCGCCGCGCACTGGAAGCGCGCGTTCACGCAGCACCCGGCCGGCTGGACCGCGTGGGTGCTCAGCCCCGAGCCCAAGCTGCCGGGCACGATGCGGCTGAAGGCCACGCGCCGCGTGCCGCTGTGGAACGGGCCGATCGAGTGCCGGCTGTTCCGCTTCGATCTGGTGGCCGGCGCCTTCCGCGACGAGCGCGCAGGATCGGCCGACCCCGGGCCCGGGCACCCGGGCGGCGCGGCGCCCTGATCGTACGCCGCCCCGACCCCGCCCCTGCCGGCGGCGCGACGGGCCGTTTCGTGGTGCACCCCGCCGCAGCCGGCCCGCATCCGGCGCTGCGGTTCCGCGCGGACGCGCCGGGCAAGCGCGACGCGCTGCACCGCCTGGCGCGCCGGCTGCGGGCCACGATGTGCAGATTGGATTTCCGTGAAGACCGGCCGCCTTGTGTGCCGGCAGTGGTCAACCTACGATGCGGCTGCGCGGGCACACCCGTCGACACCTGCATCCACGGCGCACCCGCCGGCGACAACGCCCCGCACGCAGCAAGGCGATCGATCGCTGACACCGGCGTCGAAGCGGGAACGGCGCAACGATCGGAGCTGACCATGACTGTTCCCACCTCGAATGCGGGCGTCGTCGATGCCAGGCCGTCGGCATCTTCGCGCACAACGCCCGCAGGCGGCGCACGCGCGTCGCCCAGCGTGGTTGCCGCCACGGTGGCCGGCAACGCGCTGGAATTCTTCGACTTCACCACCTATGCGTTTTTCGCGGTCTATATCGGCGAGACCTTCTTTCCGGCCCATGACGCGCTGATCAGCGTGATGCTGTCGGTGGCCGTGTTCGGCGTGGGTTTCATCACGCGGCCCCTGGGCGGCCTGTTCATCGGCGCCTTTGCCGACCGCGCGGGCCGCAAGCCGGCGATGCTGCTGACCATCGGCCTGATCACGGTCGGCACGCTGGGCCTGGCGGTCACGCCGTCCTACGAGCGCATCGGGCTGGCGGCGCCCGTCATCGTGATCCTCTGCCGCCTGATCCAGGGCTTTGCGCTGGGCGGGGAAGTGGGCCCGTCGAGCTCGTACCTGATCGAAATCGCCCCGCCGGGCCGGCGCGGCCTGTACGGCAGCTGGCAACTGGCCAGCCAGGGCGTGGCGTCGCTGACGGCGGGGATCGTCGGCGTGGCGCTCACGCTGTCCCTGACCCGCGAGCAGATGCTCGCCTGGGGCTGGCGGGTGCCGTTCGTGCTGGGGCTGGCGCTGATTCCGATTGCCGTGTTCCTGCGCCGGCACATGCCCGAAAGCCTGGAGCATGGCGCGCCTGGCGAAGCAGTCCAGAACCCGTTGGCGGAGATCAGGAACCACATCGGCCCCATCTTCCTGTCGTTGATGCTGATTCTGGGCACGACGATCTCGACCTATGCGGCGATCTACATGACGACCTACGCGATCACCACGCTCGGGCTGTCGGCGGTGGTCGGCATGATGGCCACCGTGGTCTTCGGCCTGTCGACCTGGATCGGCAGCCTGCTGGGCGGCTGGCTGTCCGATCGCCACGGGCGCAAGCCGGTCATGTTGTGGTCGCGCGTGGCCATCGTGGTGCTGACCTATCCGGTGTTCCTGCTGCTGGTCAGCTATCCGAGCATCGGCACGCTGCTGCTGGCCTCGGTCACCCTGAGCAGCCTGACGGCCATCGGCGGTGCACCATCGCTGGTGGCGATTCCCGAGCTGTTCCCGGCGCATGTGCGCGCGCTGGGCCTGTCCGTTGCCTATGCATTCGGCGTGGCGCTGTTCGGCGGCACCGCGCAGCTGGTCATCACCTGGTTGCTGAGGGCAACGGAGAATCCGGCGGCACCGGCCTTCTACGTGGTGCCGACCAGTCTGATCACGGTGCTCGCCATTCTCATGATGCGCGAGACCGGCAAGGACCGGACCTTGCAGCACTGACGCGGCGCGCCGTGGCCGCCGCGATTCAAAGGAGCTTCCTGATGTCCACGCACGACACCCTCGAGGCCATGCGCGCCCACGCGGATGAATTCATCGCCCTGCGCCGCGACATCCACCATCACCCCGAACTTCCGTTCGAGGAAAGGCGTACCAGCGACCTCGTCGCCGAGCGCCTCGCCGCCTGGGGCTACCGGGTCGAGCGCGGCCTGGGCGGCACCGGGGTGGTCGGGCAGATCAGGCGCGGCGACGGCCGGCGCGCGCTGGGCCTGCGCGCCGACATGGACGCGCTGCCGATCAAGGAAGCCACCGGCCTGGCCTATGCCAGCCGCAACGAGGGCGTGATGCACGCCTGCGGCCACGACGGCCACACGGCGATGCTGCTGGCCGCAGCCAAGGTGCTGGCCGAGTCGGGCGGTTTCTCGGGCACGCTCAACCTGATCTTCCAGCCCGCCGAGGAATACGGCACGAGCGACAGCGGCGCCGTCCGCATGATGGACGACGGCCTGTTCGACAAATATCCCTGCGACGCCATCTTCGGCATGCACAACATGCCCGGCTGGCCGCAGGGGCACCTGGTGTTCCGCGAGGGCGCGATGATGGCCTCCTCGGACAAGGTCTACATCACGCTGGTCGGCCACGGCGGTCACGGCGCGGTGCCGCACAAGGCGGCCGATCCCGTGGTTGCCGCCGCGAGCCTGGTGATGGCGCTGCAAACCGTGGTGGCGCGCAACGTGGACCCGCTGCTGACCGCGGTGGTCACCGTGGGCGTGCTGCAGGCGGGCCGGGCCAACAACGTGATTCCCGACCGCGCGCACCTGGAGCTGAGCGTGCGCGCGCTCGATCCCGAGGTGCGCAGCCTGCTGCAGCAACGCATCACCGACATCACGCATGCGCAGGCGCAGAGCTTCGGCGTCAAGGCCGAAATCGACTACCGGCGCGGCTACGCGGTGCTGATCAACAGCAAGGACGAGACCGAGCTCGCACGCCGCGTGGGCACCGAGCTGGTGGGCGCGGAACGCGTCGTCGTGCAAGGCCCGCCGCTGACGGGCAGCGAAGACTTCGCCTTCATGCTGGAAAAGCGCCCCGGCTGCTATCTGCTGATCGGCAACGGCGAAGGCGAGCAGGCCGGCGCCTGCATGGTGCACAACCCGGGCTACGACTTCAACGACGCCAACGTCGCCGTCGGCGCGGCGTATTGGGCGCTGCTGGCGCGGCGTTTTCTGGTCTGACCCTGAATCCGCGAGCCCGCCACGGGCGGATGCGGCCGAGCGGCTGCCGATGCCGCTCGCCGGCAAAGCGCGGCCTTGGGCGCGTGCGATTCGCGTCAGCGCCCGAACAGCCCGCCGAGCAGGCTGCCCAGGTCGCCCAGGTCGCCTTCGGGCAGCCGGCCCTGCGGCGTGACCCGGTCCACCGCCTGCGGCAGCATCTGCGCGAGCTGCGCGCCCAGGTCGCCGGTGGACAGGCCCATGCGTTCGGCCAGCCGGCCCATCGTGTCGCTGCCGAAGGCGCCGTGCAGTTGCTCGGCCGACACCGGCAGGTTCGGCCCGGACGCGACCCAGGACTTGACCTGGTCGCCGAGCCCGGCCGCGCTCAGCTGCTCGAGCAATCCAGCCAGGCCGCCGCCTTGGCCGCCGCCCAGCCCGCCGCCTTGGGCGCTTCCGGCCAGCAGCGTCATCAGCAGTTGCATCAAGTCCATCGGACCGGCGCCGGCCCCGGCACCGGCCCCGGCCCCGGCCCCGTGCGCAGACCCGCCGCCCAGCACGCCGCCGACGATCTGATCGAGCAGTCCCATCATCACCCTCCTGTCGTTGCCGTCGCATTCTCGGCGCGGCGCAGCTGGAGCGCCAGCCAGGCCAGCGCCACGCCCAGCAGCGCCAGCGGCACCAGGCTGCCCAGGTTCATCGACTGCCAGCCGCCGCTGGTGACCAGCGCGCCCGAGCTGAACGAGGTCACCGTCATCGTCGCGTACACGCAGGTGTCCATCGCACCCTGCGCGGTGGTGCGCTCCTCGGGGCGGTGCGCGCGGCCCAGCAGCGTGCTGCCGCCGATGTACAGGAAGTTCCAGCCCACGCCCAGCAGGAACAGCGCGCCGGTGAAGTGCATCAGGCTGGTGCCCGACAGCGCGAAGGCGACGCAGCCGAGGTTCAGGATCAGCCCGGTCGTCATGACCGGCAGCGCGTCGAAGCGGCGGATCAGGCTGCCGGTGAAGAAGCTCGGCACGTACATGCCCAGCACGTGCCACTCGAGCACGAAGGCCGCCGCGCTGAACGGGTGCTCGCACTGCGCCATCGCGATCGGCGTGGCCGCCATCAGCAGGTTCATCACGCCGTAGCCGAGCGCCGCGGCTGCCACCGCGACGATGAACACCGGCTGGCGCGCCCGCTGCCGCCGCGGGCAGCGGCGGGAAGCGGATCAGGCTGATCAACGCCAGCGCCACCAGCGCCACCGCCACCAGCGCCAGGTACGAGCCGACGAAGGCCTGCGGCAGCGCGGTGCGCGTGGCCGATGCCAGGTTCGGGCCGAACACGCCGCCGAGGATGCCGCCGGCCAGCACCCACGAGATCGCCTTTTCGCGCGCCGCAGGCGCCACCAGCTCGGCCGCGGCAAAGCGATACAGCGCCGCGTTGGCCTGGTAGTAGCCGGCCAGCACGGTGGCCAGCAGCAGCAGGCCGAAGCTGCGCTGCCAGGCCGCGAGCGCACACAGCAGCGTGGTGGCGATCGCCGTCAGCAGCCCGAACTGGAAGCAGCGCTTGCGCCCGAAGCGGCGCTGGTGGCGCGCGACCAGCGGCGCGCTCAGCGCGCCGCCAGCGACGTAGGCGGTCAGCGGCAGCGTCGCCAGCCACGCGCTGGGCGCGAGCTGCAACCCGACCAGCCCGTTGATCGCGATGAACACGACGTTGTTGGTCAGGAACAGGCCCTGGCACAGCGTCAGCAGCAGCAGTTGCAGGTTCATCGGACTACCCTTCGCGCTGCGCGCTGCGGTATTCGCCCTTGGGACGGCCCGGCGGGCTCATTGGGCAACCTCCGCGCTGCGCGCTGCGGTATTCGCCCTTGGGACGGCCCGGCGGGCTCATGCAGCAGTGTCGCCGATGCCCGCGCCGCCGTCTGTCGCCGATGCGAGCAGCGACCAGCCCAGCAGCGCCAGCGGCGCGGTTTCGGCACGCAGCACCGCGGCGCCCAGGCTCGCCGGCCGGAAGCCGTGCGCGCGTGCCAGCGTCTCCTCGTCGGCCGTGAGGCCGCCTTCCGGTCCGGCCAGCACCAGCAGCGGCGCCGCCGGCCCGGCCAGCGCCGCGGCCGGGCGCGCATCGGCGGCCAGGCTCAGCAGCAGCCGCACCGCACCGTCGTCGGCCAGCGCCGCCAGCCATTCGGCCAGGCCGCGCAGCGGCTCGATCCGCGGCAGCCGGCTGCGGCCGCACTGCCCGCAGGCGGCCGCGGCGATCGCGCGCCAGTGCGCGTCGCGCCGCGCCGCCCGCTGCGCATCCAGCCGCAGCACCGAGCGCGCGCACTGCAGCGGCTGGATCGCGGCCGCGCCCAGCTCGGTGGCCTTCTCGACGAACCAGTCCATGCGCTCGTTGGCCGGCACGGCGATCGCCACCGCCACCGGCCGCACTGCCACCGCGTGCTCGGCGATGCGCGCGCCGACCTGCACCACCACCTCGCGCCGGCCGATGCGCAGCACCCGCGCCGGCCATTCGCCGCCGGCGCCGTCGAACAGGCCGAGCGCGTCGCCCGGCTGCAGCCGACGCACCTGCACGTGGCGCGCCGCCTGCAGCGGCAACGCCAGCTCGGCGCCTTCGGCCGGCGCCGCCTCCACGTGCAGCCGCAGCCCGGCCGGCCGGGCTTCAGCGCCAGGCATCGCGCAGATCGCGGCGCAGCAACCGGCCGGCCGCGGTGCGCGGCAGCTCGTCGCGGAACTCGACCAGCCGCGGCCGCTTGTGGCCGGGCAGCTGCGCCGCGCAGAAGGCGTGCACCTCGGCTTCGGTCAGTGTCGGGTCGCTGCGCACCACCACCAGCTTGAGCCCTTCGCCGGCCTGCGCGTCGCACACCCCCACCGCCGCGCATTCGCGCACGCCCGCCAGCGTGCCGACCAGCCCCTCGACCTCGTTGGGCCAGACCTGCAGGCCGGCCACCGGAATCAGTGCGTGCCTGCGGTCGACGATGCGCAGGCGGCCGCGCTCGTCGAGCAGGCCGATGTCGCCGGTGCGGAAGAAGCCGTCGGCCGTGATCGCGCGCGCGCTCAACTCGGGCCGCTGCCAGTAGCCGGCCATCAGCTGCGGGCCGCGGATCGCGATCTCGCCCGGCATCCCGGGCGCGGCATCGGCGCCGTCGTCGGCGAGCAGCCGCAACTCGACGCCCGGCAGCGGCAGCCCGATGCTGCCGTCCCAGCCGGGCTGGCCCACCGGGGTGCAGCTGACCAGCGCGCCGGCCTCGCTCAGACCGTAGCTTTCGCTGATCGCGCAGCCGGTGCGGGCCAGCCACAGCTTCGCCGTGGCCGCCTGCACCGCCATGCCGCCGCCTACTGCGAGCCGCAGCGCGCTCCAGTCCACGAGCCCGGCATCCGGATGGCGCGCGACCGCCGCGAACAGTGCGTTCACGCCCGGGAAGCTGTGCACGCGCCGGCCGCGCAGCGCCTTCAGCAGCGCCTGCAGGTCGCGCGGGTCGGGGATCAGCAGGCTGCAGCCGCCCTGGTGCAGCCCGAGCAGCAGGATCTGCGTGAAGCCGAACAGGTGGTACAGCGGCAGCGCCCCCACCGTGAGCAGCGGCTCGTCGCCCGCCAGCCCGGCCAGCGCCGGTGCGTACCACGCCTGGCATTGCAGCAGGCTGGCGACGACGTTGCGGTGCAGCAGCACCACGCCCTTGGCCGGGCCGGTGGTGCCGCCGGTGTACTGCAGCAGCGCGATGTCGTCGGGGCCGACCGGCGGCGCGTCGAAGGGCAGCCGATGCCCGGCGGCGAGCGCGGCGGCAAAGGCCAGCGCGCCCGGCAGCCCGGCGTGCGGCGGCGGCCGGTGCCGCCGGCGCGCGAAGTGGTCGAGCAGCCGCCCCTTGACGGCGCCGTGCAGGTCGCCGGCGGCCGCCAGCAGCACGTGGCGCAGCGGCAGGCCTTCGATCACCGCCTGCAGCGCCGTGGTCTGGTGCTCGAGCACCACGACCACGCGGGCGCCGCAGTCGCGCAGCTGGTGCTCGAGCTCGTGCGGCGCCGCCAGCGGGTTGACGTTGACCACCACCATGCCGGCACGCAGCGTGCCCACGGCCGCCACGGCGTAGGCCGGCAGGTTCGGCAGCATCAGCGCGACCCGGTCGCCGCGCGCCAGCGGCTGGCTCAGCAGCCAGGCGGCGAAGTCGCGCGACGCGCGGTCGATGCGCGCATAGCTGAAGTTGCTGCCCAGGCAGCGCAGCGCCGTGCGCGCCGCATGGCGCTCGAAGCTGCGGTCGAGCATCTCGACCAGCGAGCCGCAGCCCGTGGTGTCGATGTCGGCCGGCACGCCCGCCGGGTAATGTTCGAGCCAGGTCTTGTTCATCCGCAGGCTCCGCCGGCCAGTGCTTCGTCGATCTGCTGCGCCGTGTTCATGCCGCGCTCGCCCTTGTACCGCATCGCGAAGGGCGCGCGGCCGGCACCGGCTCGACCGGCGCCACTGCGAACCGTGCTCGACGCGAACCACGTCCCTGGGCATCGTGCGGACTCACCGCGCCCGCCGGCGCTCGAATGGTCGCAGGATTCGATCGGTCTGGCCGGTGGTCGGGTGGCCCATGCGATGCGCCCGGCCGACAGCGACCGCTCGGCGCGGCACCGCGTGCGGCAGCCGCCCGAAGACGATGCCTTCGGCCGGCTGCCGCGCCGCGCCCAAGGCTGCTATGGTGCGGCACCGAAGCCGGCCGCGCCGCGCGGCCGCCGAAAGGCCACGATGCCGATGCCCAAGCCCGACCCGAAGATGCAGTGGAACGTCGGCTACTGGCTGCTGGCGATGTTCGCGCTGTTCACGCTGCAAAGCCTGTGGCAGGCGCGCACCGTCGAGCCGGTGCCCTACAGCGAGTTCGAGAAGGCGCTGGCCGCCGGGCGCGTGTCGGAGGTGGTGATCGGCGAGAACACGATCACCGGCAAGCTCAAGACGCCCGAGGCCGGCAAGACGGTGATCGTGGCCACGCTCGTCGACCCGGCGCTGGCCGAGCGGCTGTCGAAGTTCAACGTCGAGTATTCGCGCGTGGTCGAAAGCACCTGGCTGCGCGACCTGATGTCGTGGGTGCTGCCGGCACTCGTCTTCTTCGGTCTGTGGTACTTCTTCGTGCGGCGCATGGCCGAGAAGGCGGGCGGCGGCCTGGGCGGCTTCATGAGCATCGGCAAGAGCCGCGCCAAGGTCTACGTGGAGACCGACACCGGCGTGACCTTCGCCGACGTGGCCGGCGTCGACGAGGCCAAGGCCGAGCTGCAGGAGATCGTCGCCTTCCTGAAGGATCCGCAGGGCTACGGCCGGCTGGGCGCGCACATGCCCAAGGGCATCCTGCTGGTCGGCCCGCCGGGCACCGGCAAGACGCTGCTGGCCAAGGCGGTGGCCGGCGAGGCGGGCGTGCCCTTCTTCAGCATCAGCGGCAGCGAGTTCGTCGAGATGTTCGTCGGCGTCGGCGCGGCGCGCGTGCGCGACCTGTTCGAGCAGGCGCGCGCCAAGGCGCCGGCGATCATCTTCATCGACGAGCTCGACGCGCTCGGCCGCGCGCGCGGCGCCGGCGGCATGATCGGCGGCCACGACGAGCGCGAGCAGACGTTGCAGCAGCTGCTGGTGGAGCTGGACGGCTTCGACAGCTCGTCGGGGCTGGTGCTGCTGGCGGCCACCAACCGGCCCGAGATCCTGGACCCGGCGCTGCTGCGCGCCGGCCGCTTCGACCGCCAGGTGCTGGTCGACCGGCCCGACAAGACCGGGCGCGTGCAGATCCTGCAGGTGCATGCCAAGAAGATCCGGCTGGCCGAAGGGCTGGACCTGGCGCAGGTGGCGGCGCTGACCACCGGCTTCTCGGGCGCCGATCTCGCCAACCTGTGCAACGAAGCGGCGCTGGCCGCGACGCGGCGCGGCGCGCAGCAGGTGAGCCTGGCCGACTTCACCGTGGCCGTCGAGCGCATCGTCGCCGGGCTCGAGAAGAAGAACCGCCTGCTCAATCCGCACGAGCGCGAGGTCGTGGCCTTCCACGAGATGGGCCACGCGCTGGTGGCGCTGGCGCTGCCGGGCAGCGACGCGGTGCACAAGGTGTCGATCATCCCGCGCGGCATCGGCGCGCTCGGCTACACGATCCAGCGCCCCACCGAAGACCGCTTCCTGATGACGCGCGAGGAGTTGGAGCGCAAGATCATGGTGCTGCTGGGCGGCCGCGCGTCCGAGAAGCTGGTGTTCGGCCACCTGTCCACCGGCGCCGCCGACGACCTGGCCAAGGCCACCGACATCGCGCGCGACATGGTCACGCGCTACGGCATGGACGAGGGGCTCGGCTACGTCGCCTACGAGCAGCAGCCGCCGCGCTTCCTGGACGTGCCGGGCATGGCGGCGCCGGCCGGCAGCCCGGTCAGCCCGCAGACGCAGCAGCACATCGACACGGCGGTTCGCGGCATCGTGATGGGCGCCTTCGAAGGCGCCACGCGCATCCTGGCGCAGCACCGCGCCGTGCTCGACCGCGCCGCGCACGAACTGCTGGCGAAGGAGACGCTGGACGAGGCGGCGCTGGCGGCGCTGACGGCGGGGATGCGGCCGGCCGGCTGATCGCAGCGCACGCCTGCACGCGCGGCTGGCGTCGCCGGCACGAGCGCCGACGACGCCCACTGTGCAGGTACGGCGGATTGACCGCGTGGACCACGGCGCGGGCGCCCTTCGCGGCAGCCCCCAGCGGCCGCGTGCGCGCCACCATGGGCGAGGCCGCTGCCGGCCATCGGCCGCCTGCGGTGCTCGCGCCGCCGCAGCAGGACAGGCCCAGGATTGCGACAGAACCGTCGGCCAGAGGCGATCTGAGAACCCTGCTGTGCCGCGACACCATGGTGCGGTGCGCGCTCGGCTGGTTGCCCTGCAAATTGCCCCGCGAACTGCAGTGGTCTTGATCTGGCGCATGCCCCAATCGTTGCAACGCCGCGCTCCGCGGCACGGCCCGCACTGCGGCCGAAGGAAAATTTCGCCCCATGATCGTGCAATCATTTAGACGTACCGCAGGTGCCGCCGCGGCTGCAGCCGCCTTCGGCCTGGCCTGCCTGCCCGCACAGGCACAGGCACCCGCGGCACCGGCGCCCGTGCCCGTTGCCTTCGCCACGACTGCCGCCAACGGCCCGGATCTGCGCTACCCGATGCAGTCGCCGCGGGTACGCGAACTGCAGGTGCGGCTGCGGCACGCGAAGTACCTCGCGGTCTACGACGTCGAGGACCGCTTCGGCGCCCTCACGCGCGCGGCGGTGATCAAGCTGCAGCGCGACCACGGCCTGCGGCCCACCGGCGTCGCCGACGAGCCGACCTGGGCCGCGCTGCTGCCGCGCTCGCGCCCGCCGACCGCGGCCGAGCTGAACAACACCGACGTGGGCCCGTGGTTCACCACGCCCGCGCATCCGGGCTACGTGAAGGAGCTGCAGCACCGGCTGAAGCAGGTGGGCCTGCACGCGGGGCCGGTGGACGGCATCTTCGACGCCGCCACCGGCCAGGCCGTCGCCGCCTGGCGCACGCGCATCGGCCTGCCCGCCAGCGAGGTCATGGACGAGCGCACCTGGGCGCAGTTGATCCGCCGCACCCGCAACCCGCGCTATGCGGAGCTGTTCGATGCGCCGCCGGCGAGCACGCTGGTGCAACAGCTGGACCCGCGCTGCAGCACCGGCAAGGTGGTGTGCATCTCCAAGCAGCAGCGGATGATGTCCTACGTCGTCGACGGCCAGGCGCGCTTCACGCGCGAGGCGCGCTTCGCGATGCCCGGCTGGGAAAGCCCCGAAGGCGAGTTCCGCATCTGGCACAAGGACAGCGACACGGTGTCGAAGATCTTCGGCGAGCGCACGCCGATGCCCTACGCCTTCTTCTACCAGGGCAACGTGGCGGTGCACTTCTCGCAGGATTTCGCCGACAAGGGCTACGGCGGCGGCTCGCACGGCTGCAGCCAGCTGCGCGACTACCAGGTCGCCAAGTGGCTGTACGGGCAGGTGAAGGTCGGCGACCGGGTCGTCGTCTACTGACCACGGGCCGCGCCGGGACCGCGGCGCCCCGCGGCGGCGGGCGACAATGCCGGGTTCCGTCACGACCCAGTGGAGAGAAACATCATGATTCGAGAAGTCGAAGGCGACATCCTGCTCACCGGCGCGCAAGTCATCGCCCACGGCATCGCCACGCACGACCCCTTCGACTCCGGCCTGGCGCTCGCGCTGCGCGAGCGCTTTCCGTCGATGGTCAAGGACTACCGCCATGCGATGCACGCCAGGCAGCCCGACACCGGCGGGATCTGGGCCTGGCAGGGCGTCAACGAGGACGGCTCGACGCGCGGCATCGTCAACCTGCTGACGCAGGGCATGCAAAGTCAGGACAAGGCGGCGCGCCCGGTCAAGGCCCGGCTCGAGGACGTGAACCACGCGCTGCGCGCACTCGCCCGGCACGTGCAGGACGAAGGCATCAAGAGCGTGGCGCTGCCGCGGCTGGCTACCGGCGTGGGCGCGCTCGACTGGGCCGAGGTCAAGCCGCTGATCGCGCAGCACCTGGGCGGGCTGGGCATTCCGGTGATGGTCTACGAGGTCTACCGCAAGGGCCAGAAGGCCGACGAGCAGTTGGCCTGAGGCGGGAGCGGCAGGCCGCTGCGGTGCGGCTGCCGGATCGGGCTGCAGCGGCCGCAGCCGACGACGATCAGGCCGGCCGCACCAGCACCGCGCCGATGGCCACCACCACGCTGGCCATCGCCGCCAGGTCGTGCCAGTTCGGCCATTCGCCGACGATCAGCGGCGCGCTCAGCACGCCGATCAGCGGCACCGCCATCACGCTCATCGCGCTGGTGGACGCGGGCAGCGCGCGCGCCAGCGCGAACCAGATCACCTGCGCCGCGCCGTAGTTGATCAGCACCGACCACGCGAGGCTCACCCAGACGGCCGGGCTGAACTGCCAGCGCTGCGGCGGCTCGATCGCGGCCGCCAGCAGCGCGAGCGCCAGCGCCGACCACAGCATCATCCACACCACCAGCGTCTCGGCCGGCAGCGTCAGGCGCGCGCGCCGCATCCAGATCGTGCCCAGCGCCCAGCACAAGGCGGCGCCCTGCATCCAGGCGATGCCGGCCGGGCGGCCGGCCAGTTGCGCCAGTTCGCCCCACAGCAGCAGCGTGATGCCGGCGATCACCGCGCCGACGGCCAGCAGCAGCCGGCCGCTGAGCCGCTCGCGATAGAACAGCACCGACAGCAGTACCGTCCATACCGGCATCGTGAAGCCCAGGATCGCCGCGCGCCCGGCGGGCAGCTGCGCGACGCCGATGATCGACAGCGCGTGCCATCCCAGGATGTTGGGCAGGCCGAGCACGACCACGTCGCGCCACTCGGCGCGCCCGTGCGGCAGCAGGCGCAGCCCGCGCGCGCCGAAGTACGCCGCGAGCGCGAGCGCACCCAGACCCATCGTCAGCGCGCGGAAGTGCAGCGGCGCCAGCTCGCGCAGCGACAGCTTCATGATCGGCCAGTTCAGGCCCCACATCAGCGTGAGCAGCACCAGGCCGATGAGCTGGCGCCGGGTGATCATCGTCATTGGCCGAGCTTAGGCCACCCGGCGCGCGCCGCGGCGGCGCGCGCCGGCACCGGTGTTTGCCCCGATGAGCCGGCGCCGGACGGCAGCGCAGAATCGGCCAGGCATGCCGCATACGCAGCCGCGCCGGCCCGGCGCGGCCGGTCGCCACGCAGCGTCCCAGGAGGAAGCCCGGATGAAGACCACCCGCCGATCGATCGTGTCGCTCGCCGTCGCCGCGTGCGCGCTGCTGGGCGCCGCCGGCGTGCCGGCGCAGGACGGCAAGGTGCTGCGCATCGTGCCGCACTCGAACCTGGCGGTGCTGGACCCGATCTGGACCACCGCCTACATGAGCCGCAACCACG
>JAFEFZ010000275.1 GCA_018240325.1 Pseudomonadota bacterium
CAAATGCGGCACAAGGGCCGGCCGAGCAACGGACTGCAGGCCACAGAGAGTCTGCAACCCGTTGATCCGAAAGAGAAATCTGGTGGGCCCTGTAGGATTCGAACCTACGACCAACGGATTAAGAGTCCGCTGCTCTACCAACTGAGCTAAGAGCCCTTGCCTTGCGGCACCTGCATGCCGGACCGTTGAATCCGGTGGTGGGTCGTGCAGGATTCGAACCTGCGACCAACGGATTAAAAGTCCGCTGCTCTACCGACTGAGCTAACGACCCCGCGGCAGAGGGGCGCATTATACGGACGCGCTGCGCCTGCCCGGGCCACGGCCGCCGCAATCGATGCCGCGGCCGGCCGCATCAGCCGCCGGCCAGCGCTTGCGCGATCAACTCGCCCGCGGCCACCAGGCCGAAGGTCGCGGTGACCGTGACCACCGAGCCGTAGCCGGCGCAGGCCAGCGGCATGCCGGGCGCAGCCGCTGCACGCGCGCCTGCATCGGCCGGCGCGGCCACCGCCTCGCGCGAGAACACGCCGCGCACGCCGATCGCGCCGCTGCGCGGCGCACCGTGATCGCGGCGCAGCCGCTGGCGCAGCGCGGCGAGCAGCGGGTCGTGCGTCGCGTGCGCGAGGTCGGCGACTTCGACGTCCTGTGCGCGCCGCTTGCCGCCGGCCGCGCCGACGGTGACGAAGGGGGTCGCGGTCATGCGCGCCCACGCGGCCAGCGCGAGTTTCGCGCGCGCCTGGTCGCAGGCGTCGAGCACCGCATCCACCGGCTGCGGCAGCAGTGCCGGCCAGTTGCCGGCGTCGGCGAACTCCTCGACCGCCTGCACCGCGCAGCCCGGGTGGATGTCGGCGATGCGCTGCCGCAGCGCCTGCACCTTGGCCTGGCCGAGCGTCGCGCCCAGCGCCTGTACCTGGCGGTTGATGTTGGATTCGGCGACGTGGTCCAGGTCGATCAGCACCAGCGCCGCGACGCCGCAGCGCGCCAGCGCCTCGGCCGCCCAGGAGCCGACGCCGCCCACGCCGACCACCGCCACGCGCAGCGCGCGCAGCCGTGCGTAGGCCGCGTCGCCGTACAGGCGCCGCAGGCCGCCGAAGCGGCGCTCGGCGTCGGCGTCGGCGGCGGCACCGGCGGCGGCATCGGCGTCGGCGTCGGCGTCGGCGTCAGCGGCATCGGCGGCATCGACGGCATCAGCGACGGCGTCGAGCGCGGCGGCGGACCGCGGTTCAGCCATTGCGCTCGATCCGCCACAGCTGCCAGCGCAGCCCCAGCCAGGCGCCGGCGACGATCGCCGCGACCGCGATGAAGCTGCCCAGCGCCAGCGTGCTCAGGCCGCTGATGCCCTGGCCGATGGTGCAGCCCAGCGCGGTCACGCCGCCCACGCCCATCAGCGCCGCGCCGGCCAGGTGGTTGGCGGTGTCCTCGGCGCCGCCGAAGCCTTCCCAGCGGAAGCTGCCGTCGGCCAGCGCCACCGCCGCCGCGCCCAGCAGCACGCCGGCGCTGCCGGCCACGCCCAGGCTGAGCGTGCGGCTCGCGTCGCTGAACAGCATCAGCCAGTCGAGCGCGTAGGCCGCCGGCGCGACGAAGCTGAAGCTCTCCATGCGGCGCGAGTCGGTCGCGATGAAGGCCGGCTCGAGCGTGGCCGGGTGTTCCGCCAGATGGCCGGCCACGCCCGACAGCCACCACAGCGCGACCACCGCCGCGCCGATGCCCACGCCGCCGAGCCAGACCGCGCGGCTGCGCCCTTCCGGGCGCGCCAGCACCCAGGCCAGCAGCAGCGCGCCGATGCCCAGGCCGAGCAGCAGCGCGAGCGCGCTGCGCGGCCAGCCGCCGGCCAGCGCCAGCAGCGACGGCAGGTCCTGCGTGGCCGGCAGCTGCAGCGCCGCCCGCTCGACGCTCGCCACGCGCAGCACCGCGACCAGGCCGCGCATCGTCATGGACGCCGAAACGCCCAGCACCAGCAGCACCACCAGCGCCTTCAGGTTGCCGCCGCCGGCACGCACCAGCGTGCGGTTGGGGCAGCCCGATGCCAGCACCATGCCGAAGCCGAACAGCAACCCGCCCAGCACGTGCGCGAGCCACGCCAGCCGCGGCGTCGCGTACAGGCTGTCGCCCGCCTGCACCCAGCCGGCCGCGACCATCGCGTTGAAGCCGATCATCGCGGTCGCGATCGCCAGCACCCACATGCGCATGCGCGTCCAGTCGCCGGACGCGACGATGTCGGCGATCGCGCCCATCGTGCAGAAATGGGTGCGGCGCGCGACGGCGCCGAACACCAGCCCCAGGCCGAAGGCCGCCCACAGCAGGCGCGCGGCCAGTGCCGGCAGTTCGGCTTCGCTGGGCATCGGGGCGTGGTCGCCGCGCGCGCAGCGGCTACTTCAGGCCGGCCAGCCGGTCGCGCGCGGCCGCCGCGGCTTCGGACTTGGGATGGGCCTTGATGAGATCGTCCAGCGTCTTGCGCGCGCCCTTCGTGTCCTTCGACTCGAGCTGCGAATTGGCGATCGCCAGCATCGCCTCGGGCGCGCGCGCGCCCGCGGGCGCCTTGGCCAGGTAGGCGCGGAATGCGGCGATCGCCTGCGCGTAGTCGCGCTTGCCGTACAGCGCATTGCCCTGCCAGAAGCGCGCGGCGTCGGCGTAGCCGCCGGCGGGCCAGCGCTTCTGGAACGCGGCAAAGGCCTGCGCCGCCTTGTCGAACTCGCCGCCGCGCAGCAGCGCCATCGCGTCGTCGAACTGGCGCTTCTCTTCGGGGTCGGCCAGGAACTCCTGGCCGTCGAGCGCGACCTTCTGCGGCTCGATCTTGCGCAGCCGGTCGTCCAGCGCCTGGCCCAGGTCGCGCTCGCGCTTTTGCAGCTCGGCCACGTCGCGCAGCAACTGCTCGTTGCTGCCGCGCAGCCGCGCGATCTCGGCGCGCTGCGTCTCGATCTGGTTGTTCATCTCGAGCAGGCTGCGGCGCAGCGTCTGGATCTGCTCGTTCAGATCGGCCTGGCGCGCCTTGGCCTGCTCTTCTGCCTGCGTGAAGCGGTTGCGCAGGTCGAGGATCGCCTTGCGCGCATCGTCGTCGGCGAACAGCTGCGCGCGCGCCGGCACGGCCAGCCACAGCAGCGACACCACCGCCGGCAGCAGCACCGCTGCGGCGGCACGCGCGGCGCGCGATCTGCGCCTCATCGGCTCTTCAACTCGACGCGCCGGTTCTGGGCCCAGGCGGCTTCGTCGTGGCCGGGGTCGGCCGGACGCTCCTTGCCGAAGCTCACGGCTTCGAGCTGGTTGTCGGATGCGCCCAGCAGCACCAGCGTCTTGACGACGGCATCGGCGCGCTTCTGGCCGAGCGCCAGGTTGTACTCGCGCCCGCCGCGCTCGTCGGTGTGGCCTTCGACCATCATCCGGCTGCCGCGGTTGGCGGCCAGCGCCTTCGCGTGCGCCTCGAGCATCGGCCGGAATTCGTCCTTGACGACGAAGCTGTCGAAGTCGAAGTACACGACGCGCTGCGCGAGCGCGGCCGCATCGGCCGAAGCGCCGCCCTTGGTCAGGTCGACGGTGGCCACGCCCGACTGCGGTGCGCCCTTGCTGCCGGCGCCGCCGCCGGCCTGGCCGTCGGCGGGCACCGGCGTGCGGGTCTCGACCGGCGCCTCGTCGAGCTTGGTGCTGCTGCAGCCGGCTGCGATCAACGCCGCGGCCAGCAGGCTGCCGGCGAGCTTCCAGGTCCTGTGCATCGTGCGCATCGTTCGGTTCCTTTGGGTGGCGGTGGGTGGTCAACGGCCGTAAGGCCCCCAGGCGGGCTCGCGCATGTCGGCGCCGCTGGTCAGCAGCCGCGTCTTCACGCGGCCGTCGAGGGTGGTGGTCATCAGCACGTCGCGGCCCTGCGAGCGGGTGGCGTAGACGATCAGCTTGCCGTTGGCGGCGAAGCTCGGGCTTTCGTCGTCGGCGGTGTCGGTGATCGCCGCGGGCGTGCCGCCCGCCAGATCCTGCACCATCAGCCGGAAGGCGTTGCCCTGGCGCGTGATGTACGCGAGCCACTTGCCGTCGGGGCTGATCGCCGGGCTGATGTTGTAGCTGCCGGAGAAGGTCACGCGCTCGGCGGCGCCGCCGCCGGCGGGCATGCGGTAGATCTGCGGGCCGCCGCCGCGGTCGCTGACGAAGTAGATCTGGCGGCCGTCGGGCGTGAACACCGGCTCGGTGTCGATCGCGTTGCTGGTGGTCAGCCGGCGCGGCGTGCCGCCTTCGCGCGGGATCCGGTACAGCTGCGCGACCGCGTCGCGCGACAGCGTCAGCGCCAGCTCGCGGCCGTCGGGCGAGAAGGCCGGCGCGCTGTTGGAGCCGCGGAAGTTGGCGATCAGGCGGCGCTGGCCGCTGGCCACGTCCTGCACCCACACGGCGGCCTTCTGCCCCTCGAAGGACACGTAGGCCAGCGCCTTGCCGTCGGGCGACCAGGCGGGCGAGATGATCGGGTCGGCGCTGGCCAGCGCGATCTGGCCGCCTTCGCCGTCGGCGTCGGTCACGTGCAGCGTGTAGCGGTTGCCGGTCTTGGCGACATAGGCGATGCGCGTGGCGAACACGCCGCGCTCGCCGGTCAGGCGCTCGTAGATCGCGTCGGCCACCCGGTGCGCGGCCAGCCGCAGGTCGCCTGCCTGCGCCACGTGGCTCTGCGCCAGCAGCTCCGTGCCCTTGACCAGGTCCCACAGCTTGACGCGCACGTCCCAGCGCCCGTCGGCCAGCCGGGTGACCGAGCCCACCGCCAGCGCATCGGCGCCCTTGCCGCGCCAGGCGTCCAGCGCGAGCGGGCTGCGCTCGTCCAGGCCGGCCGGCGCATCGACCAGGCGGAACACGCCGCTGCGCTGCAGGTCGGCGCGGATCACCGCCGACACCGGCACGGGGGCCACGGCCTCGTCGCGGAACGGCGCCACCGCCACCGGGATCTGGTTGGCGCCGATGCCGGTGATCTCGACGCGGAACTGGGCGGCGGCTGGCCCTGCGGCCGCCGCGGCGGTCAGGGCAGCGACGAAGCGGCGGCGGGGCCAGGAGGACAGCGGCATTCGGGTCACGGGCAATCGGGTTCCGGTTCGGCCCGGCAAGCGGCACGCGCAGGGCCGCCCGGATGGCGGCCTCGCAGTAGAGCGCCTGCGGCGGCCCCGGGTTCCGTCGAGCCGTGCCGAACCGGGGCGATTGTAGGCACCGGGCCGCGGCGGGCCGCGCCGCGATAATCGCCCGCAACTTCGCCACGGCCTTCGCGCCCGAACGCGCACCGCGCCCCGCCGGGCGCGCCTTCCTCCGATGGGCCCCACCCCGAGCCTGCTGCAACGCTTTCGCCGCCTCGCGCCGTACTTCGTGCACGCGCGCGCCGGCTTCGGCGTGGCGGCGCTGGCGGCGCTGGTGAGCGCATTGACCGAGCCGGCGCTGCCGGCGCTGATGAAGCCGCTGCTCGACAACGGCTTCGGCAAGTCCGACCTGCCGCTGTGGCTGGTGCCGGTGGTGATCGTCGGCCTGTTCGTGCTGCGCGCGGCGGCGGGCTTCGTCGCGCAATACGCATTGGCCTGGACCGCCAACCAGGGCGTGCTGAAGCTGCGCCGCGACATGTTCGCGCACCTGCTCAACGCGCAGCCGGCGCTGTTCACGCGCCATTCGGCGAGCAACCTGACGAACACGCTGGTCTACGAGGTGCAGCAGGGCGCGCAGGCGATCGTGATCGCGGTGCTGAACCTGCTGCGCGACAGCCTGACGCTGGTGGCGCTGCTGAGCTACCTGATCTGGCTGAACTGGAAGCTCACGCTGTTCGTCGGCGTGATGTTCCCGGCGGTGGCGGTGGCGGTGCGCATCATCAGCCGCCGGCTGCACCGGATCACGCTGGCCGGGCAGACCGCCACCGACGAACTGGCCTACGTGATCGAGGAAAACGTGCTCGCCTGGCGCACGGTGCGGCTGCACGGCGCGGCGGCGCAGCAGGCGCAGCGCTTCGACACCCAGAGCCAGCGCATGCGCCGGCTGACGATGAAGTCGGTGGCCGCGGCGGCGACGATGACGCCGGTCACGCACACGCTCACGGCCGCGGCGCTGTCGGCGGTGATCGTGGTCGCGCTGTGGCAGAGCAGCTCGGGCGCGACCACGGTGGGCGGCTTCGCCGCCTTCATCACCGCGATGCTGATGCTGCTCGCGCCGATCAAGCACCTGTCGGACGTGATGGCGCCGATCACGCGCGGCCTGGCGGCGCTCGAACGCGGCGTCGCGCTGATCGAGGACAGCCCGCGCGAGCGCGGCGGCAGCCACGCGCCTGCGAAGGTGCGCGGCGAGATCGAGCTGCGCGGCGTGACGCTGCGCTACCGCGCCGACCACGCGCCGGCGCTGGAGCGTTGCAGCCTGCACGTGCGCGCCGGCGAGACGGTGGCGCTGGTGGGCCCTTCGGGTGCGGGCAAGACTTCGCTGATCAACCTGCTGCCGCGCTTCGTCGAGGCCGACGAAGGCAGCGTCGCGCTCGACGGCACGGCGCTGGCCGACTGGGACGTCGACGCGCTGCGCCGCCAGTTCGCGCTCGTCAGCCAGGACGTGGTGCTGTTCAACGACACGCTCGCCGCCAACGTCGCGCTCGGCGCCGGCGCCGGGCAAGAGCCGGACCGCGAGCGCGTGCGCGCCGCGCTGCGCGCCGCGCACCTGCTCGACTTCGCCGACAGCCAGCCCGAAGGGCTGGACACGCCGATCGGCCACAACGGCAGCCGCCTGTCGGGCGGCCAGCGCCAGCGCCTGGCGATCGCGCGCGCGATCTACAAGGACGCGCCGATCCTGATCCTCGACGAGGCCACCTCGGCGCTGGACAGCGAATCGGAGCGCGCGGTGCAGGACGCGCTCGAGCGGCTGATGGCCGGGCGCACCACGCTGGTGATCGCGCACCGGCTGTCCACGATCGAGCACGCCGACCGCGTCGTGGCAATGGACGCCGGGCGTATCGTCGAGCAAGGCACGCACGCGCAGCTGCTGGCGGCGGGCGGCCTGTACGCCCGGCTGCACGCGATGCAGTTCGGCACCCGCAACGAAGCCGAGGAGAAGGACTCATGACCCCACCGATCAGCCGCTGGCCCGTGCCCGAACTGGCGAGCCTGCCCGAAGACATCCGCGCGCGCATCGTCGAGGTGCAGGCCAAGGCCGGCTTCGTGCCCAACGTGTTCCTGGCGCTGGCGCACCGGCCCGACGAATGGCGCGCGTTCATGGCCTACCACGACGCGCTGCTGCTCAAGACCACCGGATCGCTGAGCAAGGGCGAGCGCGAGATGATCATCGTCGCCACCTCGTCGGCCAACCAGTGCCTGTACTGCGTGGTCGCGCACGGCGCGATCCTGCGCGTGTACGAGAAGAAGCCGCTGATCGCCGACCAGCTCGCCGCCAACTACCGCAAGGCCGACATCACGCCGCGCCAGCGCGCGATGCTCGACTTCGCGCTCAAGGTCTGCCTGGACCAGGCCAACGTGGGCGAAGCCGATTTCGCCGCGCTGCGCACGCACGGCTTCGACGACGAGGACATCTGGGACATCGCCGCGATCACCGCGTTCTTCGGCCTGAGCAACCGCATGGCCAACCTGAGCGGCATGCGGCCGAACGACGAGTTCTACCTGATGGGCCGGGTACCGCGCGAGAAGAAGTAGCGCGCGCGGCGGCTGCCGGCGGCCGGCCGGCGCGGCGATTCAGGTCTTGTACGACGAATCCATCCGCTCGCACTTGCGCAGCAGCGCCGGCCACGCCAGGTCGGCGCCCTGGCCGACGGTGACGGTCTTCATCACCTGCGCCAGGCCCTGCAGGATCGCCGGGTCCACCTGCACCAGCTCGCCGCCGGCCTGCGCGTCGATCTGGATGCGGCAGGTGTTCTCGAAGGTGTACATGCGCTGGAAGGCCTCGGCCACGCTGCGGCCCACGGTGAGCAGGCCGTGGTTGCGCAGCATCAGGAAGCCGGCGCTGCCCAGGTCGGCCTGCAGCCGCTGCTTCTCGTCGTCGCGGATCGCCACGCCCTCGTAGTCGTGATAGGCGAGCGAGGCCAGCACGAAGGTGCTCTGCTGGCTGATCGGCAGCACGCCGCAGCGCTGCGCGCTCACCGCCACGCCGGCGCGCGAATGGGTGTGCAGCACGCAGCCGGCGTCGGCGCGCGCCGCGTGGATCGCGCTGTGGATCACGAAGCCCGCCGGGTTCACCGGGAAGGGCGATTCGCTGAGCTTGTGGCACTGCTGGTCCACCTTGACCAGCGACGACGCGGTGATCTCGTCGAACAGCAACCCGTAGGGGTTGATCAGGAAGTGGTGCTCCGGCCCGGGGATGCGCGCGCTGATGTGGGTGTAGACCAGGTCGCTCCAGCCGTAGGCCGCCACCAGCCGGTAGCAGGCGGCCAGGTCGCAGCGCAGCCGCCACTCGTCGGCGCTGACCATGTCCTTCAGCGAGGGGATCTGCATCGTTGGCTCCGATGAACCCCGGGGCCGGGGCGGCGGCGCAGTGTAGGGCCGGGCCGGCCGCACGCGCGCGCCGACGGCGCTTGCCCCTTCAGCGCACGAACAGCACCGGCACCTTGCAGCGCGCCAGCACGCCCGCGGCGACCGAGCCCAGCAGCACGTTGCGCAGCCCCGTGCGGCCGTGCGTGCCCATCACGATCAGGTCGGGCCGCTCGGCGCGCGCGACGGCCGCGATCTCCTCGGCCGCCGAGCCCGGCGCATGCGCCGTGCGCAGCGCCCAGCCCTGCCGCGCCGCGAAGCTGCGCACCGTGTTCAGCACCTCGTCGGCCTGCTCCTGGTGGTAGCCGGCGAGCGCTTCGCGCTCGAGGAAGCGCGCGGCGTAGTGCGGCACCTGCGCGACCACGGTGAAGGCCAGGTAGTCGTGGCCGGTGCCGAACAGGTCGTCGTGCGCCGCCACGTAGGCGAGCATGCGCTTGGTGACGGCACTGCCGTCCACCGGCAACAGGATCTTCATCGGGCGGCTCCGCAGTCTGGCACGGCACCGATGCTGCGCCCGCGCCGCGGCGCGCGGCTTGCGCCGCGTCAACCGGCGATGCCGGCATCGGGCTGCCGGCCGCCGAACATCAGCTCTTCGCCGGCGTCGTGCGGCCGGCCCTGCAGCGTGTATTCGGCGTGCTGCTGGATCAGCTTGGCCACCAGCGCGGTCCAGCCGGTCTGGTGGCTCGCGCCCAGGCCTTCGCCGGTGTCGCCGTGGAAGTATTCGTGGAACAGGATCAGGTCGCGCCAGTGCGGGTCGGTCTGGAACTTCTCGCGCCGGCCGTACACCGGCCGCCGCCCGTCGGCGCCGCGGCTGAACAACGCGATCAGCCGCTGCGACAGCTCGGCGCCGATCTGCCACAGCGTGCGCGGCGCGCCGCCCGCCGGGTCGGGCACGAGGAAGGCGTCGCCCAGGAAGTAGTGGTGCTTCTGCAGCGCCTCGATCACGAGCACGTTCAGCGGCATCCACACCGGCCCGCGCCAGTTGGAGTTGCCGCCGAACATGCCGCTGGTGGACTCGGCCGGCTCGTAGCCGAGCGTGAAGCGCGCGCCGTCGACCTCGAGCACGAAGGGCTCGGCCGCGTGCCGGCGCGACAGCGAGCGCAGCCCGTGCGGCGACAGCAGCTGCTCGGGGTCGGTGACGCGCTCGAGCAGCCGCGCGAGCTTGTGCGAATCGACCAGCGCCAGGCGGAAGCGGTCGCGCACGCCGCGTTCGCCCAGGTCGGTGATGTTGCGCAGCAGCTCGGGCCGGTGCGCGGTGAACCAGCGCCGGCGCATCTCGAAGTCGCGGAAGCCGCGCAGCAGCGCCGGGTCGGCCACCGCCACGGCCAGCATCGGTACCAGCCCGGCGATGGTGATCGCGCGCATCGGCCGGCGGCTGCCGTCGGGCAGCTTCAGCACGTCGAAATACCAGCCCAGCTCCTCGTGCCACAGCCCGTCGTCGTCGCCGCCGCCCAGGCTGTTGAGCGCGTCGCCGATGTACACGAAGTGCTCGAAGAACTTGGTCGCCACGTCTTCGTACACCGGGTTGTCGCGTGCGAGCACGAGCGCGATCGCCAGCAGGTTCAAGCAGTACGTCGCCATCCAGGCGGTGCCGTCGGCCTGCTCGAGCCGGCCGCCGCCGGGCAGGCCGGTGTTGCGGTCGAAGGCGCCGATGTTGTCCAGGCCGAGGAAGCCGCCCTCGAACAGGTTGTTGCCCTTCTCGTCCTTGCGGTTGACCCACCAGGTGAAGTTGATCAGCAGCTTCTGGAAGATGCGCTCGAGGAACACGCGGTCGCCGCGGCCGGTCGCCTTCTGCTCGATCTGGTACACGCGCAGCGCCGCCCAGGCCTGCACCGGCGGGTTGGCGTCGCTGAAGTCCCATTCGTAGGCCGGGATCTTGCCGTTCGGGTGCATGTACCACTCGCGCGTCAGCAGCAGCAGCTGCTGCTTGGCGAAGTCGGGGTCGATCAGCGCGAAGGCCACGCAGTGGAAGGCCAGGTCCCACGCGGCGAACCACGGGTACTCCCACTTGTCGGGCATCGCGATCACGTCGGCCGCGTCCAGGTGGCGCCAGCCGTGGTTGCGCCCGGCCCGGCGCGGGGCCGGCGGCGGCGGCGAATCCGGGTCGCCGTCGAGCCAGCGGTCGACTTCGTAGTGGTAGCACTGCTTGCTCCACAGCAGCCCGGCGAAGGCCTGGCGCTGCACGCGGCGCAGGTCTTCGGGCATCTCGAAAGGCGTGACGCGACGATAGAAGGCGTCGGCCTCGGCGCGGCGCTGCTCGAACAGCGCATCGAAGGCCGCGCCCAGCGGGTCGACGAGCCCGGCCTCGTTGGTCAGGCGCAGCCGCAGCACCCACGCCTGCCCGGGGCCGAGCTCGCGCTGTTGGTACGCCGCCGCCTTGGTGCCGGCCTGCGCCGGGTTGACGGCCTCGCGGCGGGCGTGCACCACGCAGTCGTCGAAGGCGTCCTTCGCGAAGGCGCCGCCGGGCGTACCCCACAGGCGCCGCGCATTGCTTTCGTTCTCGGTGAACAGCAGCGTCGCGGCCGGATCGTGGTGCAGCCGGAAGTCCTCGAGCGTGCGGTGGCGGCCGGCCAGCAGCACGCCGGGGGCTTCGGCGGTGATGCCCGGCCGCTGCACGCTGCCGCCCCACGACCAGTCGTTGCGGAACCACAGCGTCGGCAGCAGGTGCAGCACCGCCGGGGCCGGCCCGCGGTTGACCGCCTCGATGCGCACGAGCAGGTCGTCGGGGCCGGCCTTCGCGTATTCGACGAACACGTCGAAGTAGCGGTCGTCGTCGAAGATGCCGGTGTCCAGCAGCTCGAACTCGGGCTGGGTGCGGTCGCGCCGGCGGTTCTGCTCGAGCAGCTGCGCATACGGGAACGCGCGCTGCGGGTACTTGTAGAGCGTGCGCATGTACGCGTGGCTCGGCAGGTTGTCCAGGTGGAACCAGTATTCCTTGACGTCTTCGCCGTGGTTGCCCTGCTCGCCCGACAGGCCGAACAGCCGCTCCTTCAGGATCGGATCGGCGCCGTTCCACAGCGCGATCGCGAAGCACAGCCGCTGATGCTCGTCGCAGATGCCGGCGATGCCGTCCTCGCCCCAGCGGTAGGCGCGCGAGCGCGCCTGGTCGAAGCCGAACGACGCCCAGGCGTCGCCGTCGGCGCTGTAGTCCTCGCGCACCGTGCCCCACTGGCGCTCGCTCAGGTACGGGCCCCAGCGCCGCCAGCGCACGCCGCGTTCGCGCGCATCGGCCAGGCGCTGGTCTTCGGCGGTCGGCGCCGGCGACGGCTGCGCTTCGCTCATGGCACGGCTGCGCGCGCGTCGGCCAGCGCCGCATGCAGCGACGCGTGCAGGTGCTCGCGCCCCAGGCGCGCGGCGATCCCGTGGCGCTCCATGTCGGCGCGCAGCCCGTCGCTGACGCGGCCGAAGGCCAGCCGCGGCCCGCCGCGCTCGAATTCATCGATCAGCGCGCGCAGCGAACGCGCGGCGGAGAAGTCGAGGTCGGTGATCGCCGCCGCGTCGACCACCACCGCGCGCAGCGGCGGGTCGGCCTGCGCCGCCAGCGCGCGCAACTCGTCGCAGAAGCGGGCGTCGTTCGCGTAGAACAGGTCGGCGCCGAAGCGGTACACCGCGATGCCCGGCTCCACCGTGGCACCGCTGGCGACCGTCTGCCCGATCCACTCGCCGCCGGCCCCGCGCACCAGCAGCACGGTGTGCGGCCGGTAGCTGTGGCGCACGTGGCGCAGCAGCGACAGGGCCACCGCCAGCAGGATGCCGGTCTCGACCCCGACCGTGACCACGGCCAGCGCGGTCAGCAGCGCCAGCGCGAACTCGCCCGGGCTCTCGCGGCGGATCTCGGCCAGGCCGCGCAGGTCGACCATGCGCAGCGCGATCGTGAACACCACCGCCGCGAGCACGCAGTGCGGCAGGTACTGCAGCGTGCCGGCCAGGAACAGCAGCACCGCGGCCGCGACCGCCGCGAAGCTCAGCTGCGCCCGCTGGCTGCGCGCGCCGGCGGCCTCGGCCATCGCGGTCTGCGTCGGGCTGCCGTTGACCACGAAGCTGCCGGTCAGTGCCGCGCCGGCATTGGCGGCGGCCAGCCCGAGCAGGTCGCCGTTGGCGTCGTGCGCCTCGCCGCGGCGCAGCGCGCTGCTGCGCGCGGTGGCGCTGCTCTGCGCGATGATCAACACCACGCACGAGGCCGCGGTGGGCAGCAGCGCGAGCGCATCGCGCCAGCCCACCGCCGGCCAGCCCAGCCGCGGCAGGCCGCCGGGCACCGGCCCGAGCACCGTGATGCCGTGCGCGGCGAAGTCGAAGGCCGCGCTCGCCGCCATGGACGCCACCACGGCCGCCAGGGCAAGCGGCCAGCGCGGCGCCAGGCGGCGGCCGAGCAGCACCGCGGCGGCGACGGCCGCAGCCAGCAGCGCCGTGCCTGCGCCGGCCCGGGGCAACTGCCCCAGCACCTCGAACAACTGCAGCAGCGGCATGCGGTGCACGGACGGCACGGCGAGCATGCCGGCCAGCATCGCGATCGCCACCTGCAGCCCGACGCCGGTGAGGAAGCCCACCAGCACCGTGCGCGACAGGAAGTCGGCGACGAAGCCGAGCCGAAACAGCCGGCTCACCAGCAGCATCGCCGCCGCCAGCAGCGCCACCATGCCGGCCAGCGCCGCGTAGCGCGCACTGGCCGGCGCGGCCAGGTTGGACACCGCCCCGGCCAGCAGCGCCGCAGTGCCGGAGTCGGCCGCCACGACCAGGTGGCGCGACGAACCGAGCAGCGCGAACAGCAGCACCGGCGCCAGCGCGGTGTACAGCCCGGTCACCGGCGGCATGCCGGCGATGTGCGCATAGCCGAGCAGCTGCGGAATGTTCATCGACGCCAGGCCCGCGCCCGCGAGCACGTCGCGCCCGGTGCGGGTACCGGCCCGCGGCAGGCGGCGGGTCTGCACAGACGGCGGCATACGCTGCGGCGACGGCGGGGTTCAGCCCGGGCAGGCCGCGCGATCGGCCAGCACCAGCGCGTGCGCCGGCTCGACCCGCCCGGCCGGAATCGTGGGGTCGCCGGCGCGCAGCCGCGCCAGCATCGCGCGCTTGTCGGCGCCGGTGACCAGCCACAGCACGCGCCGCGCGCGGTTCAGCACCGGGTAGGTCAGCGTCAGCCGCCGCCGGCCCTGGTAGGGCCCGGCCAGCGCCACCTCGGCATCGGCCACGGCCAGCGCAGCGTCGCCGGGCAGCAGCGACGCGGTGTGGCCGTCGGGCCCGAGGCCCAGGTGCACCAGGTCGAGCACCGGCGGCGTGCCGGCATGCAGGCGCAGCCGCGCGCCGTACACGCCGGCGGCGGCGCGCAGGTCGGCCGCCTCGACCGGCAGCGCGTGCACGTTGGCCGGCGGCAGCGGCGCGTGCGCGAGCAGGCTCGCGGCCAGGTGCGTGAGGTTGCGGTCGGCATCGCCGGCCGGCGCGACGCGCTCGTCGACCTGGAACAGCTGCACCGCCGGCCAGGGCAGATCCTGGCCGGCGAGCGCGCGCAGCATCGCCCACGGCGTGCGCCCGCCGCTGACCGCCAGGCAGAAGCGCCCGCGCGCGGCCGCGGCGGCGCGCGCATCGGCGGCGATCAGCGCGGCCGCGCGCTGCGCGGCGGCCGCTTCGTCGGGCAGGATCTCGATCTGCACGGAGCGCGGCGTGGCAAGGCGCCGGATCAGATGCGCGGTGCGTGCCAGCCCAGCGGCGGCGCCAGCGCGGCGGCTTCGACCGGGCCCCAGCTGAGCGGCGCATAGGCGTGCACCGGCGTCGCCGCCGCCAGCGCCGGATCGACGATGCGCCACGCCTCCTCGACGTAGTCGACGCGGGCGAACAGCGTCTGGTCGCCGTGGGCGGCGTCGCCGAGCACGCGCTCGTACGCATCCATCTCGCCGGCGCCGGGGCAGTGGCTGAACAGCATCTCGACCGGCACCACCTGGGTGTCGTCGAGCGGCGAGATCGTGTTGGCGCCCAGCGCCAGCGTCACGTCGGGGCTGATGCGCAGGCGCACGTGGTTCACCGGTGCATCGGCGTGCGCGTAGGCCGACGGTGCGCGCCGCAGCCGCACCAGCACCTCGGTGCAGGTGATCGGCAGGCTCTTGCCGGCGCGGATGTGGAACGGCACCCCCTGCCAGCGCCAGTTGTCGATCCACAGCCGCAGCGCCGCGAAGGTCTCGGTGGTCGAGCCGGCCGCCACGCCCGGCTCGGTGCGGTAGCCCTCGACCTGGCCGCGCACCAGGTCGGCCGCATCCAGCGTGCGCACCGCGCGCAGCACCTTGACCTTCTCGTCGCGGATCGACGCGCTGTCGATGCGCGCCGGCGGCTCCATCGCCAGGTGGCACAGCAGCTGGAACAGGTGGTTCTGCACGACGTCGCGCACCGTGCCGGTGGCGTCGTAGAAGGCGCCGCGCCCCGCCACGCCGAAGGCCTCGGCCATCGTGATCTGGACGCTGTCGATGTAGGTGCGGCTCCACAGCGGCTCGAGCAGCGCATTGCCGAAGCGCAGCTGCAGCAGGTTGTGCACCGGCGCCTTGCCGAGGTAGTGGTCGATGCGGTAGACCTGCGTCTCGTCGAAGTGGCGCAGCAGCACCGCGTTCAGCGCCGCGGCCGAAGCTTGGTCGCGGCCGAAGGGTTTTTCCACCAGCACGCGCGCGCCGCGCGCGCAACCCGACGCGGCGAGCTGCTCGATCACGCCGGTGAACAGCGCCGGCGGGATCGCCAGGTAGTGCATCGGCCGCTGCGCGCCGGCCAGCTCGCGCTGCAGCGCGGCGAAGGTCGCCGGGTCGGCATAGTCGCCCGCCACGTAGCGCAGCCGCTCGAGCAGGCGCGCGCAGGCCGCCGCGTCGATGCCGCCGTGCTCGGCCAGGCTGGCGCGCACGCGCGCGCGCAACTGCTCGAGCGTCCAGTCGCTGCGCGCCACGCCGATCACCGGCACGTCCAGCCGGCCGCGGCGCACGAGCGCCTGCAGCGACGGGAAGATCTTCTTGTACGCGAGGTCGCCGCTGGCGCCGAACAGCACCAGCGCGTCGGCCATGTCGGGGCTCGGGGCGTTCATCGAGGCTCCTGCATCATGCGGCCGGCTTCTCGCGGTGGCCGCCGAACTGCCAGCGCAGCGCCGACAGCAGCCGGTTCTGGAAGTCGGCGTCGCCGCGCGACGCGAAGCGGCCGTACAGCGCCGCCGTCAGCACCGGTGCCGGCACCGCTTCGTCGATCGCCGCCTTGATCGTCCAGCGGCCCTCGCCGGAATCGGACACGCGGCCGGCGAAGCCGGCGAGCGCCGGGTCTTCGAGCAGCGCGGCCGCGCCCAGGTCGAGCAGCCACGACGCAACCACGCTGCCGCGCCGCCAGACTTCGGCGATGTCGGGCAGGTTCAGCGCGTAGCGGTAGTGCTCGGGGTCGCGCAGCGGCGTGGTTTCGGCGTCCTGCGCATGCGTTGCGTTGCCGGCGTCGGCGCCTTGCAGGATGCCGAAGCCCTCCGCATAGGCGGCCATGATTCCGTACTCGATGCCGTTGTGCACCATCTTCACGAAGTGGCCGGCGCCGCTGGGCCCGCAGTGCAGGTAGCCCTGCTCGGCGGTGCCGCTGCTGCGCTCGCGCCCGGGCGTGCGCTCGATGCTGCCGCGCCCCGGCGCCAGCGCGGCGAACAGCGGGTCGAGCCGCTGCACCGCCGCCGCGGGGCCGCCGATCATCATGCAGTAGCCGCGCTCCAGACCCCACACGCCGCCGCTGGTGCCGACGTCGAGGTAGTCGATGCCCTGCGCCGCCAGCGCCTGCGCGCGCCGGATGTCGTCGATGTAGTAGGAGTTGCCGCCGTCGATCAGCAGGTCGCCGTGCGCGAGCAGCGGCGCCACTTCGGCGATCGCCGCGTCGACCGCCGCCGCCGGCACCATCAGCCACAGCGCGCGCGGCGCGCGCAGCTTCGCCACCAACTCGGCCGCCGACGCCGCGCCGGTCGCGCCCTCGCCCGCCAGCTGCGCGACCGCCTGCGGCGAACGGTCGTGCACCACGCATTCGTGGCCCGCGCGCAGCAGCCGGCGCACCATGTTCGCGCCCATGCGCCCCAGGCCGATCATGCCGAGTTGCATCTTCCAGCCCCCCTTTTTCAGCCGCGCCGAAGCCGGCGGTAGTGCGCGATCAGCGCGTTGGTCGAACTGTCGTGCGCGATCGGCGCGTCGCCGGCGAGCTCGGGCGCGATGCGCTGCGCCAGCACCTTGCCCAGCTCCACGCCCCACTGGTCGAAGGAGTCGATGCCCCAGACGGCCCCTTGGGTGAACACCAGATGCTCGTACAGCGCGACCAGGCGGCCGAGGTTGCCGGGGTCGAGCACCTCGAGCAGCAGCGTGTTCGACGGCCGGTTGCCGTCGAAGCGCTTGTGCGCGATCAGCCGCTCGGGCACGCCTTCGGCGCGCAGCTCGGCCTCGGTCTTGCCGAAGGCCAGCGCCTGCCCCTGCGCGAACACGTTGGCCAGCAGCAGGTCGTGGTGCGCGCCCAGCGGGTTCAGGCTGCGGCCGAAGGCGATGAAGTCGCAGGGCACCAGCCGCGTGCCCTGGTGGATCAGCTGGTAGAAGGAATGCTGGCCGTTGGTGCCGGGCTCGCCCCAGTAGACCGGCCCCGTGTCGCAGCCCACCGCCGCGCCGTCCACGCGCACGCTCTTGCCGTTGCTCTCCATCGTCAGCTGCTGCAGGTACGCGGGAAAGCGCTTCAGGTACTGCTCGTAAGGCAGCACCGCCGCGGTGTGCGCGCCCAGGAAGTTGTTGTGCCACAGGCCGATCAGCGCCATCAGCACCGGCAGGTTGCGCTCGAAGGGCGCGGTGCGGAAGTGCTGGTCGATCTCGTGGAAGCCGGCGAGCATCGCGTGGAACTGCGCGGGCCCGATCGCCAGCATCGTCGACAGGCCGATCGCCGAATCCATCGAGTAGCGGCCGCCGACCCAATCCCAGAAGCCGAACATGTTGTCGGCGGCGATGCCGAAGCGCGCGACTTCCGCCGCGTGGGTCGACACCGCGACGAAGTGCTTCGCCACTGCCGCCTCGTCGCCGCCCAGCTGCTGCAGCAGCCACGCGCGCGCGCTGTGCGCGTTGGTCATCGTCTCGAGCGTGGTGAAGGTCTTGGACGACACGATGAACAGCGTCTCGCGCGCGTCCAGGTCGCGCACCGCCTCGGTGAAGTCCGTCGCGTCGATGTTGGACACGAAGCGAAAGCGCAGCTCGCGCGCGCTGTAGTGCCGCAGCGCCTCGTAGGCCATCACCGGCCCGAGGTCGGAGCCGCCGATGCCGATGTTGACGACGTTGCGGACCGGCCGCCCGCCGTGGCCGAGCCAGGCACCGCTGCGCACGCGCTCGGCGAAGGCGGCCATGCGGTCGAGCACCGTGTGCACCTCGGGCACGACATTGGCGCCGTCCACGCGGATGTCGGCGCCGCGCGGCGCGCGCAGCGCCACGTGCAGCACCGCGCGGTCTTCGGTGGCGTTGATGCGCTCGCCGGCGAACATCGCGTCGATGCGCGCGCGCAGGCCGGCCGCTTCGGCCAGGTCGAGCAGCAGCCGCAAGGTCTGGTCGTCGATGCGGTTCTTCGCGTAGTCGAGGTAGATGCCGCAGGCCTGCAGCCGCAGCCGCTCGCCGCGCTGCGGGTCGGCGGCGAACAGCTCGCGCAGGTGGCGGCCGCGCATCGCGTCGGCATGCGCCGCCAGCGCGCGCCAGGCGGCGGTGGCGGTGATCGAAGTGCTCATGTCGCCTTCTCCGGTGACCCGGCGGCCGGTGCAGGCCAGGCGCTGCCGGCGGCCAGTGCAGGCCAGGCGCTGCCGGCGGCCGGCGCACCGCGGGCCGCAGGGCTGCGCCTGGCGCCGGGCACCGCCGGGTGGTCCGCCGCCCACAGCGCGAAGCCGCCGGCGAAGGCCAGGGTGTTGTCGACGACGCGGCTGCCTTCGGGCAAGTCGATCAGCAGCCGCGCATTGCCGCCGCCGAACACCAGCTCGTCGGGCTGGAGCGCCGCGCGCAGGCGCCGCGCCACGTCGGCCACGCGCCGGCGCCACTTGCGCTTGCCGTCGCGCAGCAGCGCCTGCTCGCCGACGTAGGCCTCGAAGGTGGCGTCGCGGTACGGCAGGTGCGCCAGTTCCATCGGCAGCACCAGGCCGGGCACGACCAGCGCCGTCCCGAGCCCCGTGCCCAGGCCGAGGAACAGCATCTTGCCGCCGCGGTACGCGCCCAGCGCCTGCATCGCCGCGTCGTTGACCATGCGCACCGGCTTGCCGAACGCGCCGGCGTAGTCGAAGCCGACCCAGCCGCGGCCCAGGTTGTGCGGCTCGTTCACCGGCTGGTCGGCGCGGACCACGCCCGGGTAGCCGATCGCCACCGCGTCGAAGGCCCAGCCGTCGGCAAGCTGCTGCACGCCGGCGCACATCGCCGCGGCGCTCATCCGCGGCCCCGAGCGCAGCCGCCGCGGCTCGGCCTGGCCGGTGGCGAGGATCTTGACGTGGCTGCCGCCGACGTCGATCGCCAGTACCCGCTTCGGTGCGCGCGCCGCCATCGCCGCCCTCATCCGGCCAGCGCCGCACCACGAGCCTCGAGCACGGCCATCAGGTCGCGCCAGCTGGCGTTGAAGGCGGCCACGCCGTCGGTCTGCAGCCTGGCCGCGAGCGCGTCCAGGTCGATGCCGGCGGCGCGATGCGCGGCCAGCACCGCCTCGCAGTCGCCGCCGTCGGCCGGTGCCGCGCCTTCGATGCGACCGCGCTCGGCCAGCGCGTGCAGCGTCGCTTCGGGGATGGTGTCGATCGTGAAGGGCGCGGCCAGCGCCTCGACATAGCGCGTGGGCGAAGCCTGCGGGTCCTTCATGCCGGTGGACGCGAACAGCAGCCGTTGCGGCGGCGCGCCAAAGTTCATCGCGCGCTTCACCCGCGGGCTGGCCTGCCACGCGTTGTACGCGGCCAGGCTCTGGTGGCCGACCGCGATGCCGAGCTTCAGGTGCAGGTCGGGCGGCACGCGCGGCGCCACCGCCACGTCCCAGCGGCTGACGAACAGCGACGCCACCGAGGCCACCACGGCCGGCAGCCCGGCAGCGATGCGCCGCTCGATGCCGCGCAGCCAGGCGTCGGCCGCGGCCAGCACCTGCGCCGCCGAGAACAGCAGCGTCACGTTCACCGGCACCCCGGCGAAGATCGCTTCCTCGATCGCCGGCAGCCCGGCAGCCGTGCCCGGGATCTTGATGAACAGGTTCGGCCGCGCGGCGCGCGCGTGCAGCTCGCGCGCCGCCGCGACGCTGCCGGCGGTGTCGTCGGCCAGCAGCGGCGACACCTCGAGCGACACCCAGCCGTCGACGCCGTGGGTGTGCTCCCAGGTCGGGCGGAACAGGTCGGCCGCGCGCGTCAGGTCGGCCAGCGCGAGGTCGAAGAACAGCGCCTCGCCGCGCCGGCCGGCGGCGCTGAGGCCGCGGATGTCGGCGTCGTAGGCGGCGCTGCCCTTGATCGCGTGCTGCAGGATCGTCGGGTTGGCGGTCAGCCCGGTGACGGCAAGGTCGTCGACGTAGCGCGCGAGCGTGCCGTCGTCGAGCAGCTTGCGCGTGATGTTGTCGAGCCACAGGCTCTGGCCCAGGTCGTGCAGGCGGGCAGTCGGGGTCAAGGCGGTCTCTCCGTTGCGGCAGTGCATGCGCGGGGCTGCATCGTGCCACGCCCGGCGGCGCCCTACCGCGCCGCGGCGCGATCCGACGCCGCCGGCGGGGCGATGTTCATCGATCCGCGGCCGCGCCGCCGGTGCGCGCGAGCTCGTCGCGGCAGCCGCGCAGCGCCTCTTCCAGCGCGCGCTTGGCGCTGGCGTCGCGCGCCATCGCGATCGACCCGAGCACCGATCCGTCGCGGCCGATGACCAGGCCGAAGCTCATGTCGACGTAGCGCTTGCCGCCGTCGCGGTGCACCGCGCGGGTGGTGCGGATCTGGCCGCCGTGCTGCGTGCGCCCGGCGGCGATCGCGCGGTTGAAGCCCGCCCAGTGCGCCGCGCGCAGCCGCTCGGGGATGATCAGGTCCAGGCTGCGGCCCAGCGCTTCGGCGGCGCTGAAGCCGAACAGCGCCTCGGCGCCGCTGCTCCACAGGCGGATCAGGCCGTCGCAGTCGGCGAAGATCAGCGCCTCGGTGGTCTGGCGCACGATGCCTTCGTAGAGCTCGGCGGCATCCGGCGGCGTCGGTGCGGTCATCGGCATGATGCGGTCTCCTGGTCGGCACGCGCCCGGGCGATCCTGGCGCCCGGCGCCCGGCGCCCGGCGCGCGGCGCCCGCGAGTGTCGCCGGACGCCCGAGACCCTGCCGGCCGCGCGTGCTAGCCTCGGCGCCGCCCCCCCGACCGCGCCCCGAGCGCTGCGCCGCCATGCCCTGCTACGCCATCGAAGGTCTGGTCCCCGTGGTCGACCCCAGCGCCTACGTGCACCCCAGCGCGGTGCTGATCGGCGACGTGATCGTCGGCCCCGGCTGCTGGGTCGGCCCCTGCGCCAGCCTGCGCGGCGACTTCGGCCGCATCGTGCTGCACGCCGGCAGCAACGTGCAGGACAGCTGCGTGCTGCACAGCTTCCCCAACCACGAGATGCGGGTCGAGGAGAACGGCCACATCGGCCACGGCGCGGTGCTGCACGGCTGCATCGTGCGCCGCGACGCGCTGGTGGGCATGAACGCCGTGGTCATGGACGAGGCCGAGGTCGGCGAGCAGGCGATGGTGGCGGCCTGCGCCTTCGTGCCTGCCGGCCGGCGGCTGCCCGCGCGCACGCTCAGCGTGGGCGCACCGGCCAAGGTGCTGCGCGAGCTCAGCAGCGGCGAGATCGAGCGCAAGCGCGAGGCCACCGCCTACTACCAGCAGCTGGCGCGCCGCTGCCTGGCCACGCTGCGCGAGGTGCAGCCGCTGGCCGCCGCCGAGCCCGACCGGCGCCGCCTGGTGCTGCCGCCGGTGCGCGCGCTCACCGAAACGCCGCGCTGAGCGCGGTGCCGGTGCGGCGCATGCGCCGCGTCGGCGCGGCGCCTACACGCCGAGGTGGCGCTGCAGGATCTCGGGCTGGGCCTTGAGCGCGGCAGCCGGCCCCTCGTGCGCGATGTGGCCGTTGTTGATGATGTAGACGCGGTCGGCCAGCGCCAGCGTGGCCGCGATGTTCTGCTCGACCAGCACGATCGTCTGCCCGGCCTGCGCCAGCTCGTGGCAGGCGCGCACCAGGTTCTGCACGATCACCGGCGCGAGCCCTTCGAAGGGTTCGTCGAGCAGCACGATCTTCGGGTCGCGCACCAGCGCGCGCGCGATCGCCAGCATCTGCTGCTCGCCGCCCGACAGGTCGGTGCCGCGGCTCGCGCGCCGCTCCTTCAGGCGCGGGAACATCGTGTAGATGCGCTCCAGCGGCCATCGGCTTTCGGCGGTCAGGCCGGCGAGGATGATGTTCTCCTCGACGTTCAGGCTGCCGAAGATGCGGCGATCCTCGTGCACCAGCTGCATGCCCGCGCGCGCGATCTGATGCGCCTTCCTGCCGGCCAGCTCGGTGCCGTCGAGCTTGATGCTGCCGGTCCTGGGCCTGACCACGCCCATCAGGCTCTTCAGCGTCGTCGACTTGCCGGCGCCGTTGCGCCCAAGCAGCGCGACCACTTCGTTCTTCTCGACGCGCATCGCCACGTCGAACAGGATGTGGCTGTCGCCGTAGTAGCTGTTCAGCCCGTTGACTTCGAGCAGGCTCATGCCGCGCCCGCCTCTTCGTGAATGCCGCCGAGGTAGGCCTCCTGGACGTCGGCGTTGTTGCGGATCTCGTCGGGCGTGCCCTCGACGAGCACGCGGCCTTCCTGCAGCACGGTGATGCGCTCGACCAGTTCGAACATCGAGTCCATGTCGTGGTCGATCACGATCATCGTGCGGCCATGGGCGATCGACTTCAGCAGCGCCACCGTCTCGACGCGCTCCTGCGGGCTCATGCCGGCCAGCGGCTCGTCGAGCAGCAGCAGGCTCGGCGACGTCGCCAGCGCCAGGCCGATCTCGAGCCGGCGCTTCTCGCCGTAGGCCAGTTCGGCCACCGGGGTGTCGAGCCGCTCGCCGAGGTGGACGAGCGCCGCAGTGCTCTCGATCTGCGCGTCCAGGCCCGGCACCCTGGGCAGCGACTTGAACAGGTCGAGCTTGAACTTGCCGCGCCGCTCGCCGAGCGCGGCGATCGCGAGGTTCTGCCGCACCGTCAGGCGGTCGAAGAGCTGGTTGATCTGGTAGCTCTTGGTCAGCCCCAACTGGCAGGCGTCGGCGACGCCCAGGCGCGTGATGTCGCGGCCGTCGAAGACGATCATGCCGGCGCTGGGCATCACCTCGCAGGTCAGCATCTTGAAGAAGGTGCTCTTGCCTGCGCCGTTGGGCCCGATGATGCCGCGGATCTCGCCGTGGTCGACGCGGAAGCTGATGTCGCTGTTGGCGAGCAGGCCGCCGTAGCGCTTGGTCAGCCCGGTCACCTCGAGGATCGCGCCGCTGCTGCTGCTGGTCGCCTTGCGCTGCGGCTTCGCGGGCGCTGCCGGCGCTCTTGCTGCGGCGGCGCGCGGCCCGATCGACGGCGCAGCGGTCTTGCGCGGCCGGATCAGGCGGTAGATGTCGACGATCGCGCCGACCAGCCCGTGGCGCAGGAAGACGACGAGCAGCACGAACACGATGCCGAGCACGAGCCGCCAGGTCGCGCCGAGTTCGAGCGTCGTCTGGAAGAAGTCGCTCAGGTACAGCCACACCGTCGCGCCGAGCAGCGGGCCGAACAGCCAGCCGGCGCCGCCGATCGCGGTCTGCATCACGATCTCGCCCGAGGTGTGGAACATGAAGGCGTCGGGCGGCATGAAGCCCTGCAGCATGCCGAGCAGGCTGCCGCCGAAGCCCGCGTACATCGCCGCGACGACGAAGACCGTCATCTTGTAGCCGTGGATGTCGTGGCCGAGTGCCTGCGCGCGCATCGGGTTGTCGCGGATCGCGCGCAGCAGCAGCCCGACCGGCGAGCGCACGATGCGCAGCGCGAGCACGAGGCCGACGAAGTACCAGAACGCGAAGAAGCCATACATCCCGAGGTTGCTCGAGAACTCGAAGCGGGCGAAGCCGAGGTTCAGGTTCGGCGGCGGCACGCCGGGCAGGCCGTTTTCGCCGCCGGTGTAGGCCGACAGCGGGTTGAACTCGAGGAAGAAGAAGACCTCGGCGATCGCGACCGTGATCATCGCGAAGTAGATGCCGGTGCGCCGCAGCGCGAGCAGGCCGATCAAGTAGCCGATCACGCCGGCGGCGACGGTGCCGATCAGCGTCGCGGTGATCGTGTCGCTGAAGCCGGCCTGCGTCAGCAGGTACGCGGCGATCATGCCGCCGGTGCCGAAGAACGCCGCCTGGCCGAACGACAGCAGCCCGGTGAAGCCGAACAGCAGGTCGAAGCCGATCCCGACCAGGCCCCAGACGAGGATGCGGTTGATCGTCGCCGGCGCGAAGCCGAGGTGCGGCAGCACGAAGGGCGCCGCGACCAGCGCGAGCAGCGTCAGGATCTCGACGACGAAAGGGCGTTGACGGGTCGGCATCGCGGGCTCGCGCTCACTCGCGGCCGGCGGTGCCCAGCAGCCCGTACGGCCGCAGCACCAGCACCAGCGTCATCGCGACGAACAGCATCACGTAGGAATACGCGGGGTCGATCATCGAGGTCAGGCTGATGATCTGGCCGGCGATGAGCCCGCCGAGCACCGCCCCGGGGAACGAACCGACGCCGCCGATCACGACGACGACGAAGGTCTGCACCAGGATCGCGTCGCCGACGTCGGGCGCGACCGCAACCACCGGCGCGTTGACGATGCCGGCGAAGCCGGCGGCCATCGCGCCGATGCCGAACACCAGCATGAACACCTTCTGGATGTTGATGCCCAGCGAATCGACCATCACCGCGTCCTCGATGCCGGCGCGCACGATCATGCCGATGCGGGTGCGGTACAGCACGAAGTACAGCGCGAGCAGCGCAACCGCGACGATGCCCAGCAGCGCGAGCCTGTAGGTCGGGTAGACCATGAAGCCCAGCGGCGTGATGCCGGCGAGCAGCGACGGCGGCGGCACCGTCTTGGACAGGCTGCCGAAGAAGTAGCGCACCGTCTCGACGAAGACGATGCCCAGGCCGAATGTGACGAGCAGCTGGTCCTCGTGCGGCCGCGCGTAGAAGTGCTGGATGATCAGCCGCTCGGTCACGATGCCGACCAGCATCACGAACAACGCGCCGGCGGCGATCGCGACGAGGAACGAGCCGGTGTATTCGTAGGCGACCCAGCCCGCATAGCCGCCGAGCATGAACATCGCGCCGTGCGCGAGGTTGAGCACGCCCAGCGTGCCGTAGATGATCGTCAGGCCCGACGAGATCAGCGCCAGCAACGCGCCCAGCACCAGGCCGTTGAAGCACTGCGAGATGAAGTTGCCCCAGCTGAACACGCGATCGGGTCCTGGTCTGCGGTCGGTTCGGGTGACGGCGGCGGCCGGCCGAGGCGGGCGCGCTGCGCAGCCCGGCGCGGCTGCACGGCGCCCGCCCGCACTCTCAGGTGTAGTCGCCCAGCTTGCAGCCGAACTCGCCCGGCGGCTGGATCACCTTCTCGCCGGGGACGATGTCGATCACCTCCCAGAAGTCCTCGGGGTTCTTCATGTCCTTCTTGGCCTTGCCGCGCACCAGGATGACCGGGCGCACGGCCTGGTGATCCTGCGGCCGGTAGTACACGTCGCCCAGCAGCGACGGGATCTTCTCGCCCTTCTCCCACTGCTTGATCACGTCGGGCGGGTAGAAGCTGCCGGCCTCGGTGACCATGCGCGCCCAGTGCGCGAAGCTGACGTAGGCGTTCTCGGCGCCCCACTCGGGCCGGTAGCCGTACTTCTTCTGGAAGGCCTCGACGAACTGCTTGGCCAGCGGGTACTTGTCCTCCAGCGTCCACCAGAAGTCGGTGGCGGCGAGCACGCCTTCGGTGATGTCGACGCCGGCCTCCTTGGCCATGAACGGGATCTGGTAGGGCAGCACCAGCGTCATCTTGGGCAGCAGGCCGAACTGCTTGGCCTGCTGGCTCGACAGCACCGCGTCGCGCCCCCAGTTCACGTTGATCAGGAACTCGGCGCCCGAGTTGGCGATGTTGGTCAGGTACTGGCTGAAGTCCTGCGTGCCCAGCGGCGAGACCTGGTTGGTCACCACCGTCCAGCCGCCTTCCTTGGTCAGGTAGTCCATCACCGACTTGGTGGTGGTGTGGCCGTAGGTGTAGTCGGGCGTCATGAACGCCGCCTTGCGGTTCTTGCCGAACTGCTTGACCATCACCGGGCCGATCGCGTTGGCCGCCATCTCGCCGTAGAAGCCCTGGCGGAAGCTGTAGCGCACGCAGTCCTTGCCGGTGGTGTCGTTCGACCCCGAGATCCCGGGCATGTACAGGATGTGCTCGCGCTGCGCGAACTTGTTCATCGCCACGGCCACCGCCGACGAGGTCGAGCCCGTCATCAGCACGACCTTGTCCTGGTTGATGAAGGTCTGCGCGGCCTGCAGCGCCTGGTTCGGCTTGGCGGCCGAGTCGGCGTGCTTGAGCACGACCTTCTTGCCGAGCACGCCGTTGTTGATCTTCGGCGCGAGCTGCTTCATCAGCGGGTGGTTGGTGTTGATGTGCTCGACCGCCAGCTCCCAGCCCTTGAGCTCGTCCGCACCCTGCACCGCGTAGGTGCCGGTCAGCGGCACCATCGCCGCCACGGCAACGGTGGAGCCTTGCGAGCCGGCCGGCCAGGTGCCCATCGCCGGCTTGTCCTGCGCGTAGGCCCAGCCGATCGGGCCGATGCCGGGGATCAGCGTCGCACCGGCAACGCCCGCACCGGCGCCCAGCACGCGCCGGCGGGACAACGCAGATGCGGTCTTGGTCAGGGACTTGGATTGCGCCATGTTCGATCTCCAGAAGGTTGACGAAGCCCGCGATAGATGGGCCGGGCGGGCACGATCGCCACCGGCGCGCCGCCACGCACCCGCCGGCGGCGGCCGCATCGGTGGTCGTGGCTCACACGCGGCATGGCCGCACGGGCGCCACGCCCTGCGCGCCCGCCCCGGGTGCAGCGCCGCCCGCGGCGCCTGCGCGCCGGCGGTTGTTGCCTGTGGACCCGTTCATGACCGCTGCCGACGCTGACCCGTTTGCCCGGACCGTCCCGATGCGCTGCCTCCAACCGGCAGCCGCTGTCGAGAAGTATCGAACCCGGCCGTCAACCTCACAATAGACGATTGACTTCATTGGAGTTTTTTGTAAAGAATCAATTTGCCTTCAGAAAAATTGGTGGACTTTTCACATTGCGATGCAACATCGGTGCCCGCTTCGGCCACCCGCGGCGCGCGGCGGCTGGGCAGCGCCGGCCGCACGGCGCTGATCGGATGAGCCCATGCGCCGCTCGCTGATCGGACCGACGGTGCGCGAACGCCGGCGCGCGCTCGGCATCACCCAGTCGCGGCTGGCCGCCGAGGTGGGCATCTCGGCCTCGTACCTGAACCTGATCGAGGGCGACAAGCGCAACATCGGCGGCGCGCTGCTCCAGCGCATCGCCGGTGCGCTCGGCCTGGCGCTGGACGAGCTCGACGGCGCGGCCGAGCGCCGCCTGCTGGACGACCTGGTCGAGCTCAGCGGCGAGCCGCTGCTGGCCGACCTGCGGCTCGACCCGGCCGCCGCCCACGGGCTGACCAGCCATCAGCGCGAATGGGCGCGTGCGCTGGTGCGCCTGCATCGCGCATGGCTCGACCGCGGCCGAGTGGTGGGCGCGCTGTCGGACCGGCTCAACCAGGACCCGTTCCTCGGCGGCGCCGTGCACAGCCTGCTCAGCCAGGTGGCGGCGATCCGTTCGTCGTCGGAGATCCTGGAGACCGTCGCCGACCTCGAGCCGGCACAGCGGCAGCGCTTCGTGACCATCGTCGGCAACGAGAGTGCCCGCCTGGCGGAAGTGGCACAGGCGCTGGCGGCCTTCTTCGACAAGGACTGCACGGGCACGCGCTCGCTCACCCCGGTCGACGAAGTCGACGACTTCCTGTTCGACCGCGACAACCATTTCCCGGCGCTCGAGCAGGCAGCCGCCGGCTTGCGCGCGGCAGCGGCGATCGACGGCGACTGCCGCGAAGAGGCGTTGCTCGAGCACCTGCAGCGCGCGCACGCGCTGCAGGTGGTGACCCGGCCGCCGGCTGCGGCGGGCCGTGGCGGGCTGCGCGAGCCTGTGGTCTTCGATCGCGCGTCGCGCACGCTGGTGCTGGCCGAGGCCGCGCCGCGCGCGGCGCTGCGCTTCGAGCTCGCGCGCACGGCGGCCGTGCTCTTCGACGACGGGCGCGCGCTCGACGGCGTGCTGGCACAGGCGGTGCAGCTGAGCACCGACGCCGCACGCCGCCGCGCCCGCCGCGCGCTGTCGTCCTACCTCGCAGCGGCGGTGCTGTTGCCCTACGAGGCCTTCCTCGACGCCGCCCGGCGCGCACGCTTCGACATCGACCATCTGGCGCAGCGCTTCGGCGCGAGCTTCGAGCAGGTGTGCCACCGGCTGGTGTCGCTGCGCCGCCCCGGCGCCGCCGGGATTGCGTTCGCACTGATGCGCGTCGACGCCGCCGGCTTCACCAGCAAGCGCTTCCCGCTGCCGCAACTGGCACTGCCGCGCCACGGCCAGGCCTGCCCGATGTGGGCGGTCTACCAGGCCTTCCAGACGCCGGGCACGGTGGTGCGCCAGCTTGCCGGGTTCCCGACCGGCGAGCGGCTGCTGTTCGTCGCACGCGCCGTCGAAAAGCCGCAGCCCGGATTCGTGCTGCCGCGCCGCCTGCTGTCGATCATGCTCGCGTGCGACGCATTGCACGCCGACCAGACCGTGTACGGCGACGGCCTGGACCTGTCGTCGGCGGCGCCGGCCGTGCCGGTGGGCCCGAGCTGCCGGCTGTGCGTGCGCCGCGACTGCCTGCACCGCGAGGAGGAAGCGGTCGTCGACACCTGATAACCGCCAGGGCCGGGCTGCGCCCAGCCCGCCCCCCGTGGGGGTCGAGGAAACTCGGGGGAGCGGCCCGGCGCTTCCGTAAGAGCGCCCCCAGGGCCGGGTTGTGCCCGGCCCGCCCCCCCGTGGGGGTCGAGGAAACTTGGAGCGGCCCGGCGTTTCCTCGAGGGCTACACTCGCGCGCGAACAGGACCGCATCATGATCGACAC
>JAFEFZ010000276.1 GCA_018240325.1 Pseudomonadota bacterium
CATCGGCACCAGCCGCTCCTCGCCGCAGTAGCAGATGAAGCGCCGGCCCGACGCGCGGCCCAGCAGCGTCATGCCCAGCTGCTGCGCCAGCGCCAGGCCCATCGCGGTGATGCCGTTGCGCGACACCACCGTGGGCACGCCGCAGGCCGCGGCCTTCATCACCATCTCGCTGGTCAGCCGGCCGGTGGTGACGATCAGCTTGTCGGCGCCGGCCACGCCGTGCATGCCCATCCAGCCGGCCAGCGTGTCGACCGCGTTGTGCCGGCCCACGTCTTCCACATGGAACAGCAGCTCGGCGTCGCGCAGCAGCGCGGTGCCGTGCACCGAACCGGCTTCGCGGTGCACGCTGGGCAGCGCACGCACCTGCTCCAGCGCCTGCAGGATCGTCGCCACCGCCACGCGCGACGCCGCCGGCGCCGGCAGCGTCAGCGCCTGCGCCGCTTGCAGCACGTCGCCGAACACGGTGCCCTGGCCGCAGCCGGTGGTGACCACGCGCCGCGCGATGCGCGCGTCCAGCCCGGCCAGCGCCCGGCGCATGCGCACCGCGGCGGCGCCCACTTCCCAGTCGACGGTGACCGATTCCACTTCGCGCACGTCGGCCGCCAGCCGCTGGTTCAGCAGGTAGCCGAGCACCAGCCATTCGGGGTGCTGGCCCAGCGTCATCAGCGTGACCAGCTCGCGCTTGTCCACGTACAGCGTGAGCGCGCGCTCCAGCGGGATGCGGATCTCGCGGCGCTGGCCTTCGGCATCGACGATCGACACCGCGCGCGTCAGCTCCACGCGGGCCTGGCTCAGCCGCGGCAGCGGGGCGGCGGCGTTCGTTTCGCCGGCGTTCGTTTCGCCGGCGTTCGGGTCGGCGGCGTTCGGGCCGGCGGCGTTCGGGGCGGCGTCTTTCGGGTCGGCCGCTTTCGGGTCGTCCATGTGCGGGCCGGTCGCGTGCGCGCCGTTCATGGCGCGGCGGCGGCGCCCGGCGCCGCCTCGGCGAGCAGCTGCCCGCCGCCGTAGCTGCCGGCCGGCCGCGGCGTGCCGCCGGCGCGCACGCGCACCGCGCAGTACTTGACCTCGGGGATCTTGGCGAAGGGGTCGAGCGCGTCGTGGGTCAGCTCGTTGATCGCCGCCTCGCAGTAGGCGAAGGCGGCAAACACCGCGCCGCGCGGCATGCCGTCGTCGGCGCGCGCCCACAGCGCCACGCGGCCGCGGCGCGTCTCGAGCGTGATCGCCTCGCCCGCGCGCACGCCGGCGGCGGCCAGCTCCAGCGGGTGCAGCAGCGCGGTCGGGTCGGGCTCGATCGCGTCGAGCACGCCGCTGCGCCGCGTCATGCTGCCGGTGTGCCAGTGCTCGAGCTGCCGGCCGGTGATCAGCACCAGCGGGTACTGCGCATCGGGCCGCTCGGCCGCGGGCACGATGTCCACCGGCACGATGCGCGCCTTGCCGCCCGCGCGCGGGAAGTCGCGGGTGAACACCACCGGCTCGCCCGGGTCGCCCTCGTGCGTGCACGGGTAGGTCACCGCGCCTTCGCGCTCCAGCCGCTGCCGGCTGATGCCGGCGATGCTGGGCATCACGCTGCGCATCTCGTCGAACACCTGGCCGGCATCGGCGTAGTCCCACGCCAGGCCGAGGCGGCGGGCGATCTGCTGGATGATCCACAGGTCTGCGCGCGCGTCGCCCGGCGGCTCCAGCGCCTGGCGGCCGATCTGCACCAGGCGGTCGGTGTTGGTGAAGCTGCCCGTCTTCTCGGGGAAGGCGCCGGCCGGCAGGATCACGTCGGCCAGGCAGGCGGTCTCGGTCGGGAAGATGTCCTGCACCACCAGGTGCTCGAGCGCGGCCAGCGCCGCGCGCGCGTGGTTGGCGTCGGGGTCGGACATCGCCGGGTTCTCGCCCTGGATGTACATGCCGCGCACCTCGCCGCGGGTGATCGCGTGCATCACCTCGACCACCGTCAGCCCGGGCCGGTCGTCGAGCGTGCCGGGCGCCAGTTGCCACGCCTGCTCGAAGCGCGCCCGCACCTCGGGGCTGTCCACCGGCTGGTAGTCGGGCAGCATCATCGGGATCAGCCCGGCATCCGATGCCCCCTGCACGTTGTTCTGGCCGCGCAGCGGGTGCAGCCCGGTGCCGGGGCGGCCGATCTGCCCGGTCAGCAGCGCCAGCGCGATCAGGCAGCGCGCGTTGTCGGTGCCGTGCACATGCTGGCTGACGCCCATGCCCCACAGGATCATCGATGTCTTGGCGGTGGCGTACAGCCGCGCCACCTCGCGCAGCGTGCCGGCGTCGATGCCGCACACCGGCGCCATCGCCTCCGGGCTGTAGGCGGCGACGTTGCGGCGCAGCGCGTCGATGCCTTCGGTGCGCGCGGCGACGAAGGCTTCGTCGACCAGCCCTTCGGTCACGATCACGTGCAGCAGCGCGTTGAGCATCGCCACGTCGGTGCCGGGGCGGAACTGCAGGCAATGCTGCGCATGCCGCGCCAGCTCGCCGCGGCGCGGGTCCATCAGGATCAGCCGGGTGCCCGCGCGCACCGCGTTCTTGACGAAGCTCGCCGCCACCGGGTGGTTCACCGTCGGGTTGGCGCCGATCACGATCAGCACCTCGGCGCGCAGCACGTCCATCACCGGGTTGCTGACCGCACCCGAGCCGATGCCTTCGAGCAGCGCCGCCACCGACGACGCGTGGCACATGCGCGTGCAGTGGTCGACGTTGTGGCTGCCGAAGCCGGTGCGCACCAGCTTCTGGAACAGGTAGGCCTCTTCGTTGCTGCCCTTGGCCGAGCCGAAGCCGGCCAGCGCGCGCCCGCCGTGACGGCTGCGGATCGCCCGCAGCCCGCCGGCGGCGAAGTCGAGCGCCTCGTCCCAGCCGGCCTCGCGGAACACCTGCATCAACTGCTGCGGGTCCAGCGCGAAGCCGCCATCGGCGCCCAGCAGCGCCGCCTTGGGCGGCGCGTCGGCGCGGCGGATCAGCGGCCGCGTCAGCCGCTGCGGGTGGTGCACGTAGTCGAAGCCGTAGCGGCCCTTCACGCACAGCCGCCCCTGGTTGGCCGGGCCGTCACGGCCCTCGACGTACAGGATCCGGTTGTCCTTGACGTGGTAGTTCAGCTGGCAGCCGACGCCGCAGAACGGGCACACCGAGGGCACCACGCGGTCGGGCACCGGCAGCGAGGTGTCGCGCGCCGGCACCGCTGCGGCGTCGCGCACCACCGACGCCAACGCGCCGGTGGGGCAGGCCTGCACGCATTCGCCGCAGCCCACGCAGGTGGAGGCGCCCATCGGATCGTCGAAGTCGAACACGATCTTCGACGCGTCGCCGCGCAGCGCCAGCCCGATCACGTCGTTGACCTGCACATCGCGGCAGGCGCGCACGCAGCGGGTGCAGCGGATGCAGGCGTCCAGGTGCACGGCGATCGCCGGGTGCGACAGGTCCGGCGGCGTCGGCGCGCGCGCGCCGAAGCGCGGCCGGCCCAGGCCCAGCCGGGCCGCCCATTCGTCGAGCTCGTTGCGGCGCGTGTAGGCGGCCGCCGGCATGTCGGCCTGCAGCAGCTCGAGCACCAGCGCCTGCGCCTTGCGCGCGCGTTCGCTGTCGGTGCGCACCTGCATGCCGGCCGTGGCGGCGCGGCAGCACGAAGGCGCGAGCGTGCGCTCGCCCGCGATCTCGACCACGCAGGCCCGGCAGTTGCCCGGCGCGCCCAGACCGGGCTTGGCGCACAGGTGCGGGATCTCGATGCCCTCGCGCCGCGCGACTTCGAGGATCGGCTCGCCGGCCGTGGCGCCGACTTCGCGGCCGTTCAGCGTGAAGCTCAGGGTTGCGGGGGCGTTCACGACACTGGCCTCCAGGCAGCGCGCGCCGTGCTGCGCGCTCGGGGGCGGCCCGGCGTGCTCATCGTTCGAGCTCCTCGGGGAAGTAGCGGATCACGCAATCCACCGGGTTGGGCGCCGCCTGGCCCAGGCCGCAGATCGACGCGTCGCGCATCACCTGCGACAGCTCGGCCAGCAGCGCCCGGTCCCAGTGCGGCTGCTCGATCAGCGCCGCCGCCTTGGCGGTGCCGCTGCGGCAGGGCGTGCACTGGCCGCAGGATTCGTCGCGGAAGAAGCGCATCAGGTTGCGCGCCGCGCCCACCGCGCTGTCGTGCTGCGACAGCACGATCACCGCCGCCGAGCCGATGAAGCAGCCGTAGGGCTGCAGCGTGTCGAAATCCAGCGGGATGTCGCCCAGCGCCGCCGGCAGGATGCCGCCCGACGCACCGCCGGGCAGGTACGCATAGAACCGGTGGCCGTCGGCCATGCCGCCGCAGTATTCGTCGATCAGCTCGCGCACCGTGATGCCGGCCGGCGCGCGCTTGACGCCCGGCTCCTTCACCCGGCCCGACACCGAGAACGATCGCAGCCCCTTGCGGCCGCGCCGGCCGTGCGCGGCGAACCCGGCGGCGCCCTGCTCCAGGATGTCGCGCACCCAGTGCAGCGTCTCGAAGTTGTGCTCGAGCGTCGGCCGGCCGAACAGCCCCACCTGCGCCACATAGGGCGGGCGCAGCCGCGGCAGGCCGCGCTTGCCCTCGATCGATTCGATCATCGCCGACTCTTCGCCGCAGATGTAGGCGCCCGCGCCGCGGCGCAGCTCGATCGCCGGCATGCCGGCATAAAGCGGCTGCGCGCGCAGCCCGGCCAGCTCGGCTTGCAGCAGCGCGCGGCAGCCGTGGTATTCGTCGCGCAGGTACAGGTAGACCGCGTCGATGCCCACCGCCCAGGCGGCGATCAGCGCGCCTTCGATGAAGCGGTGCGGGTCGCGCTCCAGGAAGCTGCGGTCCTTGAAGGTGCCGGGCTCGCCTTCGTCGATGTTGACCGCCATCAGCCGCGGCGCCGGCTCGGCGCGCACGGCGCGCCACTTGCGCCCGGCGCCGAAGCCGGCACCGCCCAGGCCGCGCAGGCCCGAGTCGTCGAGCGCCGCGATCACCTGCTCGGGCTGCAGCGCGCCGGCCGCGCAGCGCCGCAGCAGCGCATAGCCGCCGGCGGCTTCGTAGGCGCGGCGGTCGATATAGCCGGCGGGCGCGTGCGTGGTGCGGCCGGCCTGCACCGCCGCGGCCACCGCATCGGCCGTGGCCGGCGCCACCGGGTGCTGGCCCACCACCGCCGCCGGCGCCTGCTCGCAGCGGCCGATGCACGGCGCCGCGAGCACGCGCACGCCCGGGCCGAGCAGCGCCGGCAGCCGCGCCAGCAGATCGCGCGCGCCCGCCAGCTCGCACGTCAGGCTGTCGCACACGCGCACGGTGAGTGCCGGCGGCGCGGCATCGCCTTCCTTCACGATGTCGAAGTGGTGGTAGAAGCTCGCGACCTCGAACACCTCGGTCTGCGCCAGGCGCATCTCGGCGGCCAGCGCCGCCAGGTGGCGCGCGCTCAGGTGGCCGAAATGGTCCTGCAGCTTGTGCAGGTGCTCGATCAGCAGCGCGCGCGCACGCGGCTCGCCGCCCAGCAACTGCTGGACTTCGGCCAGCGCCGCCGGGTCGACCTGCCGGCCCTTGGGCGCGGCGCGGCGTTGCGCGCGCGTGGGCGCGCCGGCAGCGGCGATCGGGATCGTGCGGTCGGACATGGCGGGCGGTGCGTG